>JAIXOX010000012.1 GCA_027486555.1 Comamonadaceae bacterium
CCGGATGACCAGAACATCATGATCTGCATCGCACTGGGCTACCCGGACGAAGACTTTGTGGCCAACACCGTCAAGTCGGTGCGCGAAGACGAAGCCAATTTTGTGCGTTACGTGGGTTTCTGAACCTGCCCTTGATCAGGTCACCACCTTGCGATGGCGGCCTTTTCTTTTCGTCCTTTAGAGTGAACACCCCATGAACTTGAGCAAAGAAGAGCTGGCTTTTCGCGACGAGGTGCGCGCCTTTTTGGCCGCTGAGCTGACCGACGAGATCCGCTTGGGCTGTCACCGCACCTCGGGTATTTTTGCGGACTACGAAGTCGGCATACCGTGGCAGCGCATTTTGGCCAAGCGCGGCTGGTCTGCGCCGCACTGGCCAGTCGAGTGGGGTGGCTGCGGCTGGACGCCCCGGCAACACGACATTTTTGCCAGCGAGATGGCGGCGGCCGATGCCCCCAAGGTCTCGCCCTTGGGTTTGGTGATGGCCGCGCCCGTGCTGGTAGCCTTTGGCACGCAGGCCCAAAAAGAGCGCTGGCTGCCCGACTTGCGCAACGGCGTGAGCTACTGGTGCCAGGGTTACAGCGAGCCGGGTTCTGGCTCTGACCTGGCATCGTTGCAATGCCGCGCCCGCCGTGAGGGAAACGAGTGGGTGATCAACGGCTCCAAAATTTGGACCACCCACGCCCACCGCGCGACGCACATGTTTTGCTTGGTGCGCACCGACAGCAGCGGCAAACCGCAGCAAGGCATCAGCTTCTTGATGTTCGAATTGAATAACCCGGGCATCCAGATCCGACCGATCACCAGCATCTCGGGCGACCACGAGTTCAACCAGGTCTTTTTTGACGAAGCCCGCGTGCCCGCTGATGCCCTGATCGGCGAAGAAAACCAGGGCTGGACCATCGCCAAATTTTTGCTGGAACACGAGCGAGGCGGCTCCTCTGCGCCGTTATTGCGGGGCCGTCTGGCGCGGTTGCACGAGTCCTTGCGCGAGGCGTTTGCAGCAGGACATGCAGACGCCGAGCATGAAGACATCGCCTTGACTCTGGCCAACGCGCAGTGCCGCATCGATGCCTTGCACGCGTGGGAGCAACAGGTGCTGACAGCGCGCATTGGCGGCGGCGCGCAGCCTTGCTGGCTGCCTGCGGCACCCTCCATGGGCAAGGTGCTGGCCACCGAGCTCAAGCAGCACCTGACCGAGCTGGGACTGAGCATTGCCGGCCCTTACAGTGCCACCAGCCTCACGGTGGAAGAAGCCAGTGCCCACGAGCTGCCGGTGCCCGAAGAGTCGGTGTTCGCCACCCGTGCTTATTTGAACGACCGCGCCGCCTCGATTTATGGCGGGACCAACGAAGTCCAGCGCAACCTGATCGCCCGCCACCTTTTGGGTGCCGAGGTGGTGGAGCCAGTGGTGCCCGCCGACGAAACGCAAGCCATGTTGCTGGCCAGTCTGCAAAGCTGGTTGCAAGACAAGTTGCCGTTCGACAAACGCGCACAGATGATCGCAAGTCCAGAAGCGATTGCACCGCTGTGGCAAGGCTTGAGCCATGAGCTGGGCCTCTTGGGCGCGGCACTTCCCGAACACTTGGGCGGCATGGGCGGTGGTTTACCCGAGCAAATGCTGATCTGCCAGGCCTTGGGCGCAGCCTTGGTGGCCGAGCCTTACAGCAGCACCGCCGTGCTGGGCGCGAGCTTGCTGCAAGCGCTGGGCGACCCAGCGGCCGACGCTTTGTTGCAAGGCCTGGCCGACGGCCAAGTGCGCTTGGCTGTGGCGGCGTTGGAACCTGCTGGGCGGACTGACTTGAGCCGGGTACAGACCCGTTTGCACAATTCGAATGGCCAACTGCACATCAGCGGGCGCAAAGCCCTGGTGCGAGGTGCAAGCGGTGCCACGCATTGGCTGGTGAGCGCGAAAAACGAACCGGGCCAACTGCGCATCTGCCTGATCGACCCTGCAGCCAGCGGCGTGCAGCGGCGCGATGTGCGCTTGATCGACGGTGCCTGGGCGGCAGAGCTGGCCTTTGACCAAATGCCTGTGCAGGCCGTCTTGGGCCAGGGCGATGCGCTGGCCGCACTCATGCAGGCGTGGGACACGGCCACTTTGGCCGCTGGTGCCGAAGCTGTGGGCGTGATGCAGGCCTTGATGCGCGACACGCTCAACTACACCAGTCAGCGCAAACAGTTTGGCCAACCCCTGGCGGCCTTCCAAGCCTTGCAACACCGCATGGCCGACATGTACATGGCGCTGGTGCAAGCCGCGGCGGCGGTGGGCGCATGTGCCGATGTGCTGAGCGACAGCCCCGAGCGCCGCGCTGAGCGCGTGTCATCGGCCCATGTGACGGTGCTGCGTGCCGCAAGGTTGGTGGGGCAGGGCGCGGTGCAGTTGCACGGCGGCATGGGCATGACCGACGAGCTGGCCGTGGGCCATGGCTTCAAGCGGCTGACGGTGATTGAGCAGCAGTTTGGTGGGGTGGCGCAGCACTTGCGGCGGATGGCGGGTTTGTCCCAACCCTGAGCCTCTGGGTGTTTACCCCCGCATCAACTTCTGAATCAAATCCGCAGCCCCCGAGGCCTGGTATTTGCGCATCAGCTTGACGCGGTAAATCTCCACCGTGCGGTGGCTGATGCCCAGAGCTTTGCCAATCTCTTTGCTGGTCTGGCCGTCCATCAGGTGCGCTGCAACTTCGCGTTCGCGGGCGGTGAGTTCGGCCTTCACGGGTTTGCGGGCCGAGAGGTCTTCAAAGGTCCAGATGCCGGCCTCGTGTGGGGCGTCGCGGTTCAGGGCGCGGCCCGTCACATGGCACCAGAAGGTCTCACCCTTGAAGCGGCCATCGACCCGTTTCATGATGCGGTCATCGGCGTACACGCCCTTGGTGTTCAGGATGGGTGTGATGCGCTGGCCGGTGCGTTCGTATTCGTCCGCGCTGGGGTAGAGCAGTTGAAAGGTCTGGCCGATCAGTTGTTCGCGGCCCACACCAAACATCTCACACATGCGCTGATTGCAGTCGATGATGGCGCGGTTGCGCGAGAGCACCATGCCGATGGGGGCCAGGTCAAAGGCGAGGCGGTAGTCGATCTCGGTGTTCATGGCCAGTGGAATGGGGCTAAGGGCTGCCCTCTACGAAAAACTACGTATCGGATTACGTAGTATCGTAGCGTTCTCTTTCCAGAATGGAGTTTGGTGTGAACAAGATTTTTCCATCCGCAGCCGAGGCCCTGAAGGGCATCGTGGCTGACGGGCAACTCATTGGCGTGGGCGGTTTTGGCCTGTGCGGTATCCCTGAGGCCCTGATCGCTGCATTGCGCGACAGCGGTGTGCAGAACCTGACCGCGATTTCCAACAACGCGGGCGTGGACGACTTTGGTTTGGGCATCTTGCTGCAGACCCGCCAGATCAAGAAGATGATTGCTTCTTATGTGGGCGAAAACAAAGAGTTTGAGCGCCAGTACTTGGCGGGCGAGCTGGCTTTGGAGTTCACGCCCCAAGGCACGCTGGCCGAAAAGCTGCGTGCGGGCGGTTCGGGCATCCCGGCGTTCTTCACCAAAACCGGTGTGGGCACCTTGGTGGCCGAGGGCAAGGAGCTGCGTGAGTTTGACGGCGAGACTTATGTGATGGAGCGCGCCTTGGTGCCCGACGTGTCACTGGTCAAAGCGCACCGCGCCGACAAGTCTGGCAACCTGCAGTTCCGCTACACCTCGCGCAACTTCAACCCGGCGGTGGCCATGGCTGGAAAAATCTGCGTGGTCGAGGTCGAAGAGATCGTTGAGACCGGCGAGATGCACCCCGACAGCGTTCACCTGCCGGGCATTTATGTGCACCGCATTGTGCTGAACAAGCATCCTGAAAAGCGCATCGAAAAACGCACGATCACAGAGAAAGCAGGAGTCTGATATGAGCTGGAGTCAAGACCAAATGGCCGCCCGCGCGGCCCACGAACTGGAAGACGGTTTTTATGTGAACCTGGGCATTGGCATCCCCACGCTGGTGGCCAACTTTGTGCCGGCCGACAAAGAAGTTTGGCTGCAAAGCGAAAACGGCATGCTGGGCATTGGCCCTTTCCCGATCGAAGAAGAGGTGGACGCCGACCTGATCAACGCAGGCAAGCAGACGGTGACGACCATCAAGGGTTCGTCGATTTTTGGCAGCGAGTTGTCGTTCGCCATGATCCGGGGCGGCAAGATCAACCTGTCGATCTTGGGTGCCATGCAGGTGAGCGAAAAGGGTGATCTGGCCAACTGGATGATTCCCGGCAAGATGGTCAAGGGCATGGGCGGCGCGATGGACCTGGTCGCTGGCGTCAAGCGCGTGATCATTTTGATGGAGCATGTGGCCAAAAAGAAAGACGGCACCGAAGACATGAAGATCTTGCCCAACTGCACCCTGCCTTTGACGGGCGTGGGCGTGGTCGACCGCATCATCACCGACTTGGCTGTGATGGACGTGGTGCCCGAGGGACTCAAAGTGCTTGAACTGGCCCCCGGCGTGACGCCCGAGTTGCTGCAAAGCAAGACGGGTGTGAAACTGATTTTTTGAAGTACCCATTGCTGAAGAACAAAAGCCACCATGATCTGGTGGCTTTTTTGTCACACAAACTTCAATGAGTGACGACATAATCAAGAGGTTTATTGTCTTTTAGATTTTTTACCCATGTCAAACCGTGTCCGTGGCGAGTTGTTGCGCGAATGGCGATTGGCCAACAACTTGGAAACGGGCGTTTTGGCCCGCAAAGCGATTTTGTCGAAGGGTCAAATCCTGCAACTCGAATCGGGTGAGACATCGCTTTTCTACTCTCAAGCCATTCAAGAAAAAGCCGCGCGCAAAGTGGCGCTTTTGTTGGGGGGCGATCCTGACTTGGTCATCAAGGCTGACGAACCGATCGACGCCGTCGCCCAGACCCAGCCCACCGTGGTGGATGCTTTGATCCAGTTGAAAATGCGTCAAGACCATTCGGTTGCAAGCGCTTGGCGGCTCAGTCCGAGCCTGTGGGGAGCGTTGGCACTGCTCATCCTGGGAAGCGTCGGGGTCGTGGGCATCGCGTCCCAGTTCAATGAAGTCATCCCCCGGCTGACCATGGGTATTTTTGAAAATTCAAACGCACTGGTTGTGAATAATTCTGCCGCACCCTGGATGCCTGACGCGCTTGTGCAGCCGCAAGCAGCGCTTCAGTCACGAGCGCCCATCCCCCCAACGGCCTTGTTGCCACAACCCAAAGTGGCAGACAGGAAACCAGAAGCCATGCGCAGCGCGCCCAAGGTGCAATATGCGGTGACGGTCGAAAACCCCGTCGTGTTGCCCGAGATTACTTTGCTTAGCACAGAGCAGACTGATGAAGCCCAATTCAACAACCAATAAGCCTGTTTCTCAACATTGATTGCAACTTGATCCCAAAATTGTCCAGAAGGACTGACTTTTTTGCAGGTGACAAGGGTTTAATCAACACCGTAACAAGCCTTCAAACCCTCATATTTGTAATAAAAACTTTGGGGATTCATTCGCGCTGAATCACATGTCGACTTGAAATGCGTCTCTCTCTCGTTGTAGAGCATACGAACAACAAGAGACCCCTGAGGATTCCTGAAAGTATCCCATTGGACATTGGCCGAGTAGGGCGCAATCAACGCACCCCTCCATGCACTGTTGGCGTATGAATAATTTTCAGTAAATGGCAGCGCTTGGGTTAATTTTGGAATCTGCAAAATTCCGGCGAATGACACCATGACTTCGGCATGGGTAAACCGCAAAGTAGCGCCTTTACCAATTGGACTGGAATTGGCTTGATTTATTTGATCGAAGAAATCCAGGAGTAAACCTTCTGCCATGTCGCTGTTGAGAGGGGGGTCTTCAGCGATCCCAGGCCCCCTGCTGTAGAAATCTTCTGCATCATTGGCCTCAGCCAAAATCTTGGCCTCGCTATCGCTGATGTATTCGTTAAAATTAAATCCCAGCTCATGTTGAAGACCAGGTGCAATTTCATAGGCGTCTGACAAAGCCAAGAGTGCATCCAAGGGCGTTCGGATCTGAGCTCGGCCATCACCCTCTAATTGAACTTGATAAACACCATCTTTTGACTTGAAATGGAATTTTCCAGTATTGGCCACTTGAAATTTTCCACTCTTTAAGCGCTCGAGAAAATCAGACTTGAACAGCCTTGACAAAACTTGGTTTGCTGTTGAATGCATGACTTCTGATTCATGAATCAGTCTTGCTTTGGCAGTAATCCGAGGGCTGTTGCTGTAATTTTGATAGGCTTGGCTGTATTTGAAAATCTTGGCGTTTGGGTCGGCCATATTCAATGCAGCGTCCGTTCGGTCATTCAAACTGTGAAAATAAAGTAAAAAACGATTGACACCGGGTAACTGATCCTTTGGATTGGCTTCTGGGTAACCTTTAAGAATCGGGTAATGCAGTTGAGCTTTGAGCTTTGGTTTTTGGGTTACCAAGGCGTTGACAAAGGAATCGGCACTGTCTTTCGCTCGGTTGACACCTGAGTGAAGCACTCGGATCGATTTTTGATCAGGAGAAATTTTGTCATTTTCCAATTGAACAAAAAGACTTGGCAAACGCACCAACATTCTTTGCGCCAACTGCGCGTGTTCCTGAACGCCTTGTTGCGAGAGGTTGCCGTAACCCGGTGGACTGCCACTGAGGACCCCGTAGCCGAGCAAGGCATTTACTTCAATCAACTTTTCCAACTGAGGACCTAAATTTTCCCCCAACGGTGTCAATGCATTTTGTTGACGGGCAGCTTTCCAAAGATTGAACAATGCCAAATCTGCTTTCATCTTGGACAGACCACGCGCACCATGCCGCGCGACCAGCTGTGTATGAAAAATTTCAAAACCTGCGGGTATCACTTCGTAAGAATTGAAATCTTGTTGCGCTTGGTAAGGTGTTTTGGTCGTGTAGTGACCGGCGTAGCAAGAAGAGGCGCTTATCCAACAGATGCACCCAAAAAAAATGGAAGAAGGCAGAGCCTTCTTCCTCTGGCATAAAGTGATGAACACTTAAAAATGCGCCATGGTCAATGAAAGACGGAAGGTGCGACCGTACTGTTCATTTTGGAAGTTGAAGCGTTCGCTGCCAAGGTACACATAGTATTTTTCTTTGTTGATGTTCAAGCCTTCAAATGTCAGTTGAGTCATTTTGTTGATTTGGTATTTCACAGAAAGATCAACCTGTCTTTGTCCAGCCACCCAAGCGTCTTGGCTGGCATCCACCACATCGCTGCCGGTTTGCAGCAAATAACGTGATTTGGCGTTTGACGCAATGCGAGCACTCAGAGGGCCCGCTTCATAACCCAAAACAAGATTTACCACTCTGTTTGACTGGCCTGGCAATGCGACTTCGCGGGAAAGCAGCTTGTTGGTCGGTATGTCAAAGCGTGAAAGCACCGTGGTGGAATCCGTGATCGTCGCGTTGGCGCCAACAATCAAACCACTCAAAGCGCCTGGCAGCTGACGAAGCGCTTGTGTGTAAGACAATTCGTAACCCTTGAGCTTGGCTTTGTCGCCGTTCACCCCCACGGTGGCTGAAGTAAAACCGGCAAACTGTCCGGTACCGGCCATGTTGGTGGTGTATGTGAAATCTTTGATGTCTTTTGTGAAGTAATACAAAGACATGACGCCATCTTTGCCAATCAAACGCTCCACACCAAGGTCAAAATTGGCGGAGGTCAGAGGTTTCAGATCAGGATTGCCGATGGTGGCTTCGGTTGGCGAACTGTAGGAAACGCCGGGGGCCAATTGAGAGAAGTTGGCTCGCACAACAGACTTGGTCAAAGCTGCGCGAATGCTGGTTTCTTGGTCAAGGCTGTTGCGAATTTGCAGATTGGGCAAAGTGTTGCCAAAGCTACGGCTTGTGTTCTTGGGGGTCAGCGCATTGTTCAAGAACTGATTGCCGTTGGCTTCAAACTTTGTGTTTTCATGGCGAACACCCGCCAGAATGTTCCAGTTGCCAACATCGCTGCTCACTTGAGCGTAGGTGGCGTTGATGTTTTCATTCATGCGCCAATCATTGATAGCAGAAGTGGAAACAATCGTTGCACCAGCTTTGTTCAAGCCAGCGGCGCGTGCACGAACCAAAGCCGGGTCAATTGAAAGACCTATCATTTGTGGGAAATCAACCATGTTGGTGCCGTTGAAAGCATTCAAAGTGGTTGGGCCTGCTCCCCAATAGTTGGGACTTGCGGCGTTCGAGCTGTTGAAAGTCCACTGGTCCGTGTCATTGGTTTTTTTGCGAAGGCTGGACTTGAATCCAAATTTCAAAGTGCTTTGGACGTCGCCAAAATTGAGCTTTCGGCTCAAGTCAAATTTGCCGTGGCTCTCTTTGTCTTCACTCAACCTGGATTGGAAGGTGATGGCGTTCAATCCGAATTTGCTGGGGTCATACAGTGACGAGTTGGCAGGTGCGGTAATCACGGGCAACATCGTGTTTTTGTAGGTCAGGCCCGTCACGTTTTGCCTGAAGGACACACTGTTGAGCGCGTTCGGTTGATCTTCATTCGCGGAGCTGAAGCCAAGACGACCTTCCAACTTCCAAGCGTCCCAGGTTTGCGATCCACCGATGACCTGAGACAGAATTTCGCGGGTGTATTTGCGTTGTCTTAAGTTGCGCTCAGCGCGTGCATTGAAGGGGGTGTCTTCTGCTGCAGACCCGCCACTGATGTTGCTGATGCCCAAGCGGTCGCGAAGTTCATCGTCACTGAAGGAGCTCCAAAATGTCTTTGAATAAAAAGATTGATCTTTGTTGACGCGGTAATCCAGATTCAGAGACAAGGCATCGCGCTCTCGCACCGGCTGGTAATCGCGCAGCTCAACTGAAGTCAATTTTCCAGCCGACCATCCGCCACCTGTTTCGACGTCATCAGAGGCAAACTTTCGTTTTTCGGTGCTGATGCCCACAGCAACACCCAATTTACCATCCATGAAACGATCTGCCCAAAGTGCGCTGGCAAATGGATTGCTCTTCTTGGAAAGTTCATCGTAGCCCACGCCACCCGTCACGGAGAGCAGCTTGCCAGGAAGATCAAAGGCAGACAGCGTTTTGACGTCGATGGTGCCGCCCAATGAGTTGGCATCCATGTCGGGTGTGAGCGTTTTGGTCACTTCCAGCGATCGGATCATGCCCGCGGGCAAGATGTCCAAAGTCACTCCGCGCCGACCGTTTTCAGGCGCAGGCACCAAGGCGCCGTTGATGGTGACGGTATTCAAATCGGGGCCAAGACCTCGAACGACCACATAGCGACCTTCACCCTGATCGCGTTGCAGCGAGATACCCGGCATGCGCGCCAAAGCTTCGGCGGCATTGATATCGGGCAAGGCGCCGATGTCGTCGGAGCTGACCACACTGATGATTTGGTTCGATGCCTCTTGAGCACGGATGGATTTGCTCAGACTGGATGCTTGGCCAGTGATCACGATGGTGTCGAGATTGCCGGAAGGGGGGACGGCTTGCTGAGCAACAGCTTGGCACATCAAGAATGTGCTGCAAGCCACCAAGGAAAGTTTGAAGGGAGCGGTCATTGACATATTTGCTTTCGGAATGTAGTAAGCACAAAAAATGAACAACCTGCATTTTTTCAATCAAAAATGAAATTCATATTAAACCGTCAATACAAATTGACTTTGATGGTTTTGTGGGTTGCTGCAATGCATCCGTGTGGACCGATCGAAAAAAAACCTGCCGACTCTAGGAGTTGGACAGGTTTTGCGGCTTGGGGATGTGATCTGAAGCGATCTTTTGGAGCGGGTGAAGGGAATCGAACCCTCGTTATTTGCTTGGGAAGCAAAAGTCCTACCATTAAACGACACCCGCGAAGGTGTGCATTTTACTTCAGGATGTCGCCCAAGCAGAGGTACTTGATTTCCACGTAATCGTCCATGCCGTGGTGTGAGCCTTCACGGCCAAGGCCCGACTGCTTGACGCCACCAAAAGGCACATGTTCGGTGGCCAAAATGCCCACGTTGATGCCCACCATGCCGTATTCGAGCGCTTCGCTGACGCGGAAGATGCGGCCCACGTCGCGGCTGTAGAAATAGCTGGCCAGGCCGAACTCGGTGTTGTTGGCTGCGTCAATCGCTTCTTGCTCGGTCTTGAATTTGAAGATGGGTGCGAACGGGCCAAAGGTTTCTTCTTTGGCGCAAACCATGTCGGCGCTGGCATCGGCGATCACAGTGGGCTCAAAAAACTGACCTTCCAGGCGCTTGCCACCCGCGAGCACACGGCCACCTTTGGCGATGGCGTCATTCACATGGCGCTCGACCTTGTCGAGGGCCGAGGGCTCGATCAGTGGGCCTTGGTTCACGCCGTCGGCAAAACCGTTGCCCACTTTGGCCGTTTTGACTTTGGCCGCAAACTTGGCGGCGAATTCTTCGTACACCGATTCCTGCACATAAAAACGGTTGGTGCACACGCAGGTCTGGCCCGCGTTGCGGTATTTGCTGGCGAATGCACCTTCCACGGCGCTGTCGATGTCGGCGTCTTCAAACACGATGAAGGGCGCGTTACCGCCCAGCTCCAAAGACATCTTTTTGACGGTGGGGGCCGACTGCGCCATCAAAATGCGGCCCACTTCGGTCGAGCCAGTGAAGCTGATGTGGCGCACCACGTCGCTGGCGCACAGCACCTTGCCGATGGCGATGCTTTGCGGGCCGTCGGCAGTGATGATGTTGAGGACGCCAGCCGGGATGCCCGCGCGAATGGCCAACTCGGCCGCAGCCAGGGCGGTGAGCGGTGTTTGCTCGGCAGGTTTGATGACCACGGGGCAGCCTGCAGCCAAGGCGGGTGCCACCTTGCGGGTGATCATGGCCAGCGGAAAGTTCCAGGGCGTGATGGCCGCGCAAACGCCAATGGGCTGCTTGAGCACCAACAGGCGGCGGTTGTTGTCGAACTGGGGCAGGGTTTCGCCATTGACGCGCTTGGCTTCTTCGGCAAACCACTCCACAAAACTTGCGCCATAAGCCACTTCGCCACGCGACTCGGCAATGGGTTTACCGTTTTCTGCGGTCATCAAGCGGGCCAGGTCTTCGGTGTTGGCGATCAGCAGGTCAAACCACTTGCGCAAGATGGTGCTGCGCTCTTTGGCGGTTTTGGTTTTCCAGGGGCCCCAGGCCGCGTTGGCAGCGGCAATGGCGGCTTCGGCTTCGGCCGCACCGAGGTTGGCCACACTGGCCAAATGCCCACCCGTGGCCGGGTCGGTCACCTCAAAACGCTGGCTGCCTGCGACCCACTGTCCGTTGATCAGGGCGTCGGTCTTGAGCAAAGTGGGGTCGTTGAGCAGGGCAAGGGGCGATGTGGTCATGGTGTTGAAGTTTGATGGAGAGGGACTGCGGCTGTGCATTGACGGCTTGGGTGCTTCAGCATAGCGTGCAAAAACCACAGAACGTGTCGCTCAGTTAACGCAGCGCTTGGGGTCGAAATTGGTGTTCAGACCTGAAAACCTTCGGGTGGCAGGCCTTGGGCTTGTCGGTGGGCCATTTGGGTGTAAGCCGACTCCATCAGGCGGGCCAGGAGTCTGCCGTCAAACAGGGCGGATCGCTTGGGGCTGTGGGTCACGCGTTGGCGCAGCTGGCTCAAGGCTTTGGGTTCTTTGCAAAGTTTCAGGGCCAGGTTTTCGTAGTCGCTCAAGCTGTGCGTGATCAGCTCTTTGAGGTCCAACGCCGTCAAGAGGCTGGCACCGACGCGAGAGGCAAAACTGCGTCCGCTGAGGGTGAGCACCGGCAAGCCGACCCACAGGGCATCGCTGGCCGTGGTGTGCGCGTTATAGGGCGCGGTGTCCAGAAACAGGTCGGCCAATCGGTAGCGTGACAGGTGCTCGGCCAGGGGGGCGAATTCTGCAAAGACCAGCCTTTCGGGGGCAATGCCTTGGGCCTGAGCGTACTGCCGCAGCGTGAATTGCACTTGGCGGTTTTTGTCAAACAACCACAGCACAGCATGGGGGGGTTGATCGAGGATGCGCATCCAAGCCTGAAACATGTCGGGGCTGATTTTGAAGGTGCTTTTTAAGCAGCACAGCAGGACGGCTGTTGCAGATGCATGCTCAGGTGACCGGTCACTTCAGGTGTATCCGCTTCCTTGTTACGATTGGGACCTATGAAGATCATTTCGATGTTGCCTTGGGCCGATTGGCTGGGTTTGGTTTGTTTTCTCGGGATGTGGGTGGGCTATGCTTGGGTGGCCAAGGTGCGTGGCATGCGAGACTTGAGCCTGATTGCCACCACCAACCGCTATCGTCAGCTGTGGATGGTGCAGGCCACGGGGCGCGATCCACGCATGCTCGATGGCCTGATCACCCAAACTTTGTCCCAAACACCGGCATTTTTTTCGTCGACCAGCATCATCATCATCGGCGGCTTGTTTGCTTTGCTGGGCACCACCGACAAGGCGGCCGAATTGGTGCTTGAAATCCCCTTTGCCCAACCCACGCCGATGTTGGTGTTTGAGTTCAAGGTGCTGGTTTTGGTGGCGATTTTTGTCTATGCCTTTTTCCGGTTTTCTTGGTCCATGCGCCAATACACTTTTGTGGCTTTGGTCATTGGTGCGATGCCCCCGCCCGAAGAATTTGTAGACGAACGCTTTGACCGGCAGCACTTTGCCGAGCGGGCGGGCAATTTGGTGAGTGCTGCCGCTGAAACCTTCAACGATGGCTTGCGGGCTTATTACTTTTCATTTGCTGCGATGGCCTGGTTTTTTTCACCTTTGGCCCTGGTCATGGCCACAGCTTTGGTGGTGCTGATTTTGTATGGGCGTGAGTTTCGTTCCGAAGTCTTGCATGTGCTGCGCGATTGAGGTGAGGGCACGCAAGGGCTGCAAATTGCACCGTGCTGTGAGCTCTGGCCTTCTACAATGGGGCTTATGTTTGTTCACCTGCGCTTGCACTCCGAATTTTCCGTCGTTGACTCGACCTGCCGCATTGACGAAGTCATACAAAAAGCGGCCCAAGACCGGCAACCGGCTTTGGCCCTTACCGACCTGAACAACTTGTTTGGCGGGGTCAAGTTCTACAAGGAAGGCCGGGGCAAAGGCGTCAAGCCCATTTTGGGCGCAGAAATCAACCTCGAAGGTCTGGGTGGTGATCTGGGGGCCATCAGTCGGGTGGCTCTGCTGGTGCAAAGCCATCAGGGTTATCTGAATATTTGCGAATTGCTGGCCCGGGCCTGGACACAGAATGTGGTCAAAAACGTGGCCGTGGTCAGGCTGACCTGGCTCATGGAACTGGCCGAAGGCCTGATCCTCATGTCTGGCGCACAGGCGGGTCCGGTGGGGCAGGCACTGGTGCAAGGCGACAGCGACAAAGCCGCAGACATTGCTTTGCAACTGGCTTCCATCTTTCCGCACCGTTTTTACCTGGAATTGCAGCGGGCTGGCCGCCCTGAAGACGAGCCTCAGGTGGCAGGGGCTGTGGCGCTGGCCGTACGCTTGGGGCTGCCGGTGGTGGCCACGCACCCGGTTCAATTTTTGGCGACCGAAGACTACGAAGCCCACGAAGCGCGGGTCTGCATTTCCGAAGGCGAAATTCTGGCTAATCCGCGCCGGGTGCGGCGTTTCACCCGGGAACAGTATTTCAAGTCCTCACAAGAAATGTGTGCGCTGTTTGCCGACGTGCCCAGCGCGATTGCCAACACGCTGGAAATAGCCAAGCGCTGCAACCTGACGCTGGTGCTGGGCAAGCCGCAGCTGCCTAACTTTCCGATCCCCCCCGTCAATGGCGTGGTCATGTCGGTGGACGATTATTTCCGACATGTCTCTCACGAGGGCCTCAAAGAGCGCCTGATCCACCTGTACCCCGACGAGGCCAAACGCGAGGCAGAGCGCGCGCGGTATGTAGACAGGCTGGAGTTCGAGCTGGGCACCATTTTGAAGATGGGTTTTCCGGGGTACTTCCTGATCGTGGGCGACTTCATCCAGTGGGCCAAGGCCAACGGCTGCCCGGTGGGACCAGGCCGGGGTTCGGGTGCGGGCTCGCTCGTGGCCTATGCGCTCAAGATCACCGATCTGGACCCGCTGCAATACAGCTTGCTGTTTGAGCGATTTTTGAACCCCGAGCGGGTGTCCATGCCCGACTTCGACATCGACTTTTGCCAGGGCAACCGGGACAGGGTGATCGACTACGTGAAGGACAAATACGGCCGTGATGCGGTGTCGCAGATTGCCACTTTTGGCACCATGGCCGCGCGCGCGGCCATTCGCGACGTGGGCCGTGTGCTGGACATGAGCTACACCTTTTGTGACGGCATCAGCAAGCTGATTCCCAACAAGCCGGGCATGTCGGTCACGCTGCAGTACCCGCCCGCCACGCCCAAAGAGGGCGACAAGAACAACTATGCGATCGCCATGGAGCCCATCCTGGCCGAGCGCATCGAGCGCGAAGAGGATGTGAGGACCTTGATCGAGTTGGCACAAAAACTCGAAGGCATGACCCGCAACATCGGCATGCATGCCGGGGGCGTGCTCATTGCGCCGGGCAAGCTGACCGACTTTTGTCCGCTCTACCAGCAGCCGGGCAGCGAATCGGCGGTGAGCCAATACGACAAGGACGACGTGGAGTCTGCCGGGCTGGTGAAGTTCGACTTTTTGGGCCTGGCCACGCTGACTATTTTGGAGATCGCCCGCGAGTTCATCATGAAGCGGCACAAGGGTCAGGACAAATTCGCCTTTGAGAATATCCCGCTGGACGATGCGCCGACTTACAAACTTTTTGCAGATGGCAAGACCGAAGCTGTGTTCCAGTTTGAAAGCCGGGGCATGCAGGGCATGCTGCGCGACGCCCGCCCCAGCCGCCTGGAAGACCTGATCGCGCTGAACGCGCTGTACCGTCCGGGGCCTATGGACCTGATCCCCAGCTTTGTGGCGCGCAAGCACGGGCGCGAAGTGGTGGAGTACCCGCACCCGGCAGTGGCCGACATGCTGAGCGAGACCTACGGCATCATGGTCTACCAAGAGCAGGTGATGCAGACCGCGCAAATTTTGGGCGGTTATTCGCTAGGCGGTGCTGACTTGTTGCGCCGTGCCATGGGCAAGAAGAAGGCCGAAGAAATGGCCGAGCACCGCGAGAAGTTCCGCGCAGGCGCTTTGGCCACCCACAACATCCCGCAGGACAAAGCCGACGAGGTGTTTGACCTGATGGAAAAGTTTGCGGGCTACGGCTTTAACAAGTCGCACGCGGCTGCGTATTCGCTGCTGGCCTACCACACGGGCTGGCTCAAGGTGCACTACACCGCCGAATTCTTCTGCGCCAACATGACGGTGGAGATGGACGACACCGACAAACTCAAGGTCTTGCACGAAGACGCGCTCAAATTCGGCATCCGCTTTGACCCACCAGACGTGAACCGGGGCACGCACCGCTTCGAACCGGTGACCGACAAAATCATCCGTTACGGTTTGGGCGCCATCAAAGGCACGGGCCAGCAAGCGATTGAGGCGATTGTGGCGGCCCGCAAAGAAGGGGGGCCTTTCAAAAGCTTGTTTGACTTTGCCGTGCGGGTGGACCGCAGTCGTATCAACAAGCGCACGGTGGATGCGCTCATCAAAGCCGGTGCCTTTGACTCTTTGCACATGAACCGGGCCGCCTTGTCGGTCAGCATCGACAAGGCTTTCGAGTTTGCAGCGGCCTCAGTGGCCAACGCCAACCAAGGCGGCCTTTTTGACATGCTTGGCGACGATTCGCACGGATCGAGCACCCAAGAGCCTGACTTGGTGGAGGTCATGCCTTGGGGCATCAAAGAGCGCTTGTTGCTGGAAAAAACCGCTGTCGGCTTTTTCTTGTCCGGCCACTTGTTTGACGCGGTGGCGCTTGAGGTGCGCCAGTTCGCGGGCCGCAAGATTGAGGAGTTGATCGACAGCCGCGAATCGATGGTCTTGGCGGGCATCGTGAGCGATTTGCGCATCATCAACGGCCAGCGCGGCAAGGTGGCCATTTTCAAGCTCGACGACAAATCGGGTGTGATAGAGGCCACGGCCGACGAATCCTTGATCAACTCGGCCAAGCATTTGCTCAAAGACGACGAACTCATCATCGTCACGGCCAAAATGCAGGCCGACCGTTTCTCGGGCGGATTTCGCCTCAAGATCGAGCAGATCATGGATTTGGGTGCAGCCCGTTGCCGCTACGGCAAATACCTGCGCGTGGCCGTTAATGGTCGTGCGCCCGACATTGCTCGTCTGGTGCGTGAGTTTCCTGCTCAGCGCGAGCAGACTGAACAAGGCGATTTGGTGCGCGGCTTGTCAGTGCGCTTGGTGTTGGAGCGGCGCAAGGACGAACTGGTCGCCCGCGCAGAGCTTGCACTGGGAGAAGCCGCCAAATTTTTCCCGACCGATGCAGCCTTGGCCAGTTGGATGGCGCAGGCCGATCAGGGTCAGGCGCAGATTGTGTACAACTGATCAAATGTTCAGCGCATGGCGGGCCACACGGCCGAGATGCCCGTGTATGCGCTCAGGCTTTCGATCGTTCTTTTGATAAAACTTGGATGCCAAGGGCTCAACGCGGTGTCTGGGGTCTGCCCTGAATGTTGGCGGCAGGGCTGCCTTGACCGATCTGCGTGTTGCTGGCGTCGGTGACGGAGCTGTTGGCTGTTGTTCTGGCGTTGCTGTTGGCATTGCTCAGGTTGTTCGTGGTTTGATTCAGGTTGGTGTTGCCCGAAATGTTGCCGTAGTTCGCACTGCCCGGGATCAAGCCGTTGTTGACCATGGGTTGAACCACCGGGGGCCGTGCAACCGGGTTGGTCGGGTTGGTCGGGTTGATCGGGTTAAGGGTGCTGTTGGCTGCCGTTCTGGCGTTGCTGTTGGCATTGCTCAGGTTGTTCGTGGTTTGGTTCAGGTTGGTGTTGCCCGAAATGTTGCCGTAGTTCGCACTTCCGGGGATCACGCCGTTGTTGACCATGGGTTGAACCACCGGGGCCCGTGCAACCGGGTTGGTCAGGGTGACGTTGCCGCTGGTCCCCTCCTTGCCCAATGACTCGTAAAGCCGCCCCATCAATTCAGGGTTGCCTGAGATGCTGGCTTCAATGGCACCTTCCAGGATGGATGAGATTTCGAGGGTCAGGGCACTGCCCAGCCAATTGGGGCTGTTGGCCTGCAAGGAGGACAGTTGGAACTTGGTGCAACTGGGGGTGTTCCGCTGCAGCCACTGCTCTGCCAACTCAGCACGCAGTTGGGGGTCGTGGGTTTTTAAGGCCAGGGATTTGAAATGGGCCACAAAACAGCCTTTGGATTGACTGCCTTGAGCCCATACTGGCCCCGCACCAAGAACGAGCCCAGCGGTGGTGAAACAGATACCCACAATTTTCAGCATGTTGTGTGTCCAAAGTGCGGTGAATCAGGCCTGCCGGCAGGCCCGCAAAGAAAGTATCTTGTTTGTATCGACAGTTCAAGACCAAGCTTGACACAAACAGGCCATCTTTGTGGAGGAGTCTGTTAACTCTCCATGCTCGCAAGCCGATGTGGTTTGAGAAGACGAAAGCGCCGTGTCCGTGTCAGTCCAGCGGTCTGAAGCCCAACACCATCAAGGGGGGCACGCGCCCGTCACTGTCTCTGGGGAAGACTTCGGTCTTGTCGATGGCCCGCAGCACCGCGTCGTCCCAAGCCTTGTTACCGCTGGACTGCACGATGCGCCGGCTCAAGATGGTGCCGTCAGGGTTGACTTTGACTTCGACCTCGGCCCGCGGATTGCCAATGGCTTCGCCGGGGTAAGTGATGTTGGGTTTGATGCGGCCAACCAAGCGTCCGGCATAGCTGGCCGAGGGACCGGATGATTTGAGGGCGCTGCCGGTGGCGTTGGAACCACCTGAGGCACCCGCCATGCCTTGCATGCGTTGTAAATTTTCCTTGCGCAAGGTCTCGGCACTGACTTCGTCCGCCTTGTCCTGAGCGGCTTTTTGGGCCTGTTCTTGCTTGCGCTTTTTTTGTTCGGCATCGGCTTTGTTTTTGTCCTCGGCTTTTTTCCGGTCGCGCTCTTCTTCAGCCTTTTTCTCTTTGAGGGCTTTTTCTTTCAGCGCTTTGTCTTTGTCCGCTTTGTCTTGGGCCTCTTTTTCTTGTTTTTCTCGCTCTTTGCGAAGCTGCTCGGCTTTGAGTTTTTCAGCCTCTTTCTTTTTTTCCAGCTGCTTTTTCTTCTCGAGGGCGATTTGAGCGTCGCGCAGCGCCAACTCTGGATCGGGGGCTGGCGGCGGCGTGCGTTGGGCTGGCTTTTGCGGCGCAGTTGCTGGTGTCGGTACTGCAGGACTTGGGCCAGGTTCTTGCGCTCGAGGGGCTGCAGCCTGAGGCAGCGTTGACCACAATTCGGCTTCGGCTTGGACAGTTTGAATTTGGGTTTTCCATGCTGTGGCCAAGCCCAATGCCAAAAAAAGCGCCCCATGCGCCAAACCCGCAATCCACCAAGCGCTTTGCTGCCCGGGCTGCGGCGGGGGTGCAAATTCCAGATGCGGGACGGACTTGGCTTTCACAGGAGCGTCTCTCAGGGGGCCAGTTGGACCGACAAGCCGACGCGGGCAATGCCGGCACGTTGCAAGCTGTCCATGACTTTGACCACGGTTTCGTATTTCACGTTCCGGTCTGCGCTGATGACAACGGCGGTGTTGGTTTTTTCGCCGACGCGCTGCTTGACCTTGCTGGCCACGTTGCTCAAAGTGGCACTGTCGGTTTTGCCCTCGCTTGACAAGCTCAGCCGTTCGTCTTTCTGGATCACGATCTGGATGACTTGGTCGGGTTGTTTGGCGGCCTTGCCCACGCTGGGCAGGTCGACCATGCTGGGCGTGATCATGGGGGCAGTGACCATAAAAATGATCAGCAGCACCAGCATCACATCGATGAAGGGCACCATGTTGATTTCAGCGATGGTGCGGCGTCCGCGACCGCGCGATGATGTGGCAGGCATGCTCAGATCCCTTCAGTGGCCGGAGGCTGACTGGCCTGCGCCTGCCCCACCCAGGCTGCGCTGCAGGATGTTGGAGAACTCTTCAATGAAAGTTTCGAGCTTGATGGCGATGCGGTCCACATCGTGCGAGAAGCTGTTGTAGGCCAGAACGGCAGGAATGGCGGCAAACAAACCGATGGCGGTGGCCACCAGCGCTTCGGCAATGCCTGGGGCCACGGTGGCCAGCGTCACTTGCTGCAAACTGGCCAAACCCGTGAAGGCGTGCATGATGCCCCACACCGTACCAAACAAGCCCACATAGGGCGAGATCGAACCCACCGAGGCCAAAAAGGCCAGTTGAGACTCGGCCACGTCCATTTCGCGCTGGAAACTGGCGCGCATGGCGCGGCGCGCTCCGTCGAGCAAGGTGCCGGTGTCGCTGATTCGGCGTTCACGCAGTTTTTGGTATTCGCGCATGCCACTGGCAAAGATGCGTTCCATGGGGCCGGACACTTTGGCATTTTGGCTGGCTGCACTGAACAATTCGTTCAGGCTGGTGCCTGACCAAAAAATGCGCTCGAATTCTTCGTTCAGGTTTTTGATGCGTTTGATGGCCGACAACTTGCGCACGATGGCGGCCCAACTGGCCACCGAGATGCTGAGCAAAATGAGCACCACCAGTTGCACCACAAAGCTGGCGTGCAAGAGCAGCGAGACGATGGACATGTCTTGGTTCATTTCAGGGCTTCCAGAACAGGGGCCGGTATGCGGCTCGGTTTGAGTGTGGTGCTGTCGACCCAGCCCAGGCGAATGGTGCCCTCGGCCAGCAGTCGGTCGGCTTGGTCTTCGGCGCGCAAGTAAGCGCGCTGGGCAATGGTCAGGCTGACTTTGCCGCCGCTTTGCAACTCGGCGGTCACGACCAGGGTGTCGTCCAAGCGGGCTGGCGAGTGGTACTTGACTGCCGTTTCGCTCACGACAAACATGCCGCCCGATTCGTCACGCAGCAGCTGTTGGCCAAAGCCCAGTGCGCGCAGCCATTCTGTGCGGGCGCGTTCAAAAAACTTGAGGTAGTTGGCATAAAACACGATACCGCCCGCATCGGTGTCTTCCCAATAGATGCGAATGGGGTGCGCAAAAGGGGCTGTGCTGTGCGTCATGGGTTCAGCCAAGCATCAAGGCGGGCGATGGCAGTTTGCAACTCGGCCATCGAGTTGGCGGTGGAAAAGCGCACAAACCGGGCGGTCTGGTCGGTGCCAAAATCGCGTCCCGGTGTGATGGCCACATGGGCATGCTCCAGCGCTGCAAAGGCGAAGTCCCAGCTGTCTGTGAGGCCCAGCTTTTGGCAGGCGGCGCTGCAGTCTGCCCAAGCGTAAAACGCGCCATCGGGGGCGACTGGAACCGTCAAACCCATATCGTTGAGGGCCGGCAGAAAATAGTCACGCCGGGCTTTGAATTCGGCGCGGCGGCGTTCGTATTCGGTCAGGCTCTCGGGTTCAAAGCAGGCCAAGGCCGCTTGTTGCGCCACGGTGCTGGCACAGATGAAGAGGTTTTGCGCCAAGCGCTCCAGCACAGGCACCAAGGGCTCGGGCACCACCAGCCAGCCCAAACGCCAGCCGGTCATGTTGAAGTATTTGCTGAAACTGTTGATGCTGATGACGTCATCGCCCAAGGCCAGGGCGCTTTGGCCAAAAGCATCATCGTGGCTCAAGCCCAGGTAAATCTCATCGATGAGGGTGATGCCGCCTTTTTCGCGCACGACATCAATGATGCGGGCCAGCTCGGCCGGGTCAATCGAGGTGCCCGTGGGGTTGGAGGGCGATGCCAACAAGACGCCACGGGTTTGGGGCCCCCAAGCCGCAGCCACTTTGGCGGCGCTCAATTGAAAGCGTTCTTCGGCGGTCGTGGGCACCAACACGGCCGTGCCTTCGGCCGCGCTCACAAAGTGGCGGTTGCAGGGGTAGCTGGGGTCGGGCATGAGGATTTCATCGCCCCGATCAATCAGCGCCAAACAGGCCAGTTGCAGCGCCGCAGACGCACCTGCAGTGACCACGATGCGGCTGGCGGGCACCTGCACGCCAAAGCGTTGGGCGTACCAGTTGCTGATGGCTTGGCGCAGCGCGTCCAGGCCCAGAGCGGGGGTGTATTGGGTGTGGCCATCTTCAATGGCGGCTTGGGCCGCTTGCTGCACGCGGGGTGGGGCGGTGAAATCGGGTTCGCCGATGTTCAGAAACACCACGGGCCGGTCGGTGTGTGCGACCGCGCGGGCTTTTTTCGAAGCGGCCTTGGCCACTTCCATCACCCAAAAGGGCTCGATCCGCTCGGCTCGCTCAGAGATGCGCATGGTGTCTGCCTTATTTGGCGCGGCCGGACTGGCGGTCAGCTTGCACTTCGGCGCTGCGCAATTCGGGGGCCAGGCCGTTCAGCACGGCGTTCACATACTTGTGACCGTCGGTGCCGCCAAAGTCCTTGGCCAGTTCGATGCATTCGTTGAGCACGACGCGCCAGGGCACGTCCAGGCAGTGCTGCATTTCATACACGCCAATCCACATGATGGCCCGCTCAATGGGCGAAATTTCGGCAAAACTGCGGTCGAGTTTGGGCCCGATCAATGCATCCAGAGCCTGGGCTTGTTCAGTGCAGCCGTAGAGCAGGGCGTCGTAGTGGGCCGAGTCGGCTTTGTGAAATCCTGACAGGTCGCGGGTGAACACGTCGATGTCCGAAGCTTCGTTTTTGCCCACGATGTGCTGGTACAGCGCCTGCAGCGCAAATTCGCGCGAACGGCTGCGGGCAGGCTTGGCAGACGACTTGCGCGTGCCTGCGGCTGCGGGTGGGGTATTTGGCGCTCCTGACGTGCTGTTCAAATCGGTCATCAGGCGTTCTCTTCGTCGTCAAACTCTTCGGCCAAATCGGCCGACAGGTCGTCCATGATGCAGGCCATCTCGACCGCCACTCGGGCTGCGTCACGGCCTTTTTCGGTCTGGCGCGCGATGGCTTGTTCCATGTTTTCGGTGGTCAGAATCGCGTTGGCAATGGGCAGGTTGTAGTCGAGCGACACGCGGCTGACGCCCGCGCCCGACTCGTTGGCGACCAACTCAAAGTGGTAAGTCTCGCCTCGGATGATGCAGCCCAAAGCGATGAGCGCGTCGTATTCGGCCCGCTCAGCCATGGCCTGCAAGGCCACGGGCACTTCCAGAGCACCGGGCACCATGACGTGGTCGATGCTGGTCACGCCCAAGGCCTCGAGTTCTTCGATGCAGGCTTTGGCCAATTCGTTGGTGATGTCTTCGTTGAATCGGGCTTGCACGATGCCGATGTGCAGGAATTGCCCGTCGAGTTCTTGTTCTGTGCCTTTGTTCGCTTCGAGCATGTTCATTCCTTGGGGATGTAACCAGTGATTTCGAGACCATAGCCGGTCATGCTGGGCATGCGGCGGGGTTGTCCCATGAGTTTCATTTTGTGCACGCCGCATTCGCGCAGGATTTGCGCGCCTACGCCGTAGGTGCGCAGGTCCATCTTGCCGCGCTCGGGGGCTTGGGCTGAACGGGCGCGGCCTTCAAACTGGGCCAGCAACTGGTCGGCAGACTCGCCGCAGTTGAGCAAAACTGCCACACCGCAACCTTGCGCGTTGATGTAGCTCAGGCTGGCGTCGAGGCCCCAGGAATGCATGGCACGGTTGACTTCGAGGGCGTCCAGCACCGACAGCGGCTCGTGCACGCGGACCGCCACCTCGGTCTCAGGCGTCCACTCGCCCTTGACCAAGGCCAGGTGCACAGCTTGGTTGGTTTGGTCACGAAACGCATGGGCGGTGAATTCGCCATGTGCGGTTTGCAAAGTGCGGCTACCGATGCGCTGGACCAGCGATTCGTTGCGGCTGCGGTGCTCTATCAAATCAGCGATGGTGCCGATTTTGAGGCCATGCTCAGCGGCAAACAGCTGCAAGTCGGGCAGGCGGGCCATGGTGCCGTCGTCTTTCATGATCTCGCAGATCACGGACGAGGCACTGCAACCGGCCATGGCGGCCAAATCACAACCGGCTTCGGTGTGGCCTGCACGCATGAGCACGCCGCCGTCCACCGCTTGCAGCGGGAAAATGTGGCCAGGTTGGACCAAGTCGGTGGGCTGGGTGTTGCGCGCCACGGCCACCTGCACCGTGCGTGCGCGGTCAGCAGCCGAAATGCCCGTGGTCACGCCTTCAGCGGCTTCGATAGACACGGTGAAGGCCGTGCTGTAGAAGGTGCCGTTGCGTGCAGCCATGGGCGGGAGCTTCAAAAATTCGCAGCGCTCACGGGTGAGCGTCAGGCAAATCAAGCCACGGCCAAAGCGGGCCATGAAGTTGATGGCTTCGGGCGTGACATGGTCGGACGCCAGCACCAGATCGCCTTCGTTTTCGCGGTCTTCTTCGTCGACCAGGATGACGATGCGGCCGACTTTCATCTCGGCCACGATCTCTTCAACGGGCGATATCGCCACGGGTGTCAATTGCGCTGGGGCGTTCATGCGATGTCTTTCTGGAGGAGGCCTGCGCTAAGCATGCGCTCCACGTAACGGGCTACGGTGTCGATTTCGAGGTTGACACGGCTACCCGGTTTCAGGCTGCCGAGGGCGGTGTTGTCCACGGTGTGGGGGATCAGGTTGATGCTGATCTCGCAGCCATCGGCCAGATCGGCCACGCGGTTGACCGTGAGGCTCACACCGTTGACGGTGATCGAGCCTTTGTAGGCGAGGTATTTGGCCAAGGTGTGCGGTGCCAGAACGCGCAATTCCCAGCTTTCGCCGATTTGCTCAAAATGGCTGATGTGGCCCACGCCGTCGACGTGGCCAGACACAATGTGCCCGCCCAGTCGGTCGTTGGCACGCAGCGCTTTTTCGAGGTTGACGGTGCCTTCTTGGTCCAGGCCGCTGGTCTTGTCCAGCGATTCGGCTGAGATGTCGATGGTGAACTGACGTCTCTCGGGGTTGAAGGTGGTGACGGTCATGCAGGCGCCGTTGAGTGCGATGCTGTCGCCCAGGCCCACGTCGTCAAGGTATCCGACCGGGGCCTCGATGGTCAGGCGCTTGCCGTGTTGTAAAGAGCGACCCAGGTCGTCAATGGCGACGATTCGCCCCAAGCCGGTGATGATTCCAGTGAACATATCGATTCATTTTCGCAGGTAATGTGGTTTGATCAGGGGTTGTGCATCAAAAAATGCAGAACTCCGGGTATCGCAGTGGGTGGGCATCATCTCCAAAACCTCAGGGTTAACCAAGGCCACAGGGGTCAGAGTGTGTGCCTAGAATGGTGCATTGCAGCAGATTTTTGATGTGCTGCCTGTCACCAGGAGTTTTCTTTGCCGGTCAAGCCCCCCGTCCAGTCGATCAAACCCTCCAGATCATCTCGTGCAGCCAAGGCGGAGCCTGGCGACGAATCAGCCTCTTTCGCCAACACAGTTCGGACTGTCAAGAAGTACCCCAATAGGCGTCTGTATGACACCCAGAATTCCAGTTACGTGACTTTGGCTGAGCTTAAAAAATGGGTCATGCTCGCGTCACCCCTGCGGGTGGTGGATGCCAAAACAGGCCAGGACCTGACGCGGACCATTTTGTTGCAGATCATTCTCGAAGAGGAGTCTGCGGGTGTGCCCATGTTCAGCGAAGCGGTGTTGTCCAACATCATCCGTTTTTATGGTCACGCCATGCAGGGACACATGGGCTCTTATTTGGAGTCGCATGTGCAGTCCTTCATGGATTGGCAAAGCAAGTTGGGCGAATCGAGCCCGGCTTTGAGTCCGGAAGTCTGGTCGCAGTTCATGCAGTGGCAGATGCCCTTGATGCACAACATGTTTTCCGGTTTGGCCGACCCGTCGCATCAGGTGATGACGCAGATGCAAGATCAAATGAAAAAACAGATCCAGAAAAACACCGAACAATTGCTGGGTGTGCTGGGATTGAAGACTTGAGGCTTGCCGGGCAACCCTTTTCTCACAATCGATGCGTATTTGCGGGGACAATGCAGGGATGAGTGAAATGATCCCAACTGCAACTGCAACTGCACCCACAACCCCCACAAGCCCTAAGGTGGGTTTCGTCAGCCTTGGATGCCCCAAGGCGCTGACGGACTCCGAGTTGATCTTGACGCAATTGAGCGCCGAGGGTTACCGCACCTCCAAAACCTTTGAAGGCGCTGACTTGGTCATCGTCAACACCTGTGGCTTCATTGACGAAGCCATCAAAGAGAGCCTGGACACCATTGCCGAAGCGTTGAATGAAAACGGCAAAGTGATCGTGACCGGTTGCCTGGGAGCCAAGACAGGCGCGGGCGGCGGCAATATGGTCCTTGAAATGCACCCCAGCGTGCTGGCCGTGACCGGGCCACACGCCACGCAAGAGGTGATGGACGCGGTCCATATGCACCTGCCCAAGCCGCACGATCCATTTTTGGATCTGGTGCCCGGTGGCTTTGGTGAAGCGGGCCTCAAGCTCACGCCGCGCCACTATGCGTATTTGAAAATCAGCGAAGGTTGCAATCACCGTTGCACGTTTTGCATCATCCCGTCCATGCGCGGTGACTTGGTGTCACGCCCCATTGGTGACGTGCTCAAAGAAGCCAAGGCCTTGTTTCAAGGCGGGGTCAAAGAATTGCTGGTCATCAGCCAGGACACCTCTGCCTATGGGGTGGATGTGAAGTACCGCACGGGTTTCTGGGATGGTAAACCTGTCAAGACCCGGATGCTGGAGTTGGTTCAGGCACTGGGTGAGATGGCCCGCGAGCACGGTGCCTGGGTGCGGTTGCACTATGTCTACCCCTACCCCAGTGTGGACGATATCGTCCCTTTGATGGCGCAGGGTTTGGTGCTGCCGTATCTGGATGTGCCTTTCCAGCACAGCCACCCTGATGTGCTCAAACGCATGAAGCGTCCGGCCAGTGGCGAGAAAAACCTGGAGCGCATTCAGCGCTGGCGCGAACTGTGTCCTGAACTGGTCATCCGCAGCACCTTCATTGCCGGTTTTCCCGGCGAAACAGAAGAAGAGTTTGCGCACTTGCTGGACTTTTTGCGTGAAGCGCAGATTGACCGTGCGGGTTGTTTTGCCTACAGCCCCGTCCAAGGTGCCACGGCGAATGAATTGCCCGGCATGCTGCCCGAAGCCTTGCGCGAGGAACGGCGTGCCCGCTTCATGGCGGTGGCCGAAGAGGTGTCGATCGCGCGCTTGCATCAGCGTGTGGGCACGACCATGCAGGTGTTGATCGACAGTGCGCCGGCCATGGGACGGCGAGGCGGGGTGGGGCGCAGCTTTGGAGATGCCCCGGAGATCGATGGCCTTGTTCGCTTATTGCCCCCTGAAAAATTGAGCAAAACCCTGAAAGTGGGGGAATTCACCCGCGCCCGCATTGTGAGCGTGGAAGGTCACGATTTGCTAGGGTTGCCCCTTTGATGTTTTCGTGTCACCCGCCAAGATGCTAGGGCTTGGCTGGGTGTTTGACACCCATTTTGGAAACACCCACGGTAGATGAGCTCATGGGGCTTGTCCATGTTTTTATTGGGCAAGTGCTTGGGGACAACAAAAAAGCCGTTGATTGGAAATCAACGGCTTCGGATTTTTTTGACAGACTAAAGCTATCGCATGATTTTGGTGCCCAGAAGAGGACTCGAACCTCCACGATGTTACTCGCTAGTACCTGAAACTAGTGCGTCTACCAATTCCGCCATCTGGGCATCTCAGGAAGTGATTATTATAAAGGGCTTGAGGTGCCGTTAGGCTTGGGTGCTGAAAAAGAAGTGAAAATTTTCAGCCGTGTTATGACATGTGTGAAAGTGATCACCATGAAAAAAGCCGAAGACATTTGGACTTCGGCTTTGGTGGATGTTATCTGTTTAAGATGGTGCCCAGAAGAGGACTCGAACCTCCACGATGTTACTCGCTAGTACCTGAAACTAGTGCGTCTACCAATTCCGCCATCTGGGCGTCTCAGAATCCAAGGATCTTATATCAAAAAGTTAACTCCAACCAGCGGGATGCTGGACGAAATTGAAGGTCAGGTGCAAGGTCACCGTGATGGCCACGGTTTTCTGATCCGCGAAGACGGCGAGTCAGATATTTACTTGTCGCCCAATGAGATGCGTGCGGTGCTCCATCGCGATCGAATCAAAGTCCGCATTGTCCGCCAGGATCGCAAAGGCAGACCTGAAGGGCGCATCGTTGAAATCGTTGAGCGACCCGAATCTCCGATGATTGGTCGCTTGTTACACGAGGGTGGATTGTGGTTGGTTGCACCCGAAGACAAGCGCTACGGCCAAGATGTGATGATCCCCAAAGGGGCTACAGGAACGGCCAAACCGGGCCAGGTGGTGGTGGTTGAGTTGACCGAGCCTCCAGCCTTGTTCGGGCAGCCCGTGGGCCGCGTGAAGGAAGTGCTGGGTGAAATTGACGATCCCGGTATGGAAATTGAAATCGCCGTGCGCAAATACAGCGTGCCCCATGAATTTTCGGCCACTTGCATTGAACAGGCCAAGGGTTTGCCCGACAAGGTGCTGGCCAAGGACCGCAAGGATCGGGTGGATTTGCGCGACGTGCCCTTGGTCACAATCGACGGAGAAGACGCCCGTGACTTTGACGATGCGGTGTATTGCGAACCGGCCAAAGTAGGCCGGGGTAAAGGTTGGCGTTTGTTGGTGGCCATTGCCGATGTGAGCCACTATGTGCAAACCGGCACCGCCATTGACATCGACGCCTATGACCGGGCCACGAGCGTGTATTTCCCGCGCCGCGTGATCCCCATGTTGCCCGAAAAATTGTCGAACGGCCTGTGTTCGTTGAACCCGGATGTAGACCGCTTGTGCATGGTGTGCGACATGCTGGTCAACGCCAAGGGCGATGTGCATGCTTACCAGTTTTACCCGGCGGTGATGCACAGCCATGCGCGTTTTACGTACACCGAAGTCGCCGCCATTTTGGCCAATACCAGGGGACCGGAGGCGGTCAAACGCCAAGCGCGTGTGACGGATCTCATGAATCTGCAGGACGTGTACAAGGCCTTGCTGGCTTCGCGTGCGGTGCGCGGCGCGGTGGACTTTGAAACCACCGAAACCCAGATCGTTTGCGACGAAAGCGGCCGCATTGAAAAAATCGTGCCGCGTGTGCGCAACGAAGCGCACCGTTTGATTGAAGAAGCCATGCTGGCGGCCAACGTCTGCAGCGCCGATTTCATTCAGCAGGGCAAGCACCCGGGCTTGTTCCGGGTGCACGAAGGCCCCACGGCCGAGAAAAAAGACATCCTGCGCAATTACCTCAAGGCGCTGGGTTTGGGAATGGGCATCAGCGACGAGCCCCATACCAGCGAGTTCCAGAAGATCGCGCTCGCGACCAAGGACCGCCCGGATGCGCAGCAGATCCACACCATGCTGCTGCGCTCCATGCAGCAGGCCATGTACACGCCCGTGAACAGCGGGCACTTTGGTCTGGCTTACGAGGCTTACACCCACTTCACCAGCCCGATCCGGCGTTACCCGGATTTGCTGGTGCACCGGGTCATCAAAGCCATTTTGTTGGACCGTAAATACACCTTGCCCAGTTTGCCCGTACCGGGCGAGGCGCATGCCAAGCTGAGCAAGCGGCTGGAGAAAAGTCGCGCGTCCAAGGGCGATGCACCTGTTTCTTCTGCGCCACGGGTGCGCATGTCGGCTGCCGACCAACGCGCTTGGGAGGCAGCAGGTCTGCACTGCAGCGCCAACGAGCGCCGCGCCGACGAAGCAAGCCGGGATGTGGAAGCTTGGCTCAAATGCCAATACATGCGTGAGCATCTGGGCGAGGAATACAGTGGTGTGGTGTCTGCGGCCACCAGCTTCGGCATCTTCGTGACTTTGGACACTTTGTATGTCGAGGGTCTGGTGCACATCACCGAATTGGGTGGTGAGTATTTCCGCTTTGACGAATTGCGCCAAGAGCTGCGCGGTGAGCGCACTGGTATTCGTTACGCCATCGGCAGCCGGGTCCAAGTGCAAGTGAGCCGGGTGGATCTGGATGGTCGCAAAATAGATTTCCGATTGGTCAATGCCTCAGACGACTTGGTGCCTCGCGCCATGCGTGACAAAGGCATTCCGGTGCCAGCTGAAGCAGGTCGAGGCAAAAAGCAGGCATCTAACGACCGCAAATTGGCCGATGCTGAGCGCAACCGCTCTCCAATTCAGGCGCTCAAAGCTTCGGTCAAAAAAGCAGCGACCAAGAAAAAGAGCCCCAGAGCGATCAAGCCTCGTCGTTGATCAAGTTCAGCTCAGTCGCTGGGCCAGACGACTGGCGGTGAGGGCCTGGTCTGTGGGCCAGTCGTCTGCCAATTGGCCGTGCTGTGCAACAGCCGAGCAGGCGGCTTCAAAGCCGCTCAAACCTTGCGCCATGCGTGCACCGATCAGTCCAGCCAGTACATCGCCCGTGCCCCCCGTGGCCAAACGTCCGTTGCCTGTCGGGTTGATGCGCGGCGTGCATTGAGGGGCGGCGATGACGGTGCCAGAGCCCTTCAGGACCACTGTGCAATCCAATTGGGCAGCCAATTTTTGAGCAGCTTTGAGGCGATCACTTTGGACGTCCATGGTTTGAGTGCCGAGCAGGCGGGCTGCCTCCAGTGGGTGAGGGGTGATCACCGTACTGTTCTTGGCGCGAGCGCGCATCAAAATTTGCAGTGCTTTGTCGTGCGCCAACGCATTGAGTCCATCGGCATCGAGCACCAGTCGTGCGCTGCGCTTCAAGACTTCAGGCAAAACCTCGATGACGCTTTTCCCTGCCCCGCAACCACACACCACAGCTGTTTTTTCCAGATCAAGATGCGTCCATGGGCGCTGCATCACATCGTGCGGGGCGCTGTCGATGGCCAGTCCGCCAAGCAAACTCAAAAAGACGCGACCCGCCCCCGCATGCAAGGCGGCTGTTGCCGCCAAAACGGCCGCTCCTGTCATGCCCATACCGTGTGTCGCCATGGCTTCACCGCCAATCACCGCCACGTCACCGTGGCTGCCTTTGTGGCTGGCATGTTGTTTGGGTTGAGGGGTGTAGGGCGCATTGAGCCAAGCAGTTGGTGAAACCGGGAATGACTCTGCGCGGTAGCCCAAGTCCTCAAGCCATATCTGTCCGCAGGCATCGCGCCCATGGCCCATGAAAAGACCCGCTTGGGCCGCAATGAGGCACAAAGTATGGTGAGCGTGTAGGGGCATATCGTTCAAGTCTTCATGGCCCAACCACTGGCCAGATCGGGGATTCAGGCCTGTGGGGACGTCAATGGCCAGCACTTGGCCTGGGCAGCGTCGTATGTGCTGAACCCAATCCCTGATGTCTTGCTCCAAAGGCCTGCTTGCGCCAATGCCGAGCAGGGCATCGATGCACAAATCCCGCTCGTCCATCTGTTGTAGCCACCTCCCAGGCGGCTCGTTTTGAATGCGCACGCCAGTTTCTTGGGCTCGCAGCATCGAGGCTTTGACTTGTGGGGGGTGGCCTAGAGGATGAGGTTTGAAGCTGACGATGACTTCTTTGCCCCATTGGTGCAAAAACCGAGCAGCTTCCAGTCCATCACCGCCGTTGTGACCAGGTCCAGAGGCCACCCAAATGCGCCGCGCATGGGGGGCGATGGCCATGGCCAGTTGGGCGGCAGCACAGCCTGCTCTTTCCATCAAGGGACGTGGACTGAGCGATTGCAGCTGCGGCTCCAATTGCCGAACAGCGTCTGCATCCAGCAAAGGCCAGCCGCTCATGGGCCTCAGGGCTTGCATGTGGATGCCGGATTCAGAGGCTCCATCAACAAGGGCTCGAGCAACAAAGCCAGTTGCAAGACCGTGTCATCGTGCATGGCCGCATGCCAGGCCATCAGACCTACGGGCAACTCGCCTTGGGCGTGGCAGGGCAAGGAGATGCCACAGCCGTCGAGGGTGTTGACCGCGCTGGTGTTGCGCAACAGCAATGCGTTGACCCTGAAAAATTCGGCATCGCGTTGCTCACCTGGAGCCATGTCGCTGATGGTGGGGCCGACGATGGGGCAGGTGGGTGAGAGCACGGCATCGTAGCCAAGCAAAGCGCTTTCTACCCGATCAATCCAATGTCGACGCGTTTGGAGCAGGTCCAGGTACTCGTGGGCTTTCATGTCCCGGCCGCGCATGACCCGTTGAGCCACACGGGGGTCGTAGCGTTCGCCAGCCTGGGCAATGCGTTGGCGGTGCCATGCATAGCCTTGTGCAGGGCTAAAGCCCCCCGTGCTCATCATGGCTGTCAACTCATTCAATTCGCTCAGGTCAATTTCGTCAATGTGAGCGCCAGCGGCCCGCAATTTGCTCAAGCTTCGCTCAAAGGCCAGTGTGACCGTTGGGTCCATGCCATCTTGCATCATGTTTCGCGTAACGGCCAATCGGTAATTTGACAAGGGGCGAAATGCCTTGGGAACATGGCGGGCGGACAGGATTTCGTGGGCCAAGATGGTGTCGCGCACGCTGCGAGTCACGGCACAGACCGTATCCAGTGTGGTGGACAGGGGAACCGTACCTTGGGTGGGCACATGCCGTGCTGTGCATTTAAATCCCACAATGCCGTTCAAAGCCGCGGGGACACGAATGGACCCCCCTGTGTCCGAGCCCAGTCCGATGAAGGCGGCACCTGTCGCCACCGACACTGCCGCCCCAGAGCTGGAGCCTCCAGGTACATGGCCTTGGCCTGATGCGCCCACAGCGCAGTCGTACAAGCCATCCCAAGCAGCAGGGGTGCCGTAATGTGGGTTGGTGCCAACACCCGAGAAAGCAAACTCAACCATGTTGGTGCGCCCAATAAGGCTCGCCCCGGCTGCTCGCAATCGCCCCACGGCCACCGCGTCATGCAGCGCGGCGGGCTGGTTTTGCAGCACCACCGATCCGGCTTTGTTGACTTGACCTTGCACGTCAAAAAGATCCTTGATGGAGACGGCCAAACCGGCGAGTTTTTGTTGGCTAATCTTCGGTTGTTGTGCTGTTTCGCGCAATGCCTCAGGGGTCAGCTGGATGAAGACGTGCTCACATGCCTTGCTTTGCGCCACAGCCAAGCAGGCTTCGGCCACAGCTTGAGGGTGAGTCAGGCCTTGTTCGATGGCTAGACGGGTGGAGATCAAGTCTGTTTTCATGGATCAAGCTTCTTTCGGGTGAGGCGGGATGTTATAATCCTAAGGCTTTGCAGAACGCAGCAGCTGTCTTTTGTGTGTCTTTTGACACCCGCCTTTTCAGTCTTGTTTCTTTCATCAAAGTTCATCCGCGAATCAGTCCCTACAAGGTGTTGCGTGCTGCTTTTTTTAAACGGCATTCAATCAGTGGACTGGTTTTAGACACAACCTTTGGAGTATTTAAAATGTCCGTTACCATGCGCGAAATGCTGGAAGCCGGTGTCCACTTTGGTCACCAAACCCGCTTCTGGAACCCCAAGATGGCCCCATTCATCTTCGGTCACCGCAACAAAATTCACATCATCAACCTGGAAAAATCGCTGCCGATGTTTCAGGATGCGATCAAGTTTGCCAAGCAGCTGTCTGCTAACCGCGGCAACATTTTGATGGTGGGTACCAAGCGTCAAGCCCGTGAACTGGTGGCTGCTGAAGCCCAACGCGCTGGTGTGCCTTTTGTTGACCAACGCTGGTTGGGCGGCATGTTGACCAACTTCAAGACCGTCAAGACCTCGATCAAGCGTCTGAAAGACATGAAAGCTCAGCAAGAAGTCGGCCTCGACAGCCTTAGCAAAAAAGAGCAGTTGATGTTCAAACGCGAGATGGAGAAGCTCGAAAAAGACATCGGTGGCATCCAGGACATGGCTGCTTTGCCAGACGCGATTTTTGTGATCGACGTGGGCTACCACAAAATTGCGATTTCTGAAGCCAAGAAATTGGGCATCCCATTGATCGGTGTTGTGGATTCCAACCACTCGCCTGAAGGCATCGACTACATCATCCCCGGTAACGACGACTCGGCCAAGGCCGTGGCTTTGTACGCCCGTGGCATTGCTGACGCCATCATCGAAGGCCGTGCCAATGCACTGAACGATGTGGTCAAGGCGGTCAACGAAGGTGCAGATGAGTTTGTCGAAGAAGACAACCTCGCTGCCTGAGTTACCAAGACTCGATGAAAGGGGCTTTGTGGCCCCTTTTTTTTAATTTAACTTTTTGACTGAATACGGAGAAATCAAATGGCTGTAATTACCGCAAGCATGGTCGCCGAACTGCGCGCAAAAACCGATGCCCCCATGATGGAGTGCAAAAAAGCCCTGACCGAAGCCGAAGGCGATATGGTCAAAGCTGAAGAGCTTTTGCGTGTCAAGCTGGGCACCAAGGCTGGCAAGGCCGCTTCGCGCGTGACCGCCGAAGGCGTGGTGACCAGTTTCGTGAGCGGCACCACAGGTGCAATGATCGAAGTGAATTGCGAAACCGACTTTGTGACCAAGAACGACAGCTTCCTGGCTTTGGCCAACGCGGCGGCCAAACTGGTCGCTGAACACAACCCTGCTGACCTGGCTGCCTTGGGCGAATTGCCTTACAGCCAGGACAGTTTCGGCCCCACTTTGGAAGAAGTTCGCAAAGGCCTCATCGGCAAAATTGGTGAAAACATGAGCTTTCGCCGCTTTAAGCGCGCAGCCGGTGGTGCCAAGATTGCCAACTACTTGCACGGCACCCGCATCGGCGTGTTGGTCGAATTTGAAGGCGACGAAACCGCTGCCAAAGACGTCGCCATGCACGTCGCCGCCATGAAGCCTGTGTCTTTGACGAGCGCCGAAGTACCAGCTGACTTGATCGAAAAAGAGCGTTCGGTGGCCGCTGCCAAGGCTGCTGAATCTGGCAAGCCTGCCGACATCGTGACCAAAATGGTTGAAGGTTCTGTCCAAAAGTACCTCAAAGAGGTGTCCTTGTTCAACCAGACTTTTGTCAAGAACGACAAGCAAACCATTGAGCAAATGCTCAATGCTGCCAACACCACAGTGAGCGCCTTCACTTTGTATGTTGTGGGCGAAGGCATTGAAAAGAAGGTCGACGATTTCGCAGCCGAAGTGGCTGCCCAAGTGGCCGCTGCCCAAGGATCTGCTGCTTGAGACCCATTGTCTTGTTGAGTTGCCATTTCACCATTCACATCGATCATCAAGGAGTCCCTCTCTATGTCTTCAGCCAAGTCAGCCTATAAGCGAATTTTGCTCAAGCTGTCCGGCGAGGCTTTGATGGGGGATGATGCTTTTGGCATCAACCGCGTCACCATCGTTCGCATGGCCGAAGAGATCGCCGAAATCACCCGATTGGGTGTGCAAGTGGCGGTGGTGATTGGGGGTGGCAACATCTTCAGAGGCGTGGCTGGCGGCTCGGTCGGTATGGACCGGGCTACAGCCGATTACATGGGCATGTTGGCCACAGTCATGAATTCATTGGCTTTGGCTGATGCCATGGACAAAGCCGGCTTGACGGCCCGTGTGATGTCGGCCATTGGCATTGATCAGGTGGTTGAGCCTTATGTTCGCCCCAAGGCCCTGCAATACTTGGAAGAGGGCAAGGTGGTTGTGTTTGCAGCAGGCACCGGCAACCCCTTCTTCACCACCGACACGGCCGCTGCTTTGCGCGGTGCCGAAATTGGTGCTGAAATAGTTCTTAAAGCCACCAAGGTGGATGGTGTTTACACGGCCGACCCCAAAAAAGATCCCAGCGCCACACGTTACAGCGACATCAGTTTCGATGAGGCTATTTCACGGAATTTGGGCATCATGGATGCCACTGCGTTTGCCTTGTGTCGCGACCAAAAATTGCCGATCAAAGTCTTTTCGATCATCAAGAACGGCGCTCTGAAGCGCGTGGTTCTGGGTGAAGACGAAGGCACTTTGGTTCATGCCTGAGACCGTTCTGATGAGGAGAACCCCATGACCATTGCTGACATCAAGAAAACAACCGAGACCAAGATGGAACAGTCCATCTCTGCGTTTAAAAATAACCTCACGCGCATCCGCACAGGTCGAGCCAATCCGGCCTTGCTCGATACCATTCATGTCGATTACTACGGTTCGCTGGTGCCGCTCTCCCAAGTGGCCAATGTCTCTTTGATGGACTCTCGCACGATCAGTGTGCAGCCTTGGGAAAAAAGCATGGCAGCCAAGATTGAAAAAGCCATACGCGAAAGTGAATTGGGTCTCAATCCTGCATCTTTGGGGGAGTTGATCCGTGTTCCCATGCCTGCCATGAGCGAAGAGCGTCGCAAAGAAATGACCAAATTGGCCCGAACCGAAGGCGAGAACGCCAAAATTGCGATCCGCAATTTACGACGCGATGCCAATGAGTCGGTGAAAAAATTGGTCAAAGACAAATTGGTTTCGGAAGATGATCAAAAGCGTGCTGAAGCGGATGTGCAAAAATCGACCGATAAGCGCATGCTTGAAATTGATCAATTGGTCACGGCCAAAGAGCAAGAGATCATGGCAGTCTGACTGCCCTGTGTAGCCATGGTCGTTTCCATGGCATGACGGGCCGCCCATTTGGCGGCCTTTTTTTTGGAGTCAGCGTGCTCAAGCAAAGAATCATCACAGCCTTGGTCTTGTTGGCCTTGTTATTGCCCGCCATGTTTGCCACCGTCTCTTGGCCTTTTTGGGCCTTGAGTTTGCTTTTGATCACGGCTGGAGCCTGGGAGTGGGGGCGTTTGAACGGCTTGAATTCAGGGATGCAATGGCTCGGTGCCATACTTTGCCTGCTGATGTGCGCGCTGGCTGAGCAATTAGGCTGGGTTCAATCCACCCCCGCATGGGTGTGGTGGCTCTCCGGCTCCATGTGGGTGTTGTTGGGTGCATGGATGATCCAACGTGGCGTTGCTGGTTGGGCGATTTGGCCTCGCCCGTTGCGTTGGCTGGTGGGTCTGTTTTTGTTGGCGCTGGCCTGGATGGCCTTGGCACAAGCCCATCAAAGGGGCGTGAATTTCCTTTTGTCGGTGCTGGTCTTGGTGTGGGCCGCTGATGTTTTTGCATTCTTCTTTGGTCGTGCTTTGGGTGGTCGATGGGTATCGTTCAAATTGGCACCCAGCATCAGTCCCGGAAAAAGTTGGGAAGGCGTCTTCGGAGGCATGCTAGGCGTGTTGCTGGTGGCCCTTGCTTGGGTGGCCGTTGATCGGCATTTTGAAATTCAGCCGCTCAGCTTTTACTCCTTGCTCTGGGCGAAGGGCTGGGCCGTCGCCATTCCCGCCTTGATGTTCATGGCCGCCATGAGCGTGGTCGGCGATTTGGTCGAATCGCTGGTCAAACGCAGTGCTCAAATGAAAGACAGCTCTGGCTTGTTACCCGGTCATGGGGGGGTGCTCGACCGTGTGGATGCCTTGTTGCCCACCTTGCCTTTGGCCATGATGATGATGGTTTGGCTTTGAATCAGGAGACCATGAAATGACCCATCCGCAAACCATCACCATCTTGGGCTCGACTGGCTCAATTGGCACCAGTACGCTGGATGTCTTAAGTCGGCACCCCCATTCCTTCCGACTTCATGCCTTGACAGCGTCTACGCAAGTCGACTTGATGTTGTCTCAGTGCGCTCAGTTCAAGCCTGCTGTTGCTGTCATGGCGCAGGAAGCGGCGGGGCGACAGCTGGCCCAAAGAGTCAAGGCCGAAGGTTTGCCTGTGCAAGTGCGTTGGGGCGAGCAAGCTTTGGACGATGTGGCGTGCGACCCTTTGGTCGATGCCGTGATGGCTGCGATTGTGGGCGCTGCCGGCTTGTCGCCTTGCATTGCGGCGGCCCGCGCTGGAAAGCGCCTGCTGTTGGCAAACAAAGAAGCCTTGGTGGTTGGCGGCGAGGTTTTCTTGACAGCGGTCAAAGAAGGAGGGGCACGTTTGTTGCCCATCGACAGCGAGCATTCCGCTATTTTCCAGTCATTGCCCGAAGACCCCAAGACTTGGCCGCAGCGAGTTCAAAAGATCATCTTGACGGCCTCTGGAGGACCTTTTCGTACGCGCGATCCCCACACGCTTCGAGATGTCACGCCCGAACAAGCGTGCGCCCATCCCAACTGGGTCATGGGACGAAAAATATCGGTCGATTCGGCCACCATGATGAACAAAGCCCTTGAAGTCATTGAGGCACGCTATCTATTTGGTGTCATGCCAGAGCAATTGGAGGTGGTGATTCACCCCCAAAGCGTGATTCATTCCATGGTTCAATTTATAGACCATTCTGTGGTGGCCCAACTGGGAACGCCCGATATGCGCGTTCCCATTGCCTATGGTCTGAGTTGGCCTGAGCGGATGATTTCGGGTGCCAAAGCGTTGGACTTTCGCTCCTTACCAGCCATGACGTTTGAAGCCATGGACGATGAACAGCACCTGCAGCGTTTTCCTGGCCTGAAACTGGCTTGGGAGACCCTCAAGGGGGCACCCGGCAGCTGTGCTGTCCTCAATGCGGCCAATGAGGTGGCTGTTGAGGCATTTTTGAACCGTCGCATCAGGTTTGATCAAATACACCAAGTCAACCGTCAGACCTTGGATGAATGGACGGCGACTGCACCACAAACTCTGAATGACTTGATCGAGCTTGACACGCGCACTCGTGTGGTGGCCCAAAGCATGGTCAGCAGTTTGACGTGAGCCTGAGGCCTGATGTCAGCCTGTATTTTTCGGTTTTCAGAGGGTGAAGTCCTGATGTATTATCTTCAGTTGTTTGGATGGGTGCTTGAGCTCCCTATTGCCGATCTAGGCTGTATGCCTTGTTTCTCATCCATGCATTGGACACTCTAGCTGTTTGGTCAAGATCGGTGTTGATGCCGCGCCACCCACCGGTTTTTTTAATGATTGCACCATGAATTTTTCTGACATCCGCTCACTTTTGCAGCCAGCAGCTTTTAAGTTGATGGCGTGCGCTTTGGTCAGCATTCCAGCTTGGGCTGTTGAACCCTTTACGGTGCGTGACATTCGCGTGGAAGGGTTGCAGCGGATTGAGCCCGGAACGGTTTTTGCCTCATTGCCATTCAGGGTGGGTGACCGTTACTCTGATGAACAAGGTGCAGCAGCCATTCGTGCTTTGTTTGCATTGGGCCTGTTCAAGGATGTACGTCTCGAAACGCAAGGCGATGTCTTGGTGGTGGTGGTCGAGGAGCGTCCCTCGGTCGCTGCAGTGGAGTTCATGGGGCTCAAGGAGTTTGACAAAGATGTTCTGACCAAAGCACTGAAGGATGTGGGTTTGTCCGAGGGGCGTCCCTATGACAAGGCCTTGGCAGACAAGGCAGAGCAAGAACTCAAACGTCAATACATTGGACGCAGTTTGTACGGCGCTCAGGTGGTCACTACCGCCACGCCCTTGGATCGCAATCGCGTCAATCTGACTTTCACGATCACTGAAGGCGGCCCCGCCAAGATTGGTCAAATTGACATTGTGGGAAACAAGGTTTTTTCCGATCAAGTTTTGCGTGACCTTTTCAACTTAGATACCGGTGGGTGGATGAGTTGGTACACCAAGTCTGATCGTTATTCTCGAACAAAACTCAACGCAGATCTGGAAGCGTTGCGCTCTTTTTACCTGTCCCGCGGTTTCCTAGAGTTCAAGGTTGACTCGACACAAGTGGCGATGTCGCCCGACAAGCAAGACATGTCGATCACCATCAACGTCACTGAGGGTGAGCGATTTGTGGTTTCAGGCGTCAAACTTCAAGGCAATTACTTGGAAAAAGACGATGAATTCAAGGCCTTGGTCAAAATCAAGGTGGGTCAGCCTTACAACGCTGAGACCGTGGCCGAAACCACCAAGGCATTTACCGACTTTTTTGGAAAATTTGGATTCGCTTTTGCGCGTGTTGAAGTTGTTCCTGAGATTGATCGACAAAACAACCGGGTTCAATTTGTTTTGCAAGCAGAACCCTCACGCCGTGCTTACGTTCGGCGCATTCAGATTGCGGGAAACAATCGCACCCGAGATGAGGTGGTTCGGCGAGAGTTCCGGCAACTCGAGGCTGCTTGGTACGACGGTGACAAGATTCGATTGTCGCGTGACCGTGTTGACCGTTTGGGTTACTTTACCGAAGTGAACGTGGAAACCGTTGAAATACCGGGTGCACCTGATCAGGTGGATTTGCTGTTCACGGTCGCAGAAAAGCCCACGGGCAGCATCTCTTTGGGGGCCGGATTCTCCTCGGCAGAAAAAATTGCGCTGAGCTTTGGCATTCGCCAAGAAAACGCTTTTGGTTCAGGCAATTACCTTGCTGTGGAGGTCAACACCAGCAAGTACAACCGAAATTTGGTGCTCAGCACCACAGACCCCTACTTCACTCAAAATGGTATTTCTCGCACGGTGGATATTTTTCACCGTACCACCCGTCCTTACTTGGGGGCCGTTGATGCCTACAGTTTGATCAACTCGGGCGTGGGCTTGCGCTTTGGGGTGCCGGTGACTGAAACCGATACCGTGTTTTTGGGTGTGAACGCAGAACAAACCCAAATCAAAGCGGGTACGGGTTTGCCGGTGGAGTATCAAGACTATGCCAATAAATTTGGTCAAAAGAGCTCTGCTTTGCCCTTGACCGTGGGTTGGGCGCGTGACGGCCGTGACAGTGCGTTGGTGCCTTCGCGTGGTTCTTTGCAGCGTTTCAATGCCGATGTCAGTGTGGCGGGCGACGTGCGCTATGTGCGTGCCAATTACCAATTTCAGCAGTATTTCCCGCTCACCAAACAATACACGCTGGCCCTGAACACGGACTTGGGTTGGGGAGAGGGCCTCAAGGGTCAAGACTATCCCTTGTTCAAAAACTTCTATGTGGGTGGTCTGGGCAGCGTACGTGGCTTTGAGCAGTCCACTTTGGGTCCTGCTTCAACCACTTCCGGCATCTATCTTGGAGGCCCGAAAAAAATTGTTCTTAACGCCGAATTCATCACACCATTTCCCGGTGCTGGCAACGATAAAACATTGCGACTTTTTGGCTTCACGGACGTTGGTCGTGCTTTTGGTCAAAACGAAACCGTGTCTTTGAGTGATCTCAGGGCCTCTGCAGGTGTGGGGTTGAGCTGGATTTCTCCTATGGGTCCCTTGCGTTTTTCTTTGGCAAAACCTTTGCGTCAACAGACTGGCGATAAAATCCAGCGACTTCAATTCCAAATCGGAACTTCCTTCTAATGAAAACCTTGCGTCAATTTTTTTCCGTGACCTTGCTGGCCAGTGTGGCTGCCTTTACCGGCCTGGCTCAGGCTCAAGAATTCAAGCTGGGTTTTGTCAACACAGAGCGGATTTTCCGCGAAGCGGCCACGGCCAAGCAGGCCCAAGCCAAGTTGGAGCAGGAGTTTTCACGTCGTGAAAAAGAATTGGTCGACACAGGCAATAACCTGAAATTGGCCTCCGAAAAATTTGAGCGTGAAGCGCCAACCCTTGCCGAGTCACAGCGGACTTCACGACAAAAACAATTGGTTGACCAAGACCGTGAGTTTCAGCGCAAACGCCGTGAATTTCAGGAAGACTTGAATGCTCGCAAAAACGAAGAGCAGCAAATTGTGGTCGAACGCGCCAACCGTGCCGTCAAACAGGTTGCTGAGTCAGAAAAATACGATGTGATTTTTCAGGAAGCTGTTTATATCCACCCCAAGCACGACATCACTGAAAAGGTGATCAAGGCCCTCAACGCCTCAGCTGGTAAATAAACGGTTGCTGATCGGCAGCCAATGGCCGTGCTCACACTGGGCTTTATTGTTGAGCGGCTAGGCGGTCGTTTGCTCGGGAGCCCCGATTTTTCAATCGTGGGTCTCGCGCCCTTGGAATCGGCCGGGGCAGACCAAATCAGTTTTCTCAGTCATGCCAAATACACCCGCCAGCTAGGCCAAAGCCAAGCGGGCTGCGTAATTGTTTCTCCTGCTTTTGAATCGGCAGTGGTTGAGCGTCTTGCTGCGATTGTTGTGGACGATCCGTACCTTTACTTTGCACGTTTAACGCGTTTGTGGAAGCAATTTTGCCGACCTGTCAGTCCGGGTCCCAGGATCCATCCTTCGGCGATCATTGATCCCTTGGCCTTGATTGCAGACGATGCGGTGATTGGTCCTTTGTGTGTGATCGAGCGCGGTGCTCAAGTGGGTGCTGCAACCTTGCTCACATCGAGAGTCACTTTGGGCGAAGGTTGCCGCATTGGTGCCCGTTGCATCGTTCATTCGGGGGTGGTCATTGGTGCAGATGGTTTTGGATTTGCTTTGCATCATGGTCAATGGGAAAAAATTGAGCAACTTGGAGCCGTTCGAATTGGCGACGATGTCGAAATTGGCGCCAACACTTGTATTGACCGTGGTGCGCTGGAAGACACCGTGATTGGCGACGGCGTCAAACTCGACAACTTGATCCAAATCGGACACAACGTGCACATCGGTGCTCACACGGCCATGGCTGGATGCGTCGGGGTGGCCGGAAGTGCCCGAATCGGTGCCCATTGCACGGTGGGAGGTGGAGCGGTGGTGCTGGGGCATTTGAGTTTGGCCGATCATGTGCACATTTCGGCCGCCTCTGTGGTCACCCGCTCAATCCATCAAGCTGGACACTACACCGGGATGTTTCCGCTGGACAGCAACGCCAATTGGGAAAAGAACGCCGCCAGCCTGAAACAACTTTCCCGCTTGCGTGAGCGCATCAAGGCCCTAGAGAGCGGCATTCAAAATAACAAGGAAACCTGAACATGATGGATATCCACCAAATTCTGAAGCAACTCCCGCACCGTTACCCCATTTTGTTGGTGGACCGCGTGCTTGAAATCGAAAAAGGCGTGCGCATCAAGGCGCTGAAAAACGTGTCCATCAACGAGCCTCATTTTCAAGGCCATTTTCCACACCGCCCAGTGATGCCGGGTGTCTTGATGCTCGAAGCTTTGGCGCAGGCAGCGGCCTTGTTGGCTTTCGATACTTTGGGCGAAACGCCTGATGACCAGACCGTGTATTATTTTGCGGGCATCGATGGCGCGCGTTTCAAGCGACCAGTCGAGCCTGGAGACCAGTTGATCCTGGAGGTTGAACTCGATCGCATGAAGTCCGGAATTTTCAAGTTCAAAGCGCGTGCCAAGGTGGGCGATGACATAGCGACCGAGGCCGAGTTGATGTGCACCATGCGGAAAATTCCGCAGGCTTGAATGCCATGAGCAACATCCATTCAACGGCCATCATCAGCTCGGGTGCCGAGCTTGACAGCTCGGTGTCGGTGGGTCCTTATTCCGTGATTGGTCCTCATGTTCGCATTGGGCCTGGCACCACGGTGGCCAGCCATTGTGTGATTGAAGGTCACACGACCATTGGGCGCGACAACCGAATTTTTCAGTTCAATTCTCTGGGCGCTGTTCCTCAAGACAAAAAATACAAGAACGAGCCTTGCGAGTTGGTGATTGGTGACCGCAACACCATCCGAGAGTTTTGCACTTTCAATATTGGATCTCCCGGCGATCGCGCCGTGACTTCCGTGGGCCATGACAACTGGATCATGGCTTATGTGCACCTGGCCCACGACTGCCAAGTGGGCAACCACACGATTTTTGCCAACAACACCCAGTTGGCAGGCCATGTGGTGGTTGACGATTGGGTGATTTTGGGTGGATTCACGGTGGTCCACCAATTTTGTCGAATCGGTGCGCACAGTTTCACGGCCATGAACTCACTGTTGTTTGCCGATCTGCCGCCATTTGTCATGGCGCAAGGTCAACCGGCGCAGGCGCGTTCGATGAACTTTGAGGGTTTGCGTCGCCGAGGTTTTTCAGCCGAACGCATTGGTGCCGTGAAGGCCATGCACAAAGCGCTTTACCGTGATGGTTTGTCTCTCAGCGATGCCATGGTGCGCATTCAAGCCTTGGCCCACGACAAGCCTGAATTGCAAGTGGACGTGGTCATGATGCTTGACTTTTTGAAAGCGGCATCTCCTCAACGTGGGATCGTGCGTTGACAGTGTCGGAGTCTGTTGCCTTGACGAAAGCCCCCCCGGTGGCTATGTCCTTTGCCATGGTCGCTGGTGAAGCATCTGGCGACCTGTTGGCGGGTTTGCTCATTCAGGGGCTTAAATCGCGTTGGCCACTGGCCCGTGGCCATGGGATTGGTGGCCCGTGCATGCAGGCTCAAGGCTTTGAGGCTTGGTGGCCGCATGACAAATTGGCTGTTCGCGGTTATGTGGAGGTGTTACGCCATTACCGTGGGATTGTGGCCATTCGCGATCAATTGCGAGAGCGTTTGCTCAATCAGCCACCGGATGTGTTCATCGGCGTCGATGCACCTGATTTCAATCTGGATCTGGAAGCCAAGCTCAAGCAGTCGGGCATCCCTACGGTGCACTTTGTTTGTCCGTCCATCTGGGCTTGGCGTCCTGAACGCATCGAAAAAATCCGCCGAAGTGTTGATCACATGTTGTGCATCTTCCCATTTGAGCCCGCCTTGTTGGCCCAAGCGGGGATAGAGGCCACATATGTCGGGCATCCTTTGGCGCAAACCATCCCGATGATCGCTGACCCGTTGGCGGCCCGAAAGTCTCTGGGTTTGGATTCCCAAAGACCCCTGGTGGCCTTGTTGCCTGGAAGTCGTCTGTCTGAAATCGAGCACCTCACGCCGCGATTTGTTCAGGCGGCGCAAATCATGCAGCGGCAAAACCCGGGGTTGCAATTTGTCTTGCCAGCCATTCCCCGTCTTTTACCTCGTCTCGAGGCACTGGTGCAAGCGCAGGGCGGTTTGCCAAGTTTATTGATTCTGAAAGGGCAATCACATGCCGCACTTGCCGCTTGTGATGTCACCTTGATTGCCAGTGGCACGGCCACTCTGGAGGCCGCTTTGTTCAAGCGTCCCATGGTGATTGGTTACCACATGAATTGGCTCAGTTGGCTGATCATGAAGCGGCAGCAGCTTCAGCCTTGGGTGGGTTTGCCCAACATCCTCAGCCAGGACTTTGTGGTGCCTGAATTGCTGCAAGACCGTTGCACACCCGAGGCTTTGGCCAATGCCTGTTTGGCTTGGTTGTCTGCTCCGGACAGGGTCGAGGCGCTCCAGTCCCGTTTTCAACAAATGCATTTGTCTTTACAACGAAACACGGCTGATTTGTCTATCCATGCCTTCGAAAAAGTTCTCTCGCGCTGATCAGTCTGCTTTGCGTTTCCAAGTCTCTGGTCTGATGGCGGGTGTGGATGAGGCTGGCCGCGGTCCATTGGCCGGCCCGGTGGTCGCTGCGGCTGTGATTCTGGATGAGCTCAAACCCATTCGAGGATTGAATGATTCCAAAAAACTCACAGCCAAGCGACGTGATGCTTTGTTTGACGAAATACGTGCCCGTGCACTTTGTTTTTCCATCGCTCAAGCGTCCGTTCATGAAATCGATCAAATCAACATCCTCCAGGCGACTTTGCTGGCCATGAGGCGGGCTGTAGAAGGCTTGCGGCTTGTGCCCAAGTTGGTCTTGGTCGACGGCAACCGCTTGCCAACTCTGCCGATGCGTTCTGAAGCCATTGTCAAAGGCGATGCTTTGGTGCCCGCGATCTCGGCGGCCTCGATCTTGGCCAAAGTGCACCGCGATCGTTTGTGTGCAGAAATGCACGAGCGCTACCCCATCTATGGATTCGACCAGCACAAAGGGTATGGCACCGCTCAGCACATGGCCGCTTTGAAAGCGCATGGCCCAGCTGACTGCCACAGAATGACGTTCGCTCCGGTGGCCAGGAGTGTGCAATGCAGCTGATCACATCACGCGACAACCCCCATGTGAAGTCTTGGCGGCGTTTGGCCCAAGAAACCACGGCTTACCGCAAAGCAGGGCAGTTTTGGCTGGAAGGTGACCATCTGTGCCGTGCGGCGCTAGTGCGAGGTGTTCGCCCGCTGCAGGTGGTGCTGACCGAGTCTTTCTGGTCTGAACATGGCGAGCAATGGACGGGATTGACGGATCAGTTGTTTGTCTTACCTGATGGTTTGTTTGCCGGTTTGAGCGGCCTGGAATCGCCGGCTCATATGGGGTTTGTGGTGTCTTGGGCTGCTGAAAAGCAGGTCTTGCCCGATGCGGCCACCGTGGTGCTTGACCGATTGCAGGATGCTGGCAATGTGGGGGCCATTTTGCGCTGCGCCTGCGCTTTTGGTTACCGTCAGGTCTTGGCCATCAAGGGCACTGCGGCCTTGTGGTCGCCCAAGGTCCTTCGGGCTGGAATGGGGGCTCACTTCGGTTTAAAGCTGGTGGAGTCGGTCAACCAAGCCGATGTGGCCGCTTTGCAAGTGCCGATTTTGACCACCAGTTCGCATCAAGGCCCATTTATTCACGAACTGCTTCAGCGAGGCAAGTTGCCTGGCCAATGCGCTTGGGTTTTTGGTCATGAAGGGCAGGGTGTGAGTGAAGCTTTGATGTCGATGTCGAAGTTGTCAGTGCGCATTGCGCAGCCTGGTGGTGAAGAGTCTTTGAATGTGGCCACTGCTGCAGCCATTTGTTTGCACGCCAGTGCGAGTGTTGCGCTGGCAGTCACTGGCCTGGGTGAAGACACTTGACACGCCGTTGCCTCGGGTTTACGAGCAGTCCTCCGCTATAATAGTGGGCTTTACCGCATCAACCTGTACGCCACAGTTCATCCCAGGCCCAATCCTCGAACAAGCAGCCAAAAAGAGATCACATCTCTGGTGAGTGCTGAGGCGTACCCGAACTATTCCGGAGAACCCAGTGCTTTTGTCTCTTCAGGGAAATTTCCCCCCCGCCATCTTGGCGCTCGCAGACGGCACGGTCTTTATCGGCAACTCGATTGGAGCCACCGGCTCCACAGTCGGCGAAGTGGTGTTCAACACCTCGCTCACCGGCTACCAGGAAATCCTCACCGACCCCAGCTACTGCCAGCAGATCGTCACTTTGACGTACCCGCACATTGGCAACTACGGCGTCAACACGGAAGACATCGAAGCCGACCAAGTCCACGCCGCTGGCTTGATCATCAAAGACTTGCCTTTGATTGCGAGCAACTTCCGCTCTAACCAAACCCTTTCCGCTTATCTGAACGATGCGGGTACGGTCTCGATTGCCAACATCGACACGCGCCAGTTGACCCGAATCTTGCGCACCAAGGGCGCGCAAAACGGCGCCATTGTGGGCTTGGCCAAAGGCCAAGAAGTCACACAATCCGTCATTGACCAAGCTGTGGCCGCTGCCAAAGGCGCGCCCAACATGGCTGGCCTCGATTTGGCGCAAAAAGTCACCGTGTCCAAGTCGTACGAGTGGACTCAAACCGAGTGGACTTTGGGCGAAGGTTACGGCAACTTGACCACGCCCAAGTTCCATGTGGTCGCGTACGACTTTGGCGTCAAGAAAAACATCTTGCGCATGCTGGCCGAGCGCGGTTGCAAAGTCACCGTGGTGCCCGCCAAGACGCCTGCAGCTGAGGTGCTCAAGCACAAACCCGACGGTATCTTCTTGTCGAACGGCCCTGGCGATCCAGAGCCTTGCGACTACGCGATTGCTGCTGCTGCTGAGCTGATCGAAACCGGCATTCCCACTTTCGGCATTTGCTTGGGTCACCAAATCATGGCTCTGGCCAGCGGTGCCAAGACTTTCAAAATGAAGTTCGGCCACCACGGTGCCAACCACCCCGTGAAAGATCTTGACTCGGGTCGCGTGTCCATCACCAGCCAAAACCACGGTTTTGCAGTGGACGAAAAGTCTTTGCCCGCCAACTTGCGCGCCACTCACGTGTCCTTGTTTGACGGCACCTTGCAGGGCCTGGCCCGCACCGACAAGCCCGCGTTTTGCTTCCAGGGTCACCCCGAGGCATCGCCGGGCCCCCACGACATTGCCTACCTTTTTGACCGCTTCATCCACCTGATGGAGGCGAAATAACATGCCAAAGCGCACCGACCTCAAAAGCATCCTCATCATTGGCGCAGGCCCGATCATCATTGGTCAGGCTTGCGAGTTCGACTACTCCGGCGTGCAGGCTTGCAAAGCCTTGCGCGAAGAGGGCTACAAAGTCATCCTGATCAACAGCAACCCTGCGACGATCATGACCGACCCGGCCACGGCTGACGTGACCTACATCGAGCCCATCACTTGGCAAACGGTCGAGAAGATCATCGCCAAAGAGCGCCCCGATGCGATTTTGCCCACCATGGGTGGCCAGACTGCTCTGAACTGCGCTTTGGACTTGTGGCACAACGGCGTGCTGGAAAAGTACAAGGTCGAGCTGATCGGCGCAACGCCCGAAGCCATCGACAAAGCCGAAGACCGCCTGAAGTTCAAAGACGCCATGACCAAGATCGGTTTGGGGTCGGCCCGTTCCGGCATCGCCCACAGCATGGAAGAGGCGTGGGACGTGCAAAAGACCTTGGGTTTCCCCACCGTCATCCGCCCCAGCTTCACGCTGGGCGGCACGGGTGGCGGCATTGCCTACAACCCTGAAGAGTTCGAGACCATTTGCAAACGCGGCCTGGAAGCATCGCCTACCACCGAGTTGTTGATTGAAGAGTCTTTGCTCGGGTGGAAAGAGTATGAGATGGAAGTGGTGCGCGACAAGGCGGACAACTGCATCATCGTTTGCTCGATCGAAAACTTGGACCCCATGGGCGTGCACACAGGTGACTCCATCACCGTGGCCCCAGCCCAGACGCTGACCGACAAGGAATACCAGATTTTGCGCAACGCCTCTTTGGCCGTTTTGCGTGAAATCGGTGTGGACACCGGCGGCTCCAACGTGCAGTTTTCGATCAACCCCAAAGACGGCCGGATGGTCGTCATCGAGATGAATCCTCGTGTGTCGCGTTCGTCCGCTTTGGCTTCCAAAGCCACGGGTTTCCCGATTGCCAAAGTCGCAGCCAAGCTCGCCGTGGGTTACACGCTCGACGAGTTGCGCAACGACATCACGGGCGGTGCCACGCCTGCCTCGTTCGAGCCTTCGATCGATTACGTGGTGACTAAGATCCCACGTTTTGCCTTTGAGAAGTTCCCCACAGCCGACAGCCGCTTGACCACCCAAATGAAGTCGGTGGGCGAGGTGATGGCCATGGGCCGCACTTTCCAAGAGTCCTTCCAGAAAGCCCTGCGCGGTTTGGAAGTGGGCGTGGACGGCATGAACGAGAAAACCCAAGACCGCGAAGTGCTCGAGAAAGAATTGGGCGAGCCCGGCCCCGAGCGCATCTGGTACGTTGGCGATGCCTTTGCCATGGGCCTGAGCGTGGACGAGGTGTTTGCCTTGACCAAGATCGACCCTTGGTTCTTGGTGCAGATCGAAGAGATCGTGAAGATCGAGTTGGAGCTTGAAACCACGACGCTTGAAGCCGTCACCGCCGATGAGCTGCGTGCGCTCAAGAAGAAAGGCTTCTCGGATCGCCGCTTGGCCAAGCTGCTCAAAACGACCGAGCATGTGGTGCGCGCGCGCCGTCATGCCCTGAACATTCGCCCCGTTTACAAACGTGTGGACACCTGCGCAGCCGAGTTCTCCACCGACACCGCTTACATGTATTCGTGCTACGAAGGCAACGGCGACGGTGAGTGCGAAGCCGAACCCACGACCAACAAGAAGATCATGGTTTTGGGTGGCGGCCCCAACCGCATCGGCCAAGGCATTGAGTTCGACTACTGCTGCGTGCACGCGGCACTCGCCATGCGCGAAGACGGTTACGAAACCATCATGGTCAACTGCAACCCAGAGACCGTGTCGACCGACTACGACACCTCGGACCGCCTGTACTTTGAGCCAGTCACATTGGAAGACGTGCTTGAAATCGTCGACAAAGAAAAGCCAACCGGCGTGATCGTGCAATACGGTGGTCAAACGCCTTTGAAATTGGCTCTGGACTTGGAAGCCGCAGGCGTGCCCATCATCGGCACCAGCCCCGACATGATCGACGCGGCCGAAGACCGTGAGCGTTTCCAGAAACTGCTGCAAGACCTCGGTTTGCGCCAGCCCCCCAACGCCACGGCACGCACCGAGCCTGAAGCGCTGGAAAAGGCAGCAGCCTTGGGTTACCCCTTGGTGGTGCGTCCCAGCTATGTGTTGGGCGGCCGCGCCATGGAAATCGTGCACGAGCAGCGTGACCTCGAACGCTACATGCGCGAAGCGGTCAAGGTGTCGCACGACTCGCCTGTGTTGCTGGACCGTTTCCTGAACGACGCCATCGAGTGCGATGTGGACTGCCTGCGCGACCCTGAAGGCAATACCTTCATCGGTGGTGTGATGGAACACATCGAACAAGCGGGTGTGCACAGTGGCGATTCGGCTTGCTCTTTGCCGCCTTACTCCTTGTCTGCCGAGACAGTGAATGAACTCAAGCGCCAATCGGCAGCCATGGCTGGTGCTTTGAACGTGGTGGGTTTGATGAACGTGCAATTCGCTATTCAAAACACCGATGGCAAAGATGTGATTTTTGTGCTTGAAGTCAATCCACGAGCTTCACGCACCGTACCTTATGTGTCCAAAGCCACGGGCATCCAGCTGGCCAAGGTCGCTGCGCGTTGCATGGCCGGTCAAACACTCGCATCACAAGGCATCACCCAAGAAGTCACGCCGCCTTATTTCAGCGTGAAAGAAGCGGTGTTCCCCTTTGTGAAGTTCCCCGGCGTGGACACCATCCTCGGCCCCGAGATGAAGTCCACGGGCGAAGTCATGGGCGTGGGCAAAACATTCGGCGAGGCTTTTGTGAAAAGCCAGTTGGGTGCAGGCACCAAGTTGCCACGTCCGACCAAAGCCGATGGCACACCCTCCGGTAAAGTGTTCATCTCGGTCAAGAACAACGACAAACTGCGCGTCATTGAGGTCGCACGCCAGTTGGCTGCACAAGGCTTTGTCCTGATTGCCACCAAAGGAACAGCCCATGCGATCACCGCTTCAGGTGTGGATTGCGCGATCGTGAACAAGGTCACCGAAGGTCGCCCGCACATCGTGGACATGATCAAGAACAATGAAATTGTTCTGGTCATCAACACGGTGGAAGAGCGGCGCAATGCGATTGCCGACTCGCGTTACATCCGCACATCGGCCCTGCTCAACCGCGTCACGACCTTCACCACCATCGCTGGTGCTGAAGCGGCTGTAGAAGGCATGAAGTACATGGATCAGTTGGACGTCATCTCTGTGCAGGAAATGCACGCACAACTGTTGGCCTGAAAGCTCGTTTCAAATGTCGCCCCGTGAACGCTGGGGCGGTGCATAATGCAGTTAATGACCGCCGAGTTTCAACACTCGGCGGTTTGTTTTTGGAGAACCCCACATGTCTACCATTCCAATCACAAAACGCGGTGCTGAAAAGCTCAAAGAGGAGTTGCACCGCCTCAAAACCGTCGACCGTCCAGGCGTGATTCAAGCCATTGCCGAGGCACGCGCCCAAGGCGACCTGAGCGAGAACGCCGAATACGATGCGGCCAAAGACCGGCAGGGCTTCATAGAAGGCCGCATTCAGGAAATCGAAGGCAAGTTGTCAGCCGCACAGATCATTGATCCGGTCTCGGTCGATGCGGGTGGCCGTGTGGTGTTTGGCACCACTGTGGAACTCGAAGATGAAATCTCCGGTGAGGCGGTTACTTACCAGATCGTGGGCGAAGATGAAGCCGATTTGAAACTGGGTTTGATCAACATCAGCAGCCCGATTGCACGCGCTTTGATTGGTAAAGAGGAGGGTGATGTGGCTGAAGTGCAGGCCCCTGGTGGCGTGCGCCGTTACGAGATTGTGGGTGTCTCCTACATTTAATCCCAGTCAAAGACCGACTTAGAACGGTCTTTGTGGTTCATGCAGAGCGACTCACTCAGGCCGATCAGTGATCAGTCTTGGTGACCTTTTTTGACCGATTTTTGCTTGGGCTTGGCCCGTTTGATCTGTCCACCAGCAGCCAAGCGCTGGTTACCTAACACGCGAACGGTTTTGACTTCCGGTCGCTGACCCCCTCGTGAACTGTATTTCAGGATTTTGAAATCACGTGGACCGGCTTTTCGGTCCTCATCGGTTTCCTTGAGTTTTTCAGGCTGGGGACGCCAGAGGATCAGCAATTTGCCGATGTGCTGAATTGGCGCGGCGCTGAGTTGATCGGCCAGTTGGGTGAACATGGCTTCGCGTGCAGCACGGTCATCTCCCAGCACGCGGATCTTGATCAGACCATGGGCGTTCAGGGCCGCTTCAGTTTCCTTGAGGACGGCAGGGGTCAGGCCATCGCCGCCGATCATGACGACCGGATCCAGGTGGTGGGCATCGGCGCGAAAAACTTTCCGCTCGGCAGGTGTAAGTTGTATTTGGGACATCTTCGTATTATCCCCGCAAGGACGCAAAAGAATGAAAGTCAAAACCAAAAGTAAAAAGGTCAATAAAGCGTGGTTGAACGACCATGTGAATGACACTTACGTGAAGTTGGCCCTCAAAGAGGGGTACCGTGCACGAGCGGCTTACAAGCTCAAGGAAATCGATGAGACTTTGGGCCTGATCCGTCCGGGTGATTTGGTGGTGGACTTGGGCTCAGCCCCGGGCGCATGGAGCCAGTATTTGCGCCGTCGCTTGTCGCCAGATGGCGCCGCAGTGGGGGAGCTCAATGGCCGCATCATTGCGCTGGACATCCTGCCCATGACCCCTGTGGAGGGCGTGCAGTTCATTCAAGGGGATTTCCGAGAGAACGAGGTCGCAGCTTTGCTAGAGGAAGCATTGCAAGGGCGGCAGGCTGATGTGGTGGTGTCCGACATGGCCCCCAACCTGTCTGGCATTGAGGCCTCAGACGCTGCCCGTATTCAACATCTGATTGAGTTGGCGGTCGAATTTGCCCAGAACCACATGAAGCCACAAGGGGCCTTGGTGGTCAAAGTGTTCCACGGCAGCGGCTACAGCCAGATTGTCAAGATGTTCAAAGAGACTTTCAAAGTGGTCAAACCGATCAAGCCAAAATCCTCGCGTGACAAGTCTTCAGAGACGTTTTTGGTGGGTATGGGCCTGATTCATGCTCTTTGAGCCATTAATTCCTGCCTTTTCGAGGGCCAAACCCCATTGCAATGCGCTGAGGGGCTGCTGCGGGCCTAAAATAAAGTTTATTTTTTAATATTGGAGTCATTCTTGAATAACCCTTGGTTTTCCAAAATTGCCGTCTGGATGGTGATTGCCATGGTGCTGTTCACCTTGTTCAAGCAATTTGACAACCGTGGTGTCGCAGGCGCGAGTGCCATTGGCTATTCAGATTTCCTCGAAGAGGTTCGCGGTAACCGGATCAAGAGCGCTACCATTTCCGAGAGCCCTGGTGGCACTGAAATTCTGGCCATCACCAACGACGATCGCCGCATCAAAACGACGGCCACTTACCTTGACCGTGGCTTGGTAGGTGACTTGATTAACAGCGGCGTGAAGTTCGACGTCAAACCGCGCGAGGAGGGCTCATTGCTCATGACCTTGCTGGTCAGCTGGGGCCCGATGCTTCTCTTGATTGGCGTTTGGGTGTATTTCATGCGCCAGATGCAAGGCGGAGGAAAAGGCGGGGCCTTTAGTTTTGGCAAGTCCAAGGCGCGCATGATGGATGAGAACAACAACAACACCACTTTCGCGGACGTGGCGGGTTGTGATGAAGCCAAAGAAGAAGTCAAAGAGGTGGTGGACTTCTTGAAGGATCCTCAGCGATTCCAAAAACTGGGTGGGCGAATTCCTCGTGGCTTGCTTTTGGTCGGTCCCCCTGGTACCGGTAAAACTTTGTTGGCCAAAGGAATTGCCGGTGAAGCCAAGGTTCCCTTTTTCAGCATCTCGGGTTCGGATTTTGTCGAAATGTTTGTAGGTGTAGGTGCGTCCCGCGTTCGTGACATGTTTGAGAACGCCAAGAAAAATGCCCCTTGCATCATTTTCATTGACGAAATCGATGCTGTTGGTCGTCAGCGCGGCGCAGGTTTGGGTGGTGGCAATGACGAGCGCGAGCAAACCCTCAACCAGATGCTGGTCGAGATGGACGGCTTTGAAACCAATCTGGGTGTGATCGTGGTGGCGGCCACCAATCGTCCGGACATTTTGGACGCAGCCTTGTTGCGCCCTGGCCGTTTTGACCGCCAGGTGTATGTGACCCTGCCCGACATCCGTGGCCGCGAGCAGATTCTGAACGTGCACATGCGCAAAGTGCCGATCGGTCAAGATGTGAACGCGGGCGTGATCGCCCGAGGCACGCCTGGCATGAGCGGTGCCGATTTGGCCAACCTTTGCAACGAAGCGGCCTTGATGGCGGCCCGTCGTAACGCTCGCGTTGTTGAGATGGTCGACTTTGAAAAGGCCAAGGACAAAATCCTGATGGGTCCTGAACGCAAAAGTATGGTCATGCCTGAGCACGAGCGCCGAAACACGGCTTACCACGAAGCTGGTCATGCCTTGATTGGCAAGTTGTTGCCCAAGTGCGATCCGGTGCACAAGGTCACCATCATCCCTCGTGGCCGCGCCTTGGGTGTGACGATGAGCCTGCCTGAGCAAGATCGCTACAGCTACGACAAGGAATACATGCTGAACCAGATCAGTATGTTGTTTGGCGGTCGCATTGCCGAAGAGGTTTTCATGCACCAGATGACCACGGGTGCCAGCAACGACTTCGAGCGTGCGACCTCGATTGCCCGTGACATGGTGATGCGTTACGGTATGACCGATGCCTTGGGACCGATGGTCTATGCCGAGAATGAAGGCGAAGTGTTCTTGGGGCGATCGGTGACCAAGACCACCAATATGAGTGAGTCCACCATGCAAAAAGTGGACATGGAAGTGCGCCGAATCATTGACGAACAGTACAAACTGGCTCGCAATCTGATTGAAGAGCACAGCGCCCAGATGCACGCCATGGCCAAGGCCTTGCTCGAATGGGAAACCATCGACAAAGACCAGATCGACGACATCATGGCTGGACGGGATCCTTTGCCTCCTAAGGACTGGACGCCACGTACCCCTCCCTCAGGTGGTAACAGCGGTGGGGGTGCGCCTTCCGCGCAGCCGGAACCAGCCACCACGGCGGCTTGATACTTCAAGTTAGATGTACGAAAGAGCGGGGCCTTGGGCCCCGTTTTTCATGGAAAAATTCTGATGACATTCAAGCCTTTGCCTCGTCCTTCGTTCAAGCACTGGCAAACCACTCGTTTTGACTTGGACTTGACTCAGCCTTTGGTCATGGGCATTGTCAATGTCACGCCAGATTCCTTTTCCGATGGCGGCCTGCATGTCACAACCTCTCACGCGCTGCGGCACGCCGAGCAACTGCTGTGCGAGGGGGCGAATATTTTGGACATCGGGGCGGAGTCTACCCGGCCTGGCGCCGTGGTGGTTCCCCTGGAGCTAGAGTTAGCGCGGCTTGAGCCCTTGTTGCGCGAGGCGCTCAGTTGGCAAGTTCCCATTTCTGTGGACACTTACAAACCTGAGGTGATGCAAGCCTGCTTGGACTGGGGTGTTGACATCGTGAATGACATATGGGCTTTGCGTCAACCGGGTGCCGAGCGAGTGGTGGCTTCCCACCCCAGGTGTGGCGTGTGTTTGATGCACATGCACCGCACCCCTCAAACCATGCAAGTTCAACCGATGACGGGGGATGTGTTATTTGAAGTGGATGCCTTTTTGCGGGCTCGCTTGAGCGCCTTGTTGGATTTGGGTGTGGCGGCTTCACGGGTGGTGTTGGACCCTGGCATTGGTTTTGGCAAAACCGTGGCGCAAAACTTTCAGCTTTTGGCCAAACAATCCGATTTACTGAACTTGGGATCTCCTTTGTTGGCCGGGTGGTCGCGCAAATCGGCTTTGGGTGCTGCATTGGCGCAAGAAGGTCAAGTGCCCGAACCCTCGCAAAGACAAGTGGCCAGCGTCGCTGCCGCCTTGATGGCGGTGGAACGAGGGGCATCGGTGGTGAGGGTCCACGATGTCAAGGAAACAGTGGATGCGCTCAAAATCTGGCATTTTATGAGTCAGCAACACGGTGTACTTTGAACCGTTGATTCAGCATGCGTGTCAGTTTTGTTGACCTCTTGATTCGCTAAAATTCACAACTTCATTCATAACAAAAATCGGAAACGTTCACATGGCACGACAATACTTTGGCACAGACGGTATTCGAGGCACGGTGGGCCAAAGTCCTATCACGCCAGACTTCATTTTGCGTTTGGCGCATGCAGTGGGTCGGGTTCTGAAATTGCAAGAACATCACCCGACGGTATTGATTGGGAAAGACACGCGCATTTCTGGATACATGTTGGAAAGTGCATTGGAGTCCGGCTTCAACTCTGCGGGCGTGGATGTTGTGTTGTTGGGCCCGGTCCCGACACCTGCTGTGGCATACCTGACCCGTGCACAACGCGCCTCATTGGGGGTGGTCATCAGTGCCAGCCACAACCCGTTTGCAGACAACGGGATCAAGTTTTTCAGCGCCCAAGGTAAAAAATTGTCTGACGCTTGGGAAGAGGCTGTTGAAGCCATTTTGTTGGAAGACCCTGTTTGGGTCGACTCTGCCAACCTCGGTAAAACCCGCCGCTTGGACGATGCGGCGGGCCGTTACATCGAGTTTTGTAAGAGCACCTTCTCGAACGACTTGACCCTCAAGAGCCTCAAAATCGTGGTGGACGCTGCGCACGGTGCTGCTTATCAAATCGCCCCCAAGGTTTTTCATGAACTGGGTGCCGAAGTCATCGCCATCGGCTGCTCACCCGATGGCCTGAACATCAATAAGGATGTGGGTGCCACGCACCCGGCAGCATTGGTTCAGGCGGTCAAAGACCAACGTGCCGATTACGGCATTGCTTTGGATGGGGATGCTGATCGCCTGCAGTTTGTGGACTCGACCGGGCGCTTGTTCAATGGTGATGAACTCTTGTATTTGATGGTGGCCGATCGCTTGGCCCGCGACGAGGCTGTGCCTGGTGCTGTGGGCACCTTGATGACCAACTTGGCGGTCGAGGTCGCTCTCAAGCAAAGAGGCGTGCAGTTTGTGCGGGCCAAAGTGGGTGATCGTTATGTACTTGAGGTCTTGCACGACAAAGGCTGGTTGCTGGGTGGTGAGGGCTCTGGCCATTTGTTGGCGTTGGACAAGCACACCACAGGCGATGGTTTGGTCAGTGCCTTGCAAGTGTTGCAAGCTTGTGTGGGCAGCGGCAAAACCATGTCTCAATTGCTCGAGGGCATCACGCTGTTCCCGCAAACCCTCATCAACGTCAAATTGACGCCGGGGTTTGACTGGCAAGCTCATCAGCCTTTGTGGGATGCCACGCGCAAAGCCGAGGCAGAGCTGGGCGACTCGGGTCGTGTCTTGATCCGTGCCAGTGGGACCGAGCCTTTGTTGCGTGTCATGGTTGAGGCGCGGGATGCTGTTCAAGCGCGTGAATACGCTGAACATATCGCTGCGACTTTGCGCTCAAACTTTTGATTCAAGCGCTGAATCCAGAAAAGCGCTTTTGCCGGGCCAGCCGCTTGCCCTCAGTAGTTCAGCCGATCTGGCTTGATCTCCTGCAAGATGGTGGTGGCAATTTCTTCGATCGATTTGGTGGTGGTGGACAGCCAGCGAATGCCAGCGCGGCGCATCATGGCTTCGGCCTCTGAGACTTCCATTCGGCAATTTTCGATGCTGGCGTAACGAGAGTTGGGCCTGCGCTCGTCGCGGATTTCGGCCAGGCGGTCCGGATGGATGCTCAGACCAAAGATCTTTTTGCCGTGCGGTACCAAAGCCGGTGGCAATTGGCGACGGTCAAAGTCTTCGGGAATCAAAGGGTAGTTGGCTGCTTTGAGGCCGTGTTGCATGGCCAGGTACAGGCTGGTCGGGGTTTTGCCGCTACGGCTCACGCCTACCAAAATCACATCGGCCGATTCCAGATCGCGGTTGGATTGTCCATCGTCGTGGGCGAGCGAAAAGTTGATGGCTTCGATCCGGTCGTGGTATTCCTTGCTTTTGCTGACATCCGAGAAGCGACCCACTCGGTGGTGGGACTTGATGCCCAGTTCGGCCTCGAGTGGGTTCACAAAGGTGCCGAACATGTCGAGCAACATGCCTTGACAGTGCTCTTGCAAAACTTTGAGCACATCCATGTTCACCAAAGTCGTGAACACAATGGGTTTCTTCCCCTCTGTCTCAGCGGTGTGGTTGATTTGCCGAACAGCTTGGTGAGCCTTGTCTATGGTGTCAGTAAAAGGCAAACGTACATGCCGTGACTTCATGTCGAACTGGGCAAGAATGGCGTTGCCAAAAGTTTCGGCAGTGATCCCCGTACCGTCAGAGACGAAAAATACAGTGCGTTTTGGCATGCGTGTAATTTATTTCAATGGCTGAGGTCGACATGACCCCTAAAATCAATTGATTATCTATCGCGGCTGGCTCAGGGTTCCATCACAAGAACAAGCAAAACCCTGAACTGCTGCTGGAAGCCCGGTTTTAACTTTGGAGCATTAGCATGTCTGTCCTTTTCAATGAGACCGCCCTGGTCGTTCCCTTTGAGTTGTTGCGTATGACCGACGTTGAGTCGGTCGGAGGTAAAAACGCCAGCTTGGGGGAGATGATTTCCCAACTGCCATCGGGTGTGCGTGTGCCCACGGGCTTTGCCACTACCGCCCACGCTTTTCGCGAATTTTTGGCGTTTGGCGGCCTGACCGAGCGCATCAACGCTCGACTCGATGCGCTGGATACCGAAGATGTGCGTGCATTGGCTGCCACAGGTGCCGAAATCCGCGCCATGGTCGAAGCCCAACCTTTTCCGGCCGATTTGGAGCAAGCCATCCGTGAGGCGTTTGTTCGTCTGCAGGGCATCAATACCGAAGCCTCTTTTGCGGTGCGTTCTTCGGCAACGGCCGAAGATTTGCCAGACGCTTCTTTTGCAGGTCAACAAGAAACCTTCCTCAACGTGGTCGGCATCGAGGATGTGCTGCACAAAATGAAAGAGGTGTTTGCCTCGCTCTACAACGACCGCGCCATCAGTTATCGCGTGCACAAGGGTTTTGCGCACGTCGGTGTGGCCTTGTCGGCGGGCGTTCAGCGCATGGTGCGCTCCGATCTGGGCGCTGCAGGCGTCATGTTCACCATAGACACCGAGTCGGGTTTTGAAGATGTGGTGTTCATCACCTCCAGCTACGGCTTGGGCGAGACGGTGGTGCAGGGCGCAGTGAACCCTGACGAGTTTTATGTGCACAAACCCATGCTGGCGGCGGGCAAGCGCAGCGTGATCCGCCGCAACCTGGGCTCCAAGCTCATCGAGATGGTGTTTGCCACGCCTGAGGAAAAAGTTGCTTCTGGTAAATTGGTGAAAACCACCGATGTGCCCACCGAACTGCGCAACCGCTACAGCCTGACCGACGACGAGGTCGAGCAATTGGGCCGCTATGCCGTGGTGATTGAGCAGCACTATGGCCGACCCATGGACATCGAATGGGGCAAAGACGGCACCGACGGCCTGCTCTACATCTTGCAAGCAAGACCCGAGACCGTTAAAAGCCAGGCCAAGGGCACGTCTGAGCTGCGTTATAAGCTCAAAGGCAAAAGCGCCATATTGGCCGAGGGCAGGGCGATTGGGCAAAAAATTGGTACGGGCCCGGTGCGCTTGGTCCACAACATCGGTGAGATGGACCAGGTTCAGCCAGGCGATGTGCTGGTGACCGACATGACTGACCCGAATTGGGAGCCGGTGATGAAGCGCGCCAGCGCCATCGTGACCAACCGGGGCGGGCGAACCTGCCACGCAGCTATCATTGCCCGTGAATTGGGCATTCCGGCTGTGGTGGGTTGCGGCAACGCCACCGAGCAATTGGTCGAAGGCACCTTGGTCACCGTGAGCTGCGCTGAGGGTGATACCGGCCATATTTACGATGGCTTGCTGGAGACAGAAATCAGTGAAATCCAGCGCGGTGTGCTGCCCGAGATCAAAACCAAGATCATGATGAACGTGGGCAATCCCCAATTGGCCTTTGACTTTGCCCAGCTGCCCAATGAAGGAGTGGGTTTGGCCCGTCTGGAATTCATCATCAACAACAACATTGGCGTGCACCCCAAAGCCATTCTGGATTACCCCGCTATCGATGCCGACTTGAAGATAGCGGTGGAGTCCGTGGCCCGTGGTCATGCATCCCCACGCGCTTTTTATGTGGACAAAGTCACCGAAGGCGTGGCCAGCATTGCCGCTGCCTTCTGGCCCAAGCCCGTCATCGTGCGCTTGTCCGACTTCAAGAGCAACGAATACCGCAAGCTCATTGGCGGCAGCCGCTACGAACCGGAGGAAGAAAACCCCATGCTCGGTTTCCGGGGCGCAGCGCGTTACATCAGCGCTGATTTTGGTGAAGCATTTGCCATGGAATGCGAAGCCCTCAAGCGGGTGCGCGGCGAGATGGGTTTGACCAACGTGCAGATCATGGTGCCCTTCGTGCGCACTTTGGGGCAAGCCGAAAAGGTCACCCAGCTGCTGGCCAGCCAAGGCCTGCGCCGAGGTGAAGAAGGCCTCAAAGTCATCATGATGTGTGAAGTTCCCAGCAACGCCATCCTGGCCGAGCGCTTTTTGGAGTTCTTCGACGGCTTCTCGATCGGCTCGAACGACCTCACACAGCTGACTTTGGGTTTGGACCGCGACTCGGGCATGGAATTGCTTGCTGCAGACTTTGACGAACGGGATCCAGCAGTGACAGCTTTGATCTCGCAAGCCATTAAAGCCTGCTTGGCTCAGGGCAAATACATCGGCATTTGCGGTCAAGGCCCATCGGACCACCCCGACTTTGCACATTGGTTGATGGACCAGGGTATCAGCTCGATCTCGCTCAATCCCGACACAGTGATCCAAACTTGGACCAATTTGGGCAGCTAAGTTTGCCCTTTTGCTATTCAATCAGGACAGGCAGATGAGCAATCCTATGGAAGTCGCGATGACATCTGCTTACCGCTGGAGGCTCCACCGCAATGTCTTGATTTACACTGTTTTTTTGTTGGTCTTGATTGGTGCTTTGGCGTGGGCGGAGCATTTGGGTTTGTCACGCAACCTGATTGGTCCCATCTTTCTCTTTAGCACAGTGATGATTTATGCCTTGATCGGCATTGCTGGCAGAACCACCGATGAGGATGAGTACTATGTTGCCGGTCGGCGTATACCTGCCATGTACAACGGCATGGCCACTGCTGCCGACTGGCTGAGTGCGGCCTCCTTCATCAGTCTGGCCGGTGCACTGTATCTCCAAGGTTTTTCAGGAAGTGGCACCCAGCCTGGGGGAGTGGCCTACGTGATCGGATGGACGGGTGGCTTTTGCTTGGTGGCACTTTTGATTGCGCCCAATTTGCGGGCTATGGGCTTGTACACCTTGCCGGATTATTTTGACCAACGCTTTGGAGGACGTTGGCCTCGCATCATTGCTGCTTTGGCTTCTGTTTTGTGTTCATTCACTTATGTCGTGGCACAAATTTATGGCATAGGACTGATCGCATCGCGCCTGACGGGGGTGCAATTCGAAATTGGTATTTTGCTAGGATTGGGCGGCGTTTTGTTGTGTTCCTTTTTGGGGGGAATGCGTGCAATCACTTGGACTCAAGTGGCGCAATACATCATGCTGCTCTTGGCCTTTTTGATACCCGTGTCATGGTTGGCTTATAAGCAATTGGGTAACCCCGCAGCCCCTTTTGTGTACGGCTCCCAGTTATCCGCCATCGCCACCATTGAGCAGCGGTTGATTGACGACCCAGCAGAGCACGAGGTCAGACGCGAATACGCCCATCGTGCCAAGTTGTTTGCAGTTCGCTTGCAGGATGTGGATGCCGCCATGCAAGATTTGCGCTTCGAGCTGGAAGAAAAAATCCAGATTCTCAAAGCGCAAGGGGCAGATTTTTCGACCATTGCACATGTTCGCCGGGAGCTTTTGGCTGTGCCTCGCGATGCGTCTACCGCTCGCGAACAATGGACACGCGCCATGCATGACAATTTGGAACGGGCGCGTCCCTTGGGAGGAATGCCACCCCATGTCCAAGCTTACACAGGGAATCCTAATGGCGGACTCGCTCAGGAGCGCCTGTTCAGTGAATCACGACTTAATTTTTTGGCATTGATTTTTTGCCTCATGATCGGTACGGCAAGTCTGCCTCACCTTCTGACACGGTTTTACACCTTGCCCTCAGTCGCTGAAACGCGTACCTCGGTGGCTTGGTCCCTTTTCTTCATTGGATTGATCTATCTGTGCGTACCTGCCTTGGCTGTCTTGGTGAAATTTGAGGTGCTCAACAATTTGGTAGGTCAGAGTTTTGCTGATTTACCCAGTTGGATGGCCCAATGGGTCCGACTCGATCCTGCCTTGGTTTCTTTCTCCGATGTCAATGGTGATGGTTTGTTGCAGTTGGGCGAACTCAAATTGGGCGCGGACATGATCATGTTGGCTACACCCGAATTAGGCGGAATGCCATTTGTGGTGTCTGGTTTGGTCGCAGCGGGTGGCTTGGCAGCAGCACTGTCAACCGCTGATGGTTTGCTCTTGACCATCAGCAATGCCTTGGTCCGGGACATGCGTCCGAATGGTCTCAATGGCCCCCAGTCATCTGAGGGTCGGGTCATTTTGTCCAAATTCGCCTTGCTCGCTGTGGCCATGGTGGCAGCCGTGGTGGCCGCCTTCAAGCCAGCAGAAATTTTGGCCTTGGTCTCTGCTTCGTTTTCTTTGGCGGCGGCTGCTTTTTTCCCCAGTATGGTGATGGGCATGATTTGGCCCCGAGTGCATCGCGTGGCGGTCATCCTGGGAATGTTGTCTGGCTTAGGCTTGACCATGATTTACATGATGATCAATGCGCCAGGATTCAGACATTTTTTTCAAATGGATCCATTCTCGGGGCTATGGTGGGGAATTCAGCCTATGTCTGCAGGTGTCTTTGGTGTTCCTATGGGCTTCGTGGTGATCGCCATGGGCACTTGCTTGATTCCAACCCGTTGGGTTGACCCTATGCCGCAGACTCAAGGGCATCTCACCACGGACAGAGGTGTCTATCCAGGTTTGTGATTTCAGGATATAATTTAAGGCTTTCCCTTGCCGCACCCCGTCCAGACGCTGGGGGCGGCTTTTCCAACCTCTTGGGTTAACCGCAAGGAGTCTCAATGCGTCATTACGAAATCATTTTGCTGATCCACCCCGATCAGTCCGAACAAGTTCCAGCCATGCTGGAGCGTTACAAAGGCATGATCGTTGCCGGCGGTGGAGCGATCCACCGCGTTGAAGACTGGGGACGCCGTCAACTGGCATACCAGATCAACAAACTTGGCAAAGCCCATTACTTGTGCGTCAACATTGAAGCCGATCAAGTTGTCATGGCCGAACTCGAACACGCGTTCAAGTTCAACGACGCCGTGTTGCGTCACCTGACGGTGCTGAAGAAAAAAGCCGACACAGGTCCTTCGTCCATGATGAAGCAAGTCGAGCGCGAAGAAGCCCGCAAGTCCCAACAAGCCGAATTCGCCGCTTGACACGTGCCTGTTGAGGAGTGAATCGTACCGAACTGACTGCCCGTATTGCCGAGCAAGCCGCTTTGCGATACACCCCTGCCGGTTTGCCCGCTCTGGATTTGATCCTTGAGCACGCCTCTGAAATAGATGAGGCGGGGCAAATCCGAAAAGTCCAGTTAAAACTTCGAGCCTTGGCCTTCGGGTCAACAGCCGAAAGACTGGTCAGGCAAGCGGTAGGCAGTTTCTGGACATTCAAAGGCTTTTTAGCCACCCCTCGACAAGGCAAAAGTGTCGTGTTGCACATTCAAGAGTTTCAGCAAGATTAATTTCAGGAGGCCCCATGGCCACGTTCAAAAAATTCAACAAAGACAAGCGTCCCAAGCGCAACACCCAGTCACTGCTGTTCAAGCGCAAGCGCTTTTGCCGCTTCACTGTGACCGGTGTCGAAGAAATCGATTACAAAGATGTCGACACTTTGCGTGACTTCATCGCAGAAAACGGCAAGATCATTCCTGCACGCTTGACGGGCACCCGTGCCATTTTCCAGCGCCAGCTCAACACAGCCATCAAGCGTGCCCGCTTTTTGGCCATGTTGCCCTACACCGACCAGCACAAAGTCTAAGGAGTCCAACCATGCAAATCATTCTGCTCGAAAAGGTTGTGAACCTGGGTAATCTGGGCGATATCGTCAAAGTCAAAGACGGCTACGCTCGCAACTTCCTGATCCCACAAGGCCGCGCCCGTCGCGCCACCGAGACCAACAAGGCCGAGTTCGAAGCTCGCCGTGTTGAACTCGAAAAGGCCGCTGCTGCCAAATTGGCCGAAGCCCAAGCCCAAGGCGAAAAGCTCGCTGGCTTGGTTGTCAAGTTGTCTCAAAAAGCAGGTGTGGATGGTCGTTTGTTTGGTTCCGTGACCAACAACGACATCGCCGAGGCGCTGAACAAGCAAGGTTACAAATTGCTCAAATCACAAATTCGCATGCCGATGGGCCCGATTAAAACGGTCAGTGAATCTTCGGTTGCTGTAGCCTTGCACACCGATGTGGTGGTTGATGTGACTGTGTCTGTGCTCGGCGAAACTGCCTGATCACTGCGTCGTTCTGAAAAAGCCGCCTGGCCTTGTGCTTGGCGGCTTTTTTGTTGGCGCATGGTACAAACTTACTTGAACTGTTCGGGGTTCTTCACCGAATAATCAGAGTTTATCCACAGGTTTATGCTGGTCATTTCTTCATTTTCCCTCTTACCATGGCTATTTAAAGTCACTTCTCCATGTCCGCTGCATTTACCCTTCCGTTGAACACTTTTCCTGCTGATCTGTCCGTTGACAATCAAGTGGCCAAGCTCCGTGTGCCACCTCATTCCATTGAGGCTGAATCAAGTGTTTTGGGTGGACTTTTGCTGGACAACAGTGCTTGGGACCGCGTGGGTGATTTGCTGGTCGACAATGACTTTTACCGTCACGAGCACAAATTGATTTACGCTGCGATTGGCGCACTGATCAATACATCCAAACCTGCAGACGTGATCACGGTCAACGAACAGTTGCAAAACTTGGGCAAGGCAGAGGAAATGGGTGGCTTGGGTTACCTCAATTCTCTTGCCCAATACGTGCCCAGCGCCAGCAATATTCGCCGTTATGCGGAGATTGTTCGGGAGCGTTCAATCTTGCGCAAACTGGTGAGCGCCAGCGATGAGATCGCCACCAACGCATTCAACCCGCAAGGCAAGGCGATCGACCGTATTCTGGATGAAGCAGAGCAAAAAATCTTCAACATTGGAGAAGAGGGCTCCCGCATGAAGCAGGGTTTCCAGTCGATGGATACGCTTGTGGTGGAACTGCTCGACCGGGTGCAGGAGATGGCCAACAACCCCAATGAAATCACTGGCGTACCCACTGGTTTTTATGACCTGGACCGCATGACTTCGGGTTTGCAGGCGGGGGACATGGTGGTTTTGGCCGCTCGTCCATCAATGGGTAAGACTGCCTTTGCGATCAATATCGCTGAACATGTGGCCTTGAATGAAGGTTTGCCTGTGGCGGTTTTCTCAATGGAAATGGGGGCATCTCAATTGGCAGTGCGTGTGGTGGGCTCAATCGGTCGCATTGACCAAGGCCATTTGCGCACCGGCAAGCTGACCGACGATGAGTGGCCACGTTTGACCGAAGCCATTGAAAAATTGCGGACGGTGTCTTTGCACATTGACGAAACACCGGGTTTAACGTCTTCTGAGTTGCGCGCCAATGCCCGTCGTCTGTCTCGTCAATGCGGCAAGCTCGGTTTGATCGTGGTGGATTACTTGCAACTCATGAGTGGCTCCGGAGGTTCTGGTGGAGACAACCGTGCCACTGAGTTAGGGGAAATTTCACGAGGCCTGAAAATGTTGGCCAAGGAACTGCAATGCCCGGTGATTGCGTTGTCACAGCTCAACCGCAGTGTGGAACAGCGGACCGACAAGCGACCCATGATGAGCGATTTGCGCGAGTCGGGTGCAATTGAACAAGATGCGGACATCATCATGTTCATCTACCGCGACGATTATTACAACAAGGACTCTAAAGACCCGGGGGTGGCTGAAATCATCATCGGCAAACAGCGCAATGGCCCCACTGGCACGGTCCGCTTGACCTTCTTGAAGAACCTGACGCGATTTGAAAGCTTGGCATCAGGTCTGAGTGACGATTACTGAGACCCGATCAAGGCCATGCCCATGAATGTCTAGAGCGCATCACTGGCAAAGTCGGCCAAGCGAGAACGCTCACCTCGGGCCAAAGTGATATGGCCACCATGGGCCCATCCCTTGAAACGGTCTACCGCGAAGGTCAAACCTGAAGAGCCTTCCGTCAAATAAGGCGTGTCGATCTGAGCCAGGTTCCCCATACAAATGATTTTGGTACCAGGGCCTGCTCGGGTGATCAGGGTTTTCATCTGCTTGGGTGTTAGATTTTGCGCCTCATCAATGATCACGTATTTGTTCATGAAGGTGCGTCCACGCATGAAGTTCATGCTTTTGATCTTGATGCGGCTTTTGATAAGTTCATTGGTGGCTGCGCGCCCCCATTCACCAGAATTGCCACCATCACCTTTGGCCAAAAACTCCAAGTTGTCGTCAAGAGCACCCATCCAAGGACCCATTTTTTCTTCTTCAGTGCCGGGTAAAAATCCAATGTCTTCGCCCACACTCACGGTGGCTCGGGTCATGATGATTTCGGTGTAACGGCGGTCGTCCAAGACTTGCGTTAACCCTGCGGCCAGTGCCATCAGGGTTTTACCCGTTCCAGCCGTTCCCGCGAGGGTCACAAAATCGATGTCAGGATCTGTGAGCAAGTTGACAGCGAAATTTTGTTCACGGTTGCGAGCGGTCACGCCCCAAACGGCATTTTTTTGGTGACCAAAGTCTTTAAGTGTACGTAAAACGGCAGTTTTGCCGCGTATTTCTGACACCCGAGCAAAGAGGCTGGGCTCACCGGGTGCCTCGTAATAGACGAATTGGTTGATGAACAGGTTGGGCACAATGGGTCCAGAAATTCGGTAAAAAGTGTGAGTGCCTTGTTGCCAACTTTCTACCGTCTTACCATTTTTAACCCAGAAATCGGCCGGTAAAGCCAAAGAACCCGGGTACAGCAAATCGCCGTCTTCTAAAGTTTTGTCGTTTTGGTAGTCTTCTGCATGCAGTCCCAAGGCCCGAGCTTTTACACGCATATTGATGTCCTTGGACACCAGCACGACTTCACGCGGTGCGTGCATCTGCCCCAGTGCTTTGACAACGCCCAGAATTTGGTTATCGGCCTTGCCTTGAGGTAAAGCCAATGGCAGGCTCAAATCCAAGGCTTGGGTTTGAAAAAACAACAGACCTGTGGCGTCCGTGTGGCCTGTGGCATTCAAGGCAGAGCCTTTGCTCAAGTCCTCTCCTTGACCTGAGGCCAAGGCGTCCAGCGAGCGGCTGGCTTGACGTGCATTGCGTGCCACTTCGGTCATGCCTTTTTTATGTCCATCGAGCTCTTCCAGAACGATCATGGGCAAAAAGACATCGTGCTCTTCAAAACGAAACAGACTCATGGGGTCATGCATGAGCACGTTGGTGTCCAGCACAAACAATTTGCTTGGACCTGTCTTGCGTTTAGCGCGAGCAGCAGTAGCCGGGACAGGCCGTGTCTTGGCGGCTTGTGCTGAAGCCTTGGCCAGTTCAAGCGTTGGGTCGGACTGGGTGGCAACCGCATTTGACTTTCGTGGACGGGCGCTTGTTTTGGCCTTAGAAGCTGCGGCTGGAGTGGTCTCAAGCTTTTGACCTGTTGCAAGGGCTTGAACGCTTTTAGCAGCTTGGGGCGTAGCAGCCAATGGGGCTTTGGTCTCGATTTGAATCAAGGTTGAACCAGGGCTATTGTCGTCGCCAGCAGCCGAGGTGAAAGCTGAGTGGGTCAAGCGGCTGGCGCGTTGTGTAGGGGCGGGTGGCAGTGGCATGAACATTGACCTCATCAGGTGGAAAACGGACAACAAAATAAAAAGCCGCCAGGAAATCCGGGCGGCTTTTCAATCGGGTAACAAGGGGCTGAATTCCAGCGTCATGAATTCATTATGCACGAGCCTTGTGTCACTGAACGCAGAAGGTATCAGGCGACCACAACCGCTTTTTTCAAATCTTTGACCGCTTGCAACACTTCTTCAACGTGGCCCGGGACTTTGAGGCCACGCCATTCCTGTTTCAAGGTGCCATCTGGCCCGATCAAGAAGGTACTGCGTTCAATACCTTTGACTTTTTTGCCGTACATGATTTTATTTTTGACGACGCCGAACATGTGACACATTTTTTCTTCCGTGTCTGCGATCAACTCAAAGGGCAGTTCCAGCTTGGATTTGAAATCGTCATGTGATTTCATGTTGTCTCGTGAAACACCCAAAACCAAAGCGCCTGCTTTGACGAAATCCTTGTATTTGTCCCGAAATTGCATGGCTTCGGTGGTGCATCCGGGGGTGTTGTCTTTGGGGTAGAAAAACAAAACAACTGTTTGACCGATGTGAGAAATGTTCGAAACTTTCAAGCCGGAGGTGGCGTTGGCTTCAAATTCAGGGAGGAGTTTGTTCAGAACGATCGCCATAAAACTTTGATCTCGCTTGACTGGTTGAGCGATGTGCACCTGGGTCGGTTACAACTTCGCTAAAGGCATGTGGCCTCGACAACTCGATATTTTACTCTGAACAATAATCTTTATTTGTCAGTCATCTCAGGCTTCAAGGGTCTTCAAAAAATGAGTAATTTAGGGCTCCAGTAAAAGAAGCGCCACCACCTTTCGGCCTTCACTGGCCAATATGTTGTACGTGCGGCAAGCGGCAGCTGTGTCCATGGTCTCCAGGCCAATACCTTGTTGCATGAGGGAAGCATGCCATGCAGCTTGCGGGAAACGCAGGCGTTGACCACTGCCGAAGATGACCAATTCGGCACCGCTTCGGGTCAGCCATTCAAAATCCTGCACTTTCAAATCCTCAAACCGTCCGACCGGCCAAGCTTCAGGGCTTGCGCCCGGAAAACTGCTGACGCAAAGGGAGTGGTTGAATTTTTGTCCATTGACCTCAAGCCACCCGGGTCCGTAAGCGTTGATGGTGAGGCTGTTGGATTTGTCCGGTTGTAGTTTCATGCGGTTGCTGTTGAGGTTCAGAGGCAATTGCCTCGAAGAATGGCGTGGCTGCTCAGGAAGTTAAGCGTCGAAGCGGTCTTGAAATGTGGTCAAATTATAGGTTTTCCCTTACCCACACTGCCTTTGGAGGCACTTTGAAGACCATTCAGAAATCTGCCAAGCTGGCCAACGTTTGTTATGACATTCGCGGCCCCATCATGGACCGAGCGCGTCAGATGGAAGAGGACGGCCACAAGATCATCAAATTGAACATCGGCAATCTGGCGGTTTTTGGGTTCGATGCCCCCGAGGAAATTCAGCAGGACATGATCCGCAATCTGCCCAATTCGGCGGGTTATTCGGACAGTAAAGGCATTTTTGCCGCACGCAAAGCCGTGATGCACGAGACTCAAAAGCAGGGCATTTTGGGCGTCACGCTGGACGACATCTACCTCGGCAACGGGGCCAGCGAGTTGATTGTCATGGCCACCAACGGCTTGCTTGACGATGGCGACGAGTTGCTTTTGCCCTCACCCGATTACCCGCTCTGGACGGCGGCGGCCAGTTTGTCGGGCGGTAAGCCCGTGCATTACCGCTGCGACGAAGACAATGGCTGGATGCCCGATTTGGCCGACATCCGTGCCAAAGTGACACCGCGCACCAAGGGCATTGTGGTCATCAACCCCAACAACCCCACGGGTGCCTTGTACGCCGATGAGTTGCTCAAGGGTATTGTGGCCATTGCCCGCGAGCATGGTCTGGTGATCTTTGCTGACGAGGTGTACGACAAGGTCTTGTACGACGGCGTCAAGCACACGCCTTTGGCCAGTTTGTCGCAAGACGTGGTGACCCTCACTTTCAACTCTTTGTCCAAAAGCTACCGCTCCTGCGGTTACCGAGCGGGCTGGATGGTGATTTCGGGCGACAAGAAAAGAGCCCGCGATTACATCGAGGGCTTGAACATGCTCTCCAACATGCGTTTGTGCGCCAACGTGCCCGGCCAGTGGGCCATCCAGACGGCCCTGGGTGGACACCAGAGCATCAACGAGCTGGTGGGTGAGGGCGGTCGCCTGCGCAAGCAGCGCGATTTGGCGCACCAGCTGATCACGGCGATCCCGGGCGTCAGTTGCGTCAAACCCTTTGCGGCTTTGTACATGTTCCCCAAGCTGGACCCTGACATTTACCCGGTGCAGGACGACCAGGATTTCTTCTTGCAACTGCTGGAAGAAACCAAGGTCATGCTGGTCCAGGGCACGGGTTTTAATTGGCCCGATGCCGACCATTTCCGCATGGTATTTTTGCCCCATGAAGACGACTTGCGCGAAGCCATTGGCCGCGTCGCCCGATTTCTGGAAGGTGCACGCCAACGTTTTGGTACCGAAGCCTTGGTGGCCTGAATTCAATCCCTGCCCGAGTCTTTCGGGCGTAATGCAGTAAAGAAGACAAGAATGAAACCGATCAAAGTGGGCCTGTTGGGTATGGGCACTGTGGGCAGTGGCACTTTTAATGTGCTCCTGCGCAACCAGGAAGAAATCCAGCGGCGTGCAGGCCGTGGCATTGAAATCACCATGGTGGCCGATTTGGATGTGGCGCGTGCCCAATCCCTGGTGGGTGAAGGCGTTCAGGTGGTGGGCGATGCCCGCGCAGTGATTGCCAATCCCGAGATTGACATCGTCATTGAGCTGATTGGTGGTTACGGCATTGCCAAAGCCTTGGTGATGGAAGCCATTGCCGCTGGCAAGCATGTGGTGACCGCCAACAAGGCCTTGCTCGCTGTGCACGGCACTGAAATTTTTGAGGCCGCGCAGGCCAAAGGGGTGATGGTGGCTTTTGAAGCCGCTGTGGCCGGGGGTATTCCGATCATCAAGGCGCTGCGCGAAGGCCTCACGGCCAATAGCATTCAGTGGGTGGCGGGCATCATCAACGGCACCACCAACTTCATCTTGTCCGAGATGCGCGACAAGGGCCTGGATTTTGGTGTGGTGCTCAAGGAAGCCCAGCGCTTGGGTTACGCCGAAGCCGATCCGACCTTTGACATCGAGGGTGTGGACGCGGCGCACAAAGTGACTTTGATGAGCGCCATTGCCTTCGGCATTCCGGTTCAGTTTGACAAGGCCTATGTGGAAGGCATCACAAAATTGGGTGCGGCTGACATCAAGTACGCCGAGCAACTGGGTTACCGCATCAAGCTTTTGGGCATCACCAAACGCACCGCCCAGGGCATCGAATTGCGCGTGCACCCCAGCCTGGTGCCAACCCAGCGATTGATTGCCAACGTCGAGGGCGCGATGAACGCCGTGATGGTGCAAGGCGATGCCGTGGGCACCACCTTGTATTACGGCAAGGGCGCGGGTTCAGAGCCCACCGCCAGCGCCGTGATTGCCGACTTGGTAGACATCACCCGTTTGCACACGGCGGATCCCCTCAACCGCGTGCCGCATTTGGCTTTCCAGCCGGGCGCCATGAGCACCTTGTCGGTGCTGCCGATGGCCGAAGTCGTGACCAGCTACTACCTGCGTTTGCGCGTGGCTGACCAAGCGGGAGTGTTGGCCAAATTGACCGGATTGCTGGCCGATGCGGGCATCAGCATTGATGCGGTCTTGCAGCGCGAGGCCGATCAGGTCAGCCAAGCGGGTGAAAACCAGACCGATGTGATCATCCTGACCCACGACACGCGTGAAGGCACCCTGAACGAGGTGTTGGCCCAGATGCAAGCCCTGCCGACCGTGATGGCCCCCATCGTGCGCATTCGCAAGGAAGAGTTGAACTGATGCGTTACCTGTCCACCCGCGGTCATGCCGACCGCCCAAAATTTTGTGACATCTTGCTCGAGGGCTTGGCACCAGACGGCGGCTTGTACCTGCCCGAAAGTTACCCCCAGTTGGATGCCAACAAGCTTCAAGCCTTGCGTCAGGTCTGGCAAACCCGTGGCTATGCGGCCCTGGCTTTTGAAGTGCTGTCGCTTTACATCGATGACATTCCGGCCGCTGACCTGAAAGCGCTGTGCGAGAAAACCTACACCGAAGCGGTGTTTGGCACCCCGCAGATTGTCCCGCTCAAGCCCTTGCAGGCCGCAGGTGCAGCCAAGCCGGATGTGTATTTGGAAGCCTTGTCCAATGGCCCGACCCTGGCCTTCAAGGACATGGCCATGCAACTGCTGGGCAATTTGTTCGAGTACGAACTGGCCCGGCGGGGCGAAGAGCTGAACATTTTGGGCGCGACATCTGGCGATACCGGCAGCGCGGCCGAATACGCCATGCGCGGCAAGGCCGGTGTGCGTGTGTTCATGACCAGCCCCAACGGCCGCATGAGCCCGTTTCAGCAAGCGCAGATGTTCAGCCTGCTCGACGAGAACATCCACAACATCGCCATCGACGGCGTGTTCGACGATTGCCAGGACATCGTCAAGGCCGTGTCCAACGACCTCGATTTCAAGCGCCAATACAAAATCGGCACAGTGAATTCCATCAACTGGGCGCGTTTGCTGGCCCAGGTGGTGTACTACTTCGCCGGTTACTTTCAGGCCACGCAGACCAACAACCAAAAGGTCAGTTTCACGGTGCCCAGTGGCAACTTTGGCAACGTCTGCGCAGGCCATGTGGCCCGCATGATGGGTCTGCCCATTGACCGTCTGGTGGTGGCCACCAACGAAAACGATGTGCTGGACGAGTTTTTCCGCACCGGCATTTACCGCGTGCGCGGTACGGCCGACACGCACGAAACCTCCAGTCCCTCCATGGACATCTCCAAGGCCAGCAATTTCGAACGCTTTGTGTTTGACCTTCTGGAGCGCGACGGTGCCCAAACCAAGGCCATCTTTGGCGAAGGTTTGAGCCGCCAAGGATTCTTCGATTTGTCTGGCGATGCGCGTTTTTCCAAGGCTGCCACGGTGTACGGTTTTGACAGCGGCCGCAGCACCCACGCTGACCGTCTGAAGACACTCCAGCAAGTGTTTTCGCAATACGGCGTCATGATCGACACCCACACGGCCGACGGCGTGAAGGTGGCCAAAGAGCATCTGAATCCCCTGGTGCCCATGATCGTGCTGGAAACGGCCTTGCCCATCAAGTTTGCCGCCACCATCGTAGAAGCTTTGGGCCGTCACCCTGATCGTCCACCACAGTTCGAAGGCATCGAAGCGCTGCCCAAGCGCGTGCAGCTCATGCCTGCAGATGTGAACCTGATCAAGGCTTACATCACCCAACATTGCGATTGAAATCCATGAGCACTGCCCCACGCGCCCCGTTGATGTCGCTCGATGATGCTTTGCAAGCCTTGTTGGCGCGCATCACGCCCTTGTCCGCGGTGGAGTCTGTGGCCACACTGGACGCTGACGGGCGCATCTTGGCCCAAGACCTTGTGTCAGCCTTGCAAGTGCCCGCTTTTGACAATTCATCCATGGACGGCTATGCCGTGCGCAGTGACGATGTTCAGCACATAGGCAGTGAGTTAACCGTGACGCAGCGCATTGCCGCAGGCCACTTTGGCGAGGCTTTGCTGCCCGGTCAAACGGCGCGTATTTTCACGGGCGCGCCAGTCCCGCCTGGGGCCGATGCCATCGTGATGCAAGAGCAAGTTCAGCCCGTCTCGGGGCAAGACAGCCAACGTGTGCGGTTTTTGACCACAGCCCAGCCTGGGCAGTGGATTCGCCGCAGTGGCGAAGATGTTGTTGCGGGCGATACCGTCCTGCGGCGCGGCCAGAAATTGGGTCCGGCCGAATTGGGTTTGGCCGCCAGTTTGGGTCTGGCCCATGTGAATGTCGTGGCCCGGCCCAAAGTGGCCTTGTTTTCAACGGGCGACGAGTTGGTCATGCCTGGCGATGTGGCTCCTGCAGACATGCCGCCCGGGGCCATCTACAACTCGAACCGTTTTTTCCTTCGGGCTTTGCTGCATCGATTGGGCTGTGAGGTGAGCGATTTGGGCATCGTGCCCGATCGCCGCGAAGCCACGGTGGCGGCACTGAAAACTGCTGCGGATCACCACGACCTGATTCTCACCAGTGGTGGCGTGTCGGTGGGTGAAGAAGACCACGTCAAGCCAGCGGTGCAATCTTTGGGCGAGTTGTCGCTTTGGCAAATTGCCATGAAGCCCGGCAAGCCCTTTGCCTATGGCCATGTTCGCCGTGACACGGGGCCAGGCGCTGCACATTTTGTGGGCTTGCCCGGCAATCCTGTCTCGAGCTTTGTGACTTTCTTGCTCTTGGTCAAGCCCTTGATTTTGGCCTTGCAAGGTGCAGTGTCGAAACCGCCCGTGCCCTATCAGTTGCCTGCCCACTTTGAGTTGACCAAAGCAGACAAGCGGCGCGAATTTTTGCGCGTGCGTCGCAACGCACAAGGGGGACTGGATTTGTTTCCCAATCAAAGCTCCGGTGTTTTGACCTCGGTCGTTTGGGGGGATGGTGTGGTCGATAACCCGGCTGGCCAGACCATAAACCATGGCGACTTGCTTCATTTTTGGTCTTTTTCGGAATGGCTGTCATGAAAATCCAGCTGCGTTATTTTGCTTCGCTGCGTGAAACCATTGGGGTGAGCAGCGAAGCCATGGAGACTTCGGCCGCAGATGTGGGCGGTTTGCGCCTGGCGCTCATTGCCCGGGGTGGTGTGCATGCCCAATGCCTGGCCATGGGTTTGCCCGTGCGAGTGGCCGTCAACCAAACCATGGCCAACGACGCTACCCCATTGACGGTGGATTGCGAAGTGGCATTTTTTCCCCCTGTGACGGGAGGCTGATCACATGCTGACACCCCAAGTGACCATTCAAACCGAAGACTTTGATCTGTCGCGAGAAATCAAGGCCCTGCGTGCACAAGACTTGCGAGTAGGAGCTGTGTGCAGTTTTGTGGGTACGGTGCGCGACACCCGTGCGCTCACCGGGCAAGCCGCCGACGAGGTTCAGGCCATGGAGCTGGAGCATTACCCCGGCATGACCGAAAAATCGATCGAGGCCATGATCGAGCAAGCCCACCAGCGTTTTGACTTTTATGCGGCCCGCGTGGTGCACCGCGTTGGCCGTTTGTTGCCCGCCGACCAAATTGTGTTGGTGGCGGTGACCTCGGCGCACCGAGGGGAGAGTTTCAAGGCCTGCGAGTTTTTGATGGATTACCTCAAAACCCAAGCGCCATTTTGGAAAAAAGAGCAAACCCCGCAAGGGGCCCAATGGGTGGATGCTCGGGTGTCGGACGATGCCGCCTTGGCCCGTTGGGGCATCAGCGCAGCCAACGCCTGAGCCAAGCGCCTTCAGTGGCTGTAGCGGGGTGTGGCGGGTGACAGCAAGACCTCGGTCTCGGCGGTTTTTACCCCGGCAGGCAAACCCCACTGGGCTTTGACTGCAGCCTGCTGAATCAAGTGTGTCAAGCCATGAACCAAGCTCATTTGAAGGCGCAATTGACACGAACGCACTTGTTGTGGATTGGTTTTGTCCTCGAAGCTGATTTCCATCCCGCCTTTGGCCAAAATGCTCAGGTGCGCGTCGGTGATCAGCATGGGCTCACTGCCCAAAGGCAATTGGGTGGCTTGGGTCTCAAACGGGGTTGAAAAATCGGCCTTTTGCAAAAAAGCATCCCGTTTCAGTTCGCCAAGGAGTTGTTGTGATGCGGTGTCAGTCGCGGCGACACCCGGCTGCGCTGCCTCGAGTCGGGCAGCCGACTGCTCAATGGCGGGCATGAACCTGTGGGTCATACGACGGGTCAGCCAAAACCTGAATTCCTGACTGTCCTGGGTGTTCAGTCGCAACAACAGACGGTCTTGTCGTTCGTCATGGAGAACGGAAAGTTGGTGAATGTTCATACTTTTGATTCTAGACAAAGTGCGGCGCTCGGGCGGTCTTGAAAATGTAACTTTCAGCACAAGCTGAATGGCATTGGAGAACCACACATGCGCACCGACAAACTCACGACCAAATTTCAAGAGGCCCTGTCCGACGCCCAGTCGCTGGCCTTGGGAAAAGACCACGCCTACATCGAAGCCGTGCACGTCCTGTCCACCATGCTCAGACAAGACGATGGCCCCAAAGCCATTTTGTTGCGAGCCGGTGTGCAGGTGCCCGCGCTGTTGCAAGCCTCTGATGCGGCGGTTGCACGCCTGCCGCAGGTCACAGGGCAAGACCAAGTGCAGGTCGGGCCAGAGCTGGTCAAGCTGCTGCAAGCGGCTGAAAAAGAATCGATCAAGCGGGGTGATGCCTTCATTGCGGGCGAATTGTTTTTGTTGGCGCTGACCGAGAGCAAATCCGAGGCCGGTCGCCTGGCCAAAGAACACGGGCTGAACCGCAAGAATTTGGAAAGCGCCATTGCCGCCGTTCGCGGTGGGGAAAGCGTGGGCAGTGCCGACGCCGAGGGGCAACGAGAGGCGCTCAAGAAATACTGCATCGATCTGACTGAGCGTGCCCGCATCGGCAAGCTCGACCCGGTCATTGGCCGTGACGACGAGATTCGCCGTGCCATACAGGTTTTGCAGCGGCGCACCAAAAACAACCCGGTCTTGATTGGCGAGCCTGGTGTGGGCAAGACCGCCATTGTTGAGGGCTTGGCTCAGCGCATCGTGGCCGGAGAAGTGCCCGACTCACTCAAAGGCAAGCGGGTGTTGTCGCTCGACATGGCCGCCTTGCTGGCCGGTGCCAAATTTCGGGGTGAGTTTGAAGAACGCCTCAAAACCGTGCTCAGCGAGTTGGCCAAAGACGAGGGTCAAACCATTGTCTTCATTGACGAGTTGCACACCATGGTGGGGGCTGGCAAAGCCGAGGGCGCGATGGATGCCGGCAATATGCTCAAGCCCGCGCTGGCACGGGGGGAACTCCATTGCGTGGGCGCGACCACCTTGGACGAATACCGCAAATACATCGAAAAAGATGCCGCTTTGGAGCGCCGTTTCCAGAAAATTCTGGTCAACGAACCTACCGTGGAGGCCACCATTGCCATCTTGCGCGGCTTGCAAGAGAAATACGAAATTCACCACGGCGTGGACATCACCGACCCGGCCATTGTGGCTGCGGCCGAGCTGAGCCACCGCTACATCACCGACCGGTTTTTGCCCGACAAGGCGATCGATTTGATCGATGAGGCTGCAGCCAAAATCAAGATCGAAATCGACTCCAAGCCCGAAGTCATGGACAAGCTCGACCGCCGATTGATCCAGTTGCAAATTGAGCGGGAGGCCGTGCGCCGGGAAAACGACGAGGCTTCACAAAAACGCTTTGCCCTGATTGAAGAAGAAATCGTCAAACTGAAAAAGGAATCGGCAGATCTGGAAGAAATCTGGCGCGCCGAAAAATCGCAGGCCCAAGGTGGGCAACAGTTGCGCGAAGAAATCGACCACATCAAGCAGCAAATTGAAGAGCTGACCCGTCGAGGCGACTTCAACAAAGTGGCCGAGTTGCAATACGGCAAGCTGCCTGCACTGGAAAAAACCCTGAAAGAAGTGCAAGCCAAAGAAGCCGCTCCCGGGGACAAACCCGTGCACCGCTTGTTGCGCACACAAGTGGGGGCCGAAGAAATCGCCGAGGTCGTCTCGCGTGCCACGGGCATACCCGTTGCCAAAATGATGCAGGGTGAGCGAGAAAAACTGTTGCAAATGGAGGGCAAGCTGCACCAGCGTGTGGTGGGACAAGATGAAGCCATTGCCGCTGTGTCCAACGCCATCCGGCGCTCGCGCTCGGGTTTGTCCGACCCCAATCGCCCCACCGGGTCCTTTCTTTTCCTAGGCCCGACGGGCGTGGGCAAAACAGAGTTGTGCAAAGCACTGGCCGGGTTCTTGTTTGACAGCGAGGATCACCTGATTCGCATGGACATGAGCGAATTCATGGAAAAACACTCGGTGGCCCGTTTGATTGGCGCGCCACCGGGTTATGTGGGCTATGAAGAGGGCGGTTACCTGACCGAGGCTGTGCGCCGAAAGCCCTACAGCGTGTTGCTGCTCGACGAAGTCGAAAAAGCCCACCCCGATGTCTTCAACGTCTTGCTGCAAGTTCTGGACGATGGCCGATTGACCGATGGTCAAGGGCGCACCGTGGACTTCAAAAACACCGTGATCGTGATGACCTCCAACTTGGGCTCGCACCTGATCCAGTCCATGGTGGGCCAGCCTGCCGAAGACATCAAGGACGCGGTGTGGGACGAACTCAAAGTCCACTTCAGGCCTGAGTTTCTCAACCGCATTGACGAAACCGTGGTCTTTCACGGTCTGGATGCCCAACACATCGCAGCCATTGCCCAAATCCAGTTGCAGGTATTGCAGAACCGCCTGGCCCGCATGGACTTGAACTTGAAGGTCAGTGCGGCAGCCTTGTCCGAACTGGCCAAGGTGGGTTTCGACCCGGTCTATGGTGCTCGCCCCTTAAAAAGGGCCATCCAGCAACGCTTGGAAAATCCGCTCTCCAAATTGTTGCTTGAAGGCCGTTTTCCGCCCAAGTGCACGATCGAAGTGTCGGTTGACCCGGTGCAACATCCCGGATTGTTCGATTTCAAAGTGGTGGAGTGGCTGAACGAGGCTTGACCTGAAGGGCCGGGGCATCGCCGTGACTCGGCCCTTAACTGCGCACCCCATGACCCCGAAGCCAATTCGCTAAACTGTCATTACGCAGTGAGCGCATTGACGGGTGTGCTGGACAGTCCGCACGCTGCACTTGAATGGTCTGTTATGCAACCGGTGGTGCTCAGTGACGACGCTCAGCGGCCTTGGCGCGAGGATGCCCGTGTGATGGGGCTGGTGGGCGTTGCCCATGCCAGTTCCCATTTTTCCCATTTGCTTTTGCCTCTGATGTTTCCCGTCTTGGTGCAGGAGTTCGGGTGGCGTTATGCCGAGTTGGGCATGCTGAGTTCTTTGTTTTTTGTCATATCCGGACTGGGTCAGGCGGGGGCTGGTTTTGTGGTGGACCGATGGGGCGCAAGACCTGTTTTGCTGTCATCCATCGTCCTTTACATATTGGCTTGCCTGCAGGCCTATGCGGCGCAAAGTTACTCCGGGCTGATGCTGGTGGCCGTTTTGGCTGGTTTGGGCAACGCACCTTTTCATCCGGTCAATTTCACCATCTTGAACCAAAGGGTGTCGACGCAACGCTTGGGCTATGCCTTCAGTGTCCATGGCGTATCGGGCAATCTGGGCTGGGCCCTGGCCCCTGTGTTTTTCAGTGTGTGCGCAGCTTGGTGGGGTTGGCGACAAGCCTTTTTGGCGGCGTCAGGCCTGTATGTGCTGATTCTGGTGTTGTTGCTCATCAACCGCCAACACCTGGTCACCATTCCTGCACCCAGAGCGGCAACGCCTGGGTTGGGCGCGGCCTCTGGACATGCGCTGGCCATTTTGCGCTTGCCTGTGGTTTGGTGGTGTTTTTTGTTTTTCCTGCTCTCCACGGTGACCTTGGCTGTGGTGCAAAACTTTGCGGTTCCCATCCTCAACACTTTGTACGGCATCAGCCTGGAGAGGGCCTCCATGACCTTGACGGCCTACATGCTCTTGGGGGCCGTGGGCATTTTGATCGGTGGTTTTCTGGCGGCACGCTTTGCCCAAGCCACTGACCGGGTGGTGGCCCTGTGCATGGCCGCCGCAGCTTTGTTGATGGCCCTTTGTGCCAGCGGATGGCTTGGGCCGCAAGCCACTTTGTGGCTCTTGGCCTTGACCGGATTCGCCGTGGGCATCGGCGGTCCAAGTCGGGACTTGATGATCAAGAAAGGCACGCCCAAAGAAGCCACAGGGCGTGTTTACGGACTGGTCTATTCCGGTCTGGATGTGGGCTTTGCTCTGTCCCCCCTTGTTTTTGGGGTCTTCATGGACCAAGGCTGGTACACCGCCACTTTGTTGGGGGCTGCTGTGGTGTTGTTCATCAGTGCAGGGGTAGCACTGGGCGTGGGGCGCCGTTCTGCCAAGACTTGAAACATCACAGGCGTGACACCGGGCCTTGAAGGCATTGGGCAAAATGGCCCACATGAAAACCAAGATTGCTGGCCACTTGCTTGTTGAATGCCTTCTGGCCCAAGGCGTTACCCATGCGTTCGGTGTTCCGGGTGAAAGTTACCTGGCTGCGCTGGACGGCTTTCACTTGCACCGAGAGCAGATCAAGTTTGTCATTTGCCGCCAAGAGGGCGGAGCGGCCTTCATGGCCGAAGCGCAGGGCAAGCTCACGGGGCGTCCCGGCATTTGTTTTGTCACCCGAGGGCCTGGCGCAACCAATGCGTCGATTGGTGTGCACACAGCGTTTCAGGACTCCACGCCCATGGTGCTTTTTGTGGGGGATGTGGCCAGCGATACGCGTGACCGTGAAGCGTTCCAGGAAATGGACTACACCCACTTTTTCGGCCCTTCTACCAAAGGCATGGCCAAGCGGGTAGAGCGGGTGGATGACCCCGAGCGCTTGCCCGAATACGTGGCACGCGCCTTTGCCACCGCCATGAACGGTCGCCCCGGCCCCGTTGTCCTGGTGCTGCCCGAAGACATGTTGACCCAAGCCGTCAAGTCAGAAGCCCTGGCACGGGTGGAGCCCGTGCAATCCTGGTGTGACCCGGGTGCTTTACGCACCCTGCGCGACATGTTGCTGGCTTCAACCCGGCCCTTGGTCATTGCGGGAGGCGGTGGCTGGACACCGCAAGCCGCGCAGGCCCTGCAACGCTTTGCAGAAAATTGGCAACTCCCCGTGACCAATGCGTTCCGATTCCAGGACACCTTTGACAACCACCACCCCCAATACGCTGGAGACGTGGGCATCGGCATCGCCCCTGCACTGGCCGCCCGGGTGCGCGACGCCGATTTGATCATCGCCATAGGTCCTCGCCTTGGTGAAATGACCACGGGGGGTTACACCCTGCTCAAAGCCCCCAAAACACATCAAAAACTGGTGCACATCCACGCCAGTGCGGAAGAGCTCAACCGCGTCTACCAAGCCGACCTGGCGATTCATTCCACCATGAACGCTGCCGCCCGAGGCCTGGAGGTGTTGACCGCTCCGAACGATGTGGCCTGGTCTGATTGGACCCGTTTGGCCCACGACGGTTACCTGGACAACTTGCAACCCCAAACTTTGCCGGGCGACATTGACATGCCAGCCATTGTGGCCACGCTGCAAAAACACCTGCCTGCCGATGCGGTGTTGACCAATGGCGCTGGCAACTTCGCCAGTTGGATGCATCGCTTTTACAAGCACCATGGCCTTGTCAAAGGGCATAAAACACAATTGGCACCCACAGTCGGGGCCATGGGGTATGGCGTGCCAGCGGGCATTGCAGCCAATTTACTGACGGGGCGTTTGGCATTCACCATCGCCGGAGATGGTGACTTTCTCATGAATGGTCAAGAACTGGCCACAGCCGTGCAGCATGGTGGCAAAAGCATCATTGTCCTGTTGAACAACGGCATGTACGGCACCATTCGCATGCACCAAGAGCGCGAATACCCTGACCACGTCACGGGCTCACAACTGCTCAACCCCGACTTTGCGGCGCTGGCTCAGGCCTATGGCTATGTGGGCGTGCGCATTCACCAAACCGATGAGTTCGAGCCCGCTTTCATGGCGGCCATGAGTCGAACACAAGGAACGCTGATTGAAGTCATGCTTGACCCTGAGGTCATCTCCACCCGTGGCACCTTGAGTGCCATCACGCAAACGGCACTGGCCAAACAGCAAGGGTCGTAGAGATCGGTGTCTGGCCTGAAGACAAAAGGCCATCAGTGCAGGCCACCGTGTTCAAGCCATAAAAAACCCGCCGAAGCGGGTTTTTTATATGGCCTTGAGCGTGAATTACTTCAAGTGCTTGCCAATCAGGCCAGCCATTTCGAACATGGTGACTTGGGCTTTGCCAAAAACGGCCTTGAGTTTGTCGTCCGCATTGATGGCGCGGCGGTTGGTCGCATCTTGCAGGTTGTGCTTTTTGATGTAAACCCACATTTTGCTGACCACTTCGGTACGTGGCAGTGGGGTTGATCCCACCACAGCGGCCAAAGCTGCACTGGGGGTCAAAGCCTTCATGAAGGCGGCGTTGGGCGTGCGCTTGGCAGCAGGAGCAGCCTTGGCGGTCGTTGTGGATTTTGCGGCAGGGGCCTTGGCCGCTGCTTTCTTAGCAGGTGCAGCAGCTTTAGCAGCGGGTGCAGCTATTGGGGCCGGTGCTGCTTTTTTTGCGGGTGCAGCTTTTGGAGCCGGGGTTTTTTTTGCAGTTGCCATGATGGAGTTCCTTCGATCGGAATTAAGTTCGCCGCTGTGAAACGGTTTGTTTACAGCTTCACGCATGCTACTGGAGAAAGACGTGGTTTCCAATGGTAAAAATCAATTTTTCTATAGGGGTTGTTGCTGATTTCAACTGAAGTTGCGCTTTTTTCAGTCTTGACAACTTGATGAAAGCTTGGACAACTCAGAACCATCGGTGAGTCTCACTTTTGCTTCGGCCCAACGGTGTTTGGATCAACGCTTTTTTGTGGGAGCGGCGGTCTCGCCGTGATGACGCCTCGCAGACCACCACTTCACAAACTTCACAGGGCCGTATCGGTACGGATGCGGCGCATTCGGGAACTCAGACCGCGAGCCCGGTCATCTTGTGGTTTCACCATTCGGTTTCTTTGTTTTACGATATGAAAATATGTCGGTTTTAACGATCAAAAATTTTTTGTATTGTTCATATATTTTTTGCATAGAGAAATAAACCGTCTAAGTTGTTGAAATTAAACAAATAAAAATATGTCTTGTATAAGACATAAGATGCTCAAAAGGTCTTCTATAAGAGTTAAGATTTGAGCAACGACAAAGCAGAATTCTCTGCCCACATCGCCCGATTTCAACTTGACTTCAGGAGTCCTCCCCATGACAGCCAACCTCACTCAACAACTGAGCCGTGAAGAACAAATCGCCGCCCTCGAAAAAGACTGGGCGACCAACCCCCGCTGGAAAGGCGTCAAGCGCGGTTACTCTGCTGCCGATGTCGTGCGTCTGCGCGGCAGCATGCCCATCGAGCACACCCTGGCCAAGCGCGGTGCTGAAAAGCTCTGGGAAAAAGTCAACGGCGGTGCCAAAAAAGGCTATGTCAACTCATTTGGCGCCATCAGCGCTGGCCAAGCGATGCAACAAGCCAAAGCCGGCCTCGAAGCCGTGTACCTGTCTGGCTGGCAAGTCGCCGCCGACGGCAACACGTCCGAAACCATGTACCCCGACCAGTCGCTCTATGCTTACGACTCGGTGCCTACCATGGTTCGCCGCATCAACAACACCTTCAAGCGCGCCGACGAAATCCAGTGGGGCCGTGGCATCAACCCCGGCGACAAAGAGTTCATCGACTACTTCTTGCCCATCGTGGCTGACGCTGAAGCAGGTTTCGGTGGCGTTTTGAACGCTTTCGAGCTGATGAAGAACATGATTGCCTCCGGCGCAGCTGGCGTTCACTTCGAAGACCAATTGGCTGCTGTGAAGAAATGCGGCCACATGGGCGGCAAAGTGTTGGTGCCTACACATGAAGCTTGCGAGAAATTGATTTCTGCACGTTTTGCAGCGGACGTCATGGGCGTGTCTACCATTGTGTTGGCCCGCACCGATGCGGAAGCTGCCAACCTGGTCACTTCTGACCACGATGCCAACGACAAGCCTTTCCTGACCGGCGAGCGCACACAAGAAGGTTTCTACCGCGTCAAAAACGGTTTGGAGCAAGCCATCAGCCGCGGCGTGGCCTACGCGCCTTATGCTGACCTGGTGTGGTGTGAAACCGGCGTGCCAGACATTGGCTTCGCCCGCGAATTTGCCCAAGCGGTGCACGCTGCATGCCCAGGCAAGCTCTTGTCTTACAACTGCTCACCGTCTTTCAACTGGAAGAAAAACCTCAACGACAGCCAAATCGCTTCGTTCCAGGAAGACCTGTCGGCGCTGGGTTACAAGTACCAGTTCATCACACTGGCCGGTATCCACATCAACTGGTACAACACATTCCAGTTCGCCCACGCCTACGCCAATGGCGAAGGCATGAAGCACTACGTCAACATGGTGCAAGAGCCAGAATTTGCAGCCCGTGAACAAGGTTACACCTTTGTGTCGCACCAGCAAGAAGTGGGCGCAGGTTACTTCGACGACGTGACCACCGTGATCCAGGGCGGTTCGTCTTCTGTGAAGGCCCTTACCGGTTCGACCGAAGAAGAGCAGTTCCACTGATCTGATTGAAAATCCTCCTCAGGGTTATGAACAAAAAAGCCACCCCAGCGCGAGCTGAGGGTGGCTTTTTATCGCAACATTCAAAATCCAGGCCGTTAATTTTCAAAATGGAACCAAAGCGGGTTCAAAAAGTGCCTGCTGTTTCCTTCAGGATGACAAAGGCATCTTTGTCCTGTGGCCAATGGATTTTGCGGCCTTGAAAAAACAAGTTGATCTTTCCCGGATCACTGGCGTGCACCGACCAAGGTGGGGAGCCGCGGTAAGTTTTGTTTTCTTTGGCTTTGAGCGTTACTGTGTGTTGAACGCCTGCACTGTCTTCCACACACAAACTCACTTCTTGCAATGCCTCTATGTAGACGGTGATTCCGGCTTTTTGAGGCTGATCTGTCGATAAAGTGATGGGGGTTTTTTGAGCATCACAACCACCAAATGCGACGACTTGCCCCCGTGCTTGAACCGGTTGATCGGGCTCAGGCCTTGTGTTGATGGGCGCAGCCAGGGTTTTGACCGGTTCTGACATCGGAGCCAGTGAAACAGGCACTGATTGAGGCCGTGTTTCCGTTTTGCTCATGGCTATCGATAAAAGATCATCGGCCAATGCCCTGATTGAAAAATCTGTGTGTGTATAAAAAAATGCGTAGCACGATGACAAAATAAACGCCGAACCTAGCGCGGGAATGAGGATGTTTTTGCCAGTTTTCTGGACAAGCAAAAGTGGTCTTGAAACAGCAGAACTTGAATTGGCGATTAAATTTTCAATTTCCCCACGGGGTTCAACCATTTCTTGGGATGGCGATTCGACGTTTTGCGCTGAGTCTGTGTTGATTTGGACAGCGGGCTGGTTGTTCCACAGCGTCTGCGGGTCTGCCCCAAGGGCTTTGGCCACTTTGATCGCTGCTACTTCCTCAATCGCTGGGGAGTAAAACATGGACCGCTTGCCTGGCAGCACATCGCCGTATTCGAGCTGCAGGACTTGGGCTGTCGACAAATGAACATGCTGGGCCAAGTTGGAAACACTGATGCCATGAGCTTCGCGCAATTGGCGAAGTTGTTCGCCCCGAATATGGTGGGTGGTCGAAGTGTTGGTCATGTTTTCCAAAAGAGCGGTTGATACGATCATCCGGTCGCCGTGAAATGGTCAGATAGACAGTCATGTCTTTTCGAATCGACTATTTTTCGGGTGGATGAGGGTGCTGGATTAAAAACACGCTTGTAGCTGCCATTTTTCAGAGACAAGTCGCGCGGTGATTGTGGACCGAAGCCCATGCCTGCCGTATTGCTTTCCAAAGCCGCCATTTGAGCATCATGGGTGGGAGCCTTCACATTGTTCGGGGTGTCACAGGAATATGCCGGAATGGAATTACATAGTATCAAATTCAATGCCAAAATTATTTGAACACGACTTGCATTGCTCTTTAATTTTTGTAACGTCATTTCGCTTATCGATAAAACACTATTAATGTTAACATGTTGGATATAAAACTTTAACTCTTTCAAGATTGCTATTCTTTCAAAAGCCTTCATGAAAATATTGTTTTATTTTATAAAATATAAGTAATTTAATACTAAATATAATGAGTAAATACTTAATTATTATTCATAAATATGTTTCATTTGTAATTGAAAACAAGTTATGATAAAAATTAAGTAAATTTCTATTTGATTTCTTAAAAAATTTTGCATCATGCAATAGTTTTTGATTGGATAAGGTGTATTTTATATGTACAAAAAACCACTTCAACCACGAGCCATTGCGACAGAGAACCGGTTTCTGGACGCCTTGAATGAATTGCTCAAAGATAAATCACTGGGTCAGTTGAGCATTGATGAAATTGCACAGCATGCGCAATTGACGCGCGGGGCTTTTTTAAAACGTTTTGGTTCAAAGAAACAGGCTCTCTTTGTGTTGTGGGCGTTTTATTGCACTCGGGCATCTGAGGAAATGGTCACCATTGCAAATGGTTTGCAGGACTTTGCATGTATTGAGGACGCCTGCATGCACATGTCGAGACGCTTGGAGCATATCCAGACGCATGCGTTTTCTGTCAACCGTGCCATGCATGAGGATTTTCAAGAAAACCTTCGGATTGACCCTCAGACCAAAAAAATATTTCTCGATTGTGTGGGCTTGATGCGTCAAGTGCAAAAACGATTTAACTTGGCCCATTCGGCCTCAGATGCAGGCGCCTTTGCCGCCGCCCAGCTTTTGATCACGATCAACTACAACTATGTGCTCAAAGCCATGCCAGCCTTACCGATCGATCCACAATCACGTCACAAACTGATTGGTGACGTGGTGGCTTTGGCGCTCAAGGCCTGAGGGCCGCATGTCGAATCAGATGGGCAGAGAGACGAGGTTTGAATTCAGGGATGGAGAGCCATCTCGCTGACTTCTGAGCCATCCCCGTGGTCGGGGAACCCTTGCCGAGATCACATTTTCCCTTGCGCAGCCATCCACCTGGAGCAGGGCCTTAGCAAATAAACCAAGCCCAGCCGAAAGAAACTCAAGCACCCCCTGACCGCTTCGATCCGCTGTGGCTTGACCTGTTCATGCGCTCACCATGCCTTGGTGCCGCAGCAAGGCATCCAAGCTGGGTTCGCGGCCCCGGAAGGCTTTGAACGATTCGAGCGCCGGACGGCTGCCGCCGGCTTCCAAAATAGCTTGGCGGTACAGGCGGCCGGTTTCCACGCTGGGCGTGCCGTCGGCAGCGGTGGTTTCTTCAAAAGCCGCATAAGCGTCAGCGCTCAACACTTCGGCCCACTTGTAGCTGTAATAACCAGCGGCGTAACCGCCTGCAAAGATGTGGCTGAAAGTGTGGGCCATGCGGTTGAAGGCGGGCGGGCGCATCACGGCCACTTCGTCACGAACCTGCTGCAGCAGCGGCATGAAGTCTTGCGCCGGGTCGTGTTCTGAGTGCACCAGCATGTCGAACAGCGAAAACTCGATTTGGCGCAGGGTTTGCAAGCCGCTTTGGAAGTTTTTGGCGGCCAGCATTTTATCGAACAGGGCGCGGGGCAGGGGCTCGCCGGTTTCCACATGGGCGGTCATGTGCCGCAGCACCGACCATTCCCAACAGAAGTTTTCCATGAACTGGCTGGGCAATTCGACCGCGTCCCACTCCACCCCGCTGATGCCCGAGACGTCGCGCTCGTTCACATGTGTGAGCATGTGGTGCAGGCCGTGGCCAAATTCGTGGAAGAGGGTGATCACGTCGTCGTGCGTGAGCAATGCGGGTTGACCGTTCACGCCTTCGGCAAAGTTGCAGACCAGGTGCGCCACGGGCGTTTGCAGCACGCCGGTGTCTGGACGTTGCCAGCGGCCGCGCACGTCGTCCATCCACGCGCCGCCGCGCTTGCCTGCGCGGGCTGGGGGGTCGAGGTAGAACTGGCCAATCAGTTGGCCATCACGCTCGATGCGGTAAAAGCCAACGGCCGGGTGCCAGACCGGGGCTTGGTCGGCTCGGATGCTGACTTCAAACAGGGTTTCGATGATCTTGAACAAACCCGCCAGCACTTTAGGGGCAGTGAAGTACTGCTTGACCTCTTGCTCGCTGAAGCTATAGCGCGCTTCTTTGAGTTTTTCAGACAAATAAGGCACATCCCAAGTGTTCAGCGGGCCAGTGATGCCCAAGGAGTTGGCGGCAAATTCGCGCAAATCGGCCAGGTCTTTTTCGGCAAAGGGGCGTGCTTTGGTGGCCAAGTCCCGCAGGAAGGTGGTGACTTTTTCGGGGGACTCGGCCATTTTGGGGACCACCGAGACTTGGGCGTAGTTGTCAAAACCCAGCAGACGGGCTTCTTCTTGGCGCAGCGCCAAAATTTCTTGCATCAAGGGGGTGTTGTCGAAATGATTGAAGTCTTCAGGGGCTTGGTCCGAGGCGCGGGTCACATAGGCTTTGTAGAGCTGCTCGCGCAAAGTGCCGCTGTCGGCGAACTGCATCACGGGCAGGTAGACCGGCATTTTCAGGCTCAAGCGGTGGCCTTCTTTGCCTTCCTTTTGGGCCGCATCGCGGGTGGCTTGCACCACATCGGCAGGCACGCCTTTGAGCTGGTCTTCGCTCACGTAAAGGGCAAATTTGTCGGTGGCATCCAGCGTGTTTTCGCTGAACTTTTGCGTGATTTCGGCCAGCCGCTCCTGAATGGCGGCGTAGCGCTCTTTGGCCGCGCCTTGCAACTCGGCACCACCCAGCACAAAACCGCGCAGGGCGTTTTTGTGAGCTTGGGTTTGTTCGGTGTTGAGGCTGGCGGCGTCAATGGCTTTGTATTTGGCGTACAGGCGCTCATCGCTGCCCAAGCGTGTCCAAAACTCGGTCACGCGGGGCAGGGCGGCGTTGTAGGCGGCGCGCAGCTCGGGCGTGTCGGCCACGCTGTTGAGATGGCTCACCGCGCCCCAGGCCATGCCCAGTCGTTCGGTGCTCACGTCCAGGGTTTGGGCGATGGCTTTCCATTCAGCGGGGAAGTCGTTGGCGGTCACGGTGTTCAAGGCTTTTTCGGCAGCGGCCAAGAGTTCGTCCAAAGCTGGAGCCACATGCTCTGGGGCGATGCGGTCAAACAGGGGCAGGCCGGAGGTGTCGAGCAAGGGGTTGGTCATGGGGTGTCCTGGTGTGGTCGGTCAAGGATGAGGGGGATATGGATCCCGGGTCAAGCCCGGGATGACAAAAAAGTGTGAGGCCTGTGATAAGGGCTTATTTGGAGGCGTGTTCTGCCGCTTCAAGGGTATTGACCAGCAGCATGGTGATGGTCATGGGGCCAACGCCGCCGGGCACGGGGGTGATGTAGCCCGCGACTTGTTTTACGCCTTCAAAGTCCACGTCGCCGCAGAGTTTGCCTTCGTCGTTGCGGTTCATGCCCACGTCCAGCACCACCGCGCCGGGCTTGACCATGTCGGCCGTCAGTACATTGCGCTTGCCCACGGCGGCCACGATCACGTCGGCTTGCAGGGTCAGGGCTTTGAGGTTTTGGGTGCGCGAGTGCGCCACCGTCACGGTGGCGTCTTTTTGCAAAAGCATCAGCGCCATGGGCTTGCCCACGATGTTGCTGCGGCCTATCACCACGGCGTGTTTGCCGCGCAGGTCGAAGCCGACGCTGTCCAGCATCTTCATGCAGCCGTAGGGCGTACACGGCCAGAAACCGGGCATACCGGTCATGAGGGCCCCGGCGCTGGCGATGTGAAAACCGTCCACGTCTTTGGCGGGGCTGATGGCTTCGATCACCTTTTGAGCGTCGATGTGCGCTGGCAAAGGCAGCTGAACCAGGATGCCGTGGATGCTGGGGTCATTGTTGAGCGCTTCGACGCGGGCCAACAAATCCGCTTCGGTCATGGTGGCTTCGTACTTCTCCAGCAGCGAGTGCAGGCCGCTGTCTTCGCAGGCCTTGACCTTGTTGCGCACATAAACCTGGCTGGCGGGGTTGTCACCCACCAACACCACGGCCAGCCCCGGCGTCACGCCCTTGGCTTTGAGGGCTTGGGCGCGGGTGGCGATCTCGGTGCGCAGTTGTTTGGAGAGCTGGTTGCCGTCAATGAGTTGGGCGGTCATGTGTGGGGTGTCAAAGGGTCAGAGAGAGAAAATGCAAAACGCCCGGCAGGTGCGGGCGTTGGTTGCGAGCGTTTTGTTGACGGCAGGCCGATCAGGCCTTGGGTGCGTTTTGCCCCAACGCAATCTTTAGCAGATCGGCCACAGTGTTGGCGTTGAGCTTTTCCATGATGTTGGCGCGGTGCGCTTCCACCGTTTTGATGCTGATGCCCAGGTCGTCGGCGATCTGTTTGTTCAGCCGACCGGCCACGATGCGCTCGAGCACCTGGGCTTCGCGGCCCGTTAGCTTGGACAGCAGGGCGTCCCGGCTGGCGGCTTGTTGGTAGTCGGCAAACGAGTCACGGGCTTCGTCCAGCATGCGCTCGACCAGACCGAGCAACTCTTCTTCCTTGAATGGTTTTTGGATGAAGTCCATTGCGCCTTTTTTCATGGTATTCACCGCCATGGGCACGTCGCCGTGACCGGTGATGAACACAATGGGCAGAGGCGAGCGGCGCTCGATCAGCCTGTCTTGCAGCTCTAGGCCGGTCATGCCGCCCATGCGGATGTCAGCAATCAGGCAGGCCACTTCACGGGGGTCGTAGCGGCTGATGAATGATTCCGCGCTGTCAAAACAACGCACCCGATAGTCTTTACCTTCAAGCAGCCATTGCAAGGAGTCGCGCACCGCCTCGTCATCGTCCACGACGTAAACAGTGCCTTTTTTTGGTATCAAACTCATTCGTTTACCCCAGTGGTTTGTTGTGTGGTCATTCGGTTTCGACCGGTATCCAAAAGGAGAATCGACATCCTGTCACCTCGCCTGAATTGTAGAGGTTCTCGGAAGTGATCCTGCCTTGGTGGGATTCGATGATGCTGCGGCACAAATTCAGGCCAATGCCCATGCCTTCGACCTTGGTGGAGAAAAACGCTTCGTAGACCCGCTCGGTGTCTTCTGCGGGCAAGCCTTGCCCGGTGTCGGTGACTGAAAACTCCACCACCGATTGGTTGTTGATGTGTTTGGGCACGATGCGCAATTCCACATGGCGCTGCCCTTCAGGACGGTCGGCGTTGTCAATCGATTCGGCCGCATTTTTCATGAGGTTGATCAGCACCTGCTCAATCAAAATAGGGTCTACCAAAAGTTGAGGCAAACGAGCAGCCACATAGTGCGACAGGCGTACGTGGCGTCTGCGCAGTTCGATTTCGGCCAATTCCAGTGACTCGTTCACCATGGCCGAGACATCCGACAAGACGCGGTTGGGCTCGCTGCGTTTGACGAAACTGCGGATGCGCAAAATGATCTGTCCGGCCCGTTGGGCCTGGTGGGCTGTTTTTTCCAGCGCCCACACCATGTCTTCTTCTTTGACTTGATTGTTTTTGATGCGCGAGATCATGCCGCTGCAATAGTTGCTGATGGCGGTCAGCGGTTGGTTGAGTTCATGGGCCACGCTCGACGCCATTTCGCCCATGGTGATCAGGCGACTGGCCGTTTGGGCACGTTCAGCTTGCTGTGCTGCTTGCTCTTCGGCTTGGCGGCGCGGCGTGATGTCGCTGGCAATCACCATTTGGGCCAGTCGTCCGTCGGCCCAGTTGATGTAGCGTGAGCGCACTTCCAACCACTTGCCCAATTCAGACACAAAAATTTCTGCATTTTCGGATTTGGCAACCGTCAAACTTTCAGTGGGCAAGCCGACCATTTCATCCACATCGTCAGCGCGTTCCAGCTCTTCGCTGGAACCGGCTTGTTGGACCAGCCGCAAATGACCATCGGTGTTTTGGCCAAACCACAAGCGGTATAGTTTGTTGGCAAAGAGCAATTCGGCACTGCCCAGCGGGGCCACAGACACCGAGGCGTCCAGCGCTTCCAACACGATGGTGAAGCGTTCATGCGCGCTGGCCAGTTGTTCTCGGATGCGGTTGGGCTCGGTGATGTCGGTCATCGAGGTCATCCAGCCGGTTTGTTTGCCGCTGGCATCAATCAGCGGTGAGACATACATGCGTGCGTCAAACAAGTTCCCATTTTTTCGTTTGACCCGCACCTGAAACCCCCCCGCAGAATGCTGGCCGCTGATTTCTTCTTCGAGACGTTTGGTCAGCAATTCCCTGTCTTGCTCTGGCCAGTACGGAAACGGTGCGACCGCCCCCACCAAGTCCGAATCGCTCCAGCCCGTCATTTGGCAGAACGCGGGGTTGACATAGGTGATGCAGCCGCGCAAGTCCAGTGCGCGCATGCCGGTGAGCATGGAGTTTTCCATGGCGCGGCGGAAATTGGTTTCTGCCACCAGGGCTTTTTGTGCTTGCAATCGCCTTCGGGTGTGTCGCCAGTTGCCAATCAGCATCCATGCGGTCATCGCGCTGAGCACACTGACCAACCAAAACAGGCCACTGCCTACCAAACCTTGCGATGTGCGCCAGGCCTGAGCCCGCAAAATCAGGTCGTTGCCCACGGGCGAGACCGGCACTTCGTAGTCGTTGTTGGGCTTGTCGATGCCGGGCAAGGCACTCCACAAAGCGATGCGTCCAGGTATGGTTTGGCCAGCCAGCAAGCGGCCTTTGCCGTCTTGCAAGGCGACGGCATATTTGGCCAGGACCTCGGTGGGAATGCCGTAACGCAGCAAGCCCTCCATAGTGTATTCGGCCAGGATCACCCCGTTGAATCCCCCTTGGTCGTTGCTCAATGGGGTGTGCAACTGCAACACGGGAGTCTGGGCGTCTTTTTCAGTTCCGCTGTCCAGCTGTCCGTAAATGGGCTGCATCAAATCGCGGGCCAAGCTGAAATGGCTTTCGGTTTCGCCAATTTTGAGCACTGTTCCGGCCCGCATGTGTTGGCTCGGAGAAATGCTGGAAACGCTTTGATTGGCCAAGATGCGCCTGCGGTCATCGATCCAGGTCAGAGACAAAAATTCGGGGTATTGCAGCACCAGTGCTTCGGCCCGGGACAAAAACTGGTCGTTGCGAATTTCCTTGTTCGAGACGTCGCGCGCCAAACGCATGACTTGCTCTTGCCGCTCCAGCAGGCGCAATCGCAAGCGCTGCTGGGCGTATTCCACATCGCGTTTGATGGCCTCTTGTTCGCGCTCGATTTCTTCTACACGCAAATACCAAAACGCACTGGCAATGGCAGCCAAAAACAACACCACCGCAGCCACGGGTGCCAAGTTGGCGAAACGGTCCTGCCGATTGGGCGATTGGCTTTTCCACCACGATCGCCACCAGGCCCAGGGCCCCACTTTTGTCACCACCAATGCTGCTTTGTTCAATTCCATGGGTGAGAGTTTAGGGGACAGGGGCACGACTTTGGCTTTGAATGGATTTCAAAATGAAGGGGATATTTCCGATAAATTTCACTATACAAAATGAGTATGCACTATTTGAAAAATTCATAAAACTATGTAAAAATTCAGGCATGATTTGCAAATAACACCCACAGGAGACATACATGACAGCGGCCACACCACAACATCCGGGCGCGGACCTCGACGCCCAAGAAACCCGGGAATGGATGGACGCTCTGTCCGCCGTGATCGAAAAGGCAGGCCCGGAGCGGGCGCACTTTTTGCTCGAAGAGCTGCTGGAAGAAGCCCGCCAGCACAGCATCGATTTGCCCTTTTCTGCCAACACGGGCTACGTGAACACCATCGAGCCGAACCAGGAAGCGCGTTGCCCCGGCAACATCGAGATCGAAGAACGCCTGCGCGCCTACATGCGCTGGAACGCCATGGCCATGGTGGTCAAAGCCAACCGCCACAACCCCGCTGACGGCGGTGATTTGGGTGGCCACATTGGTTCGTTCGCTTCGCTGGCCCACATGTTCGGCGCTGGCTTCAACCATTTCTGGCATGCCGAAAGTGAAAACCACGGTGGCGACTGCCTCTACATTCAGGGCCATGTGTCGCCCGGCGTGTATGCCCGCGCCTATCTGGAAGGCCGCCTGACCGAAGAGCAGTTGCTCAACTTCCGCCAAGAAGTGGACGGCAAAGGCCTGTCGAGCTATCCGCACCCCAAACTCATGCCCGAGTTTTGGCAGTTCCCCACCGTGTCCATGGGCTTGGGGCCCTTGATGGCGATCTACCAAGCGCGATTTTTGAAATACCTGCACGCCCGTGGCATTGCCAACACCGAAAACCGCAAGGTCTGGGTGTTCTGCGGTGACGGCGAGATGGACGAGGTTGAATCTTTGGGCGCGATTGGCTTGGCCGCACGAGAGAACCTGGACAACCTGATTTTTGTCGTCAACTGCAACCTGCAGCGCCTGGACGGCCCGGTGCGCGGCAACGGCAAGATCGTGCAAGAACTTGAAGGCGAGTTCCGTGGCTCCGGCTGGAACGTCATCAAGCTGCTGTGGGGCAGCGAGTGGGACAGCTTGCTCGCCCGCGACAAAGACGGTGCGCTGCGCAAGTTGATGATGGACACGCTGGACGGCGACTACCAAGCCTTCAAAGCCAACGACGGCGCTTATGTGCGCAAGCATTTTTTTGGCCGCGACCCGCGCACGCTGGAGATGGTGGCGCACCTGTCGGACAACGACATCTGGAACCTCAAGCGCGGTGGCCATGACCCACAAAAGGTCTATGCCGCTTACCACCAAGCCGTGAACACCAAGGGGCAGCCCACCGTGCTGCTCATCAAAACCGTCAAAGGTTTTGGCATGGGCAAAGCGGGCGAGGGCAAGAACACCGTTCACCAGACCAAGAAGCTGACGGACGAAGACATCAAGTACATGCGCGATCGGTTCAACATCCCGATCCCGGACAGCGAGTTGTCCAAGATCCCGTTTTACAAACCGGCCGATGACACGCCCGAGATGCGTTACCTGCACGAGCGCCGTCAAGCGCTGGGCGGATACCTGCCCAAGCGCCGCGCCAAGGCCGAAGAGAGCTTCACAGTGCCTTCGCTCGACACCTTCAAGGCCGTGATGGATCCCACCGCCGAGGGCCGTGAAATCTCCACCACCCAGGCCTACGTGCGCTTCTTGACGCAACTGCTGCGTGACCAGGCTTTGGGGCCACGCGTGGTGCCGATTTTGGTGGACGAAGCCCGTACTTTTGGCATGGAAGGTTTGTTCCGCCAAGTGGGCATCTACAACCCCGCAGGCCAACAGTACACCCCGGTCGACAAAGAACAGGTGATGTACTACAAAGAAGACAAAGCCGGTCAGATCCTGCAAGAAGGCATCAACGAAGCCGGCGGCATGTCCAGTTGGATCGCGGCGGCCACCAGCTACAGCACCTCCAACCGGATCATGATCCCGTTTTATGTTTACTACTCGATGTTCGGCTTCCAGCGCATTGGCGACTTGGCTTGGGCTGCGGGCGACATGCAAGCGCGCGGTTTCTTGTTGGGCGGCACATCGGGGCGGACCACTTTGAATGGCGAAGGCCTGCAGCACGAAGACGGTCACAGCCACATCATGGCCAACACCATCCCCAACTGCGTGTCGTATGACCCGACCTTTGCCCACGAAGTCGGCGTCATTCTGCACCATGGCCTCAAGCGCATGGTCGAGAAGCAAGACAACGTGTTTTATTACATCACCTTGCTCAACGAGAACTACGCCATGCCAGGCCTCACGCCCGGCACCGAAGAGCAGATCATCAAGGGCATGTATTTGTGCAAGCCAGGAGCCGCGGGCGACCAGCGTGTGCAATTGCTGGGTTCGGGCACCATCTTGCGTGAATCGATTGCCGCTCAAGTTTTGTTGGCCACCGACTGGGGCATTCAAGCCGACGTGTGGAGCTGCCCAAGTTTCAACGAACTGACCCGCGACGGCCAAGACGCCGAGCGCTACAACATGTTGCACCCGATGGAAACCCCTCGTGTTTCTTTCGTGGGCCAACAGTTGGCACAGCACAGTGGCCCCGTGGTCGCTTCGACCGATTACATGAAGGCCTATGCCGAGCAGATCCGTCCTTTCATTCCTAAAAATTCGGATGGTTCTGGTCGCACCTACAAAGTCCTGGGTACCGACGGCTTTGGCCGCTCTGACTTCCGCAGCAAGTTGCGCGAGCACTTTGAAGTCAACCGCCATTACATCGTGGTCGCGGCCCTCAAGGCGCTGAGCGAAGACGGCGCAGTGCCTGTCAGCCAGGTGGCTGAGGCGATCAAAAAGTACGGCATCAACACCGACAAGATCAACCCCTTGTACGCATAAAGACTGGAGACGAACATGGCATTGGTAGAAGTACAAGTCCCGGACATCGGGGATTTTGATGAAGTGACCGTCATTGAGTTGATGGTCAAAGTGGGCGACACCGTCAAGGCCGAGCAGTCGCTGATCACGGTGGAATCTGACAAAGCCTCGATGGAAATCCCGTCGAGCACGGCTGGCGTGGTCAAGGAAATGCGCGTGGCACTGGGTGACAAGGTCAAGCAAGGTTCCATTGTGTTGGTGGTGGAAGCCCAGTCCGTTGAGGGTTTGGCGTCAAGCGTTGAGCGCGTGCCCACTGCTGCAATACCTCAATCACCCACACCAGCGCCCAACCCTCAACCCTCAACGCCCAACCCTGTATCTTCAACGCTTGAAGTGCATGTGCCCGACATCGGCGACTTCAAAGACGTGGCCGTGATTGAAGTCATGGTCAAGCCTGGCGACACCATCAAGGTCGAGCAATCGCTGATCACCGTCGAGTCTGACAAGGCCTCGATGGAAATCCCGTCCTCACATGCTGGCGTGCTCACAGAGCTCAAAGTCAAAGTGGGCGACACGGTCAATATTGGCGACCTGCTGGCCATTTTGTCGGTTCAGGGTTCGGCGTTGAGCGTTGAGCGTGGGGTGATGCCCGCCGCAGTTCCTGCAGTCCCTGTCCCTGCCACCAGCACAACGCCTGCAATGCCTGCCAGCGCTGCACAGGCCGTATCTGCGCTCAACACTGAACGCCCAACGCTGAACGCCCCGCTGGGCTTGCCTCACGCATCGCCCTCGGTGCGCAAATTCGCTCGTGAACTGGGTGTGCCTTTGGACGAAGTCAAAGGCTCCGGCCTCAAAGGCCGCATCACGCCCGATGACTTGCAGGCCTTCACAAAGGCTGTCATGGCCGGTGCAGTTCAAACCAAAGCGCAAGCGGCCAAAGCGCCTGCAGCTTCTGGCGGTGACGGCGCAGCTTTGGGACTGATCCCTTGGCCCAAGGTCGACTTTGCCAAGTTCGGCCCCATCGAACGCAAAGAAATGGGCCGCATCAAGAAGATCAGCGGTGCCAACTTGCTCCGCAACGCTGTTCTGATCCCGGCCGTCACCAACCATGACGATGCCGACATCACCGACCTCGAGGCCTTCCGCGTTTCCACCAACAAAGAGAACGAGAAGAGTGGCGTCAAGGTGACGATGCTGGCTTTCTTGATCAAGGCCTGCGTGGCCGCGCTCAAGAAATACCCCGAGTTCAACAGTTCCTTGGATGGCGAATCACTGGTCTACAAAAACTACTGGCACATCGGTTTTGCCGCTGACACACCTAACGGTTTGATGGTGCCTGTGATCCGTGATTGCGACAAAAAAGGCGTCTTGCAAATCAGCCAAGAAATGGGCGAATTGGCCAAGAAGGCGCGCGACGGCAAGTTGGGTCCCGCAGAAATGACCGGAGCAACCTTCACCATCTCCAGCCTCGGCGGCATTGGTGGCAAGTACTTCACGCCCATCATCAACGCGCCCGAAGTGGCCATCTTGGGTGTGTGCAAGAGCACCATGGAACCGGTGTGGGACGGCAAGCAGTTTGTGCCCCGCCTGATGCTGCCCCTGTCTTTGACATGGGACCACCGCGTCATCGACGGCGCTGCAGCGGCACGCTTCAACGCGTTCCTGGGTCAAATCCTCAGCGACTTCCGTCGCGTTCTTCTCTAAGGATTTGATATGGCACTGATTGATATTCAAGTCCCCGACATTGGCGACTTCGACGAAGTCACCGTGATCGAGCTGATGGTCAAGGTGGGTGACACCGTCAAATCTGACCAAAGTCTGATCACTGTGGAGAGCGACAAAGCCTCCATGGAAATTCCTTGCAGCCACGGTGGTGTGGTCAAAGAACTCAAGGTCAAGCTTGGCGACAAGGTCAAGCAAGGCTCGGTGGTGTTGGTTCTGGAAGGCGAGGGCGTTGAGCGTCCGGCGTTGAGCGTTGAGCGCGAACAGCCTGCAGCCGTCACATCTGCGCCCAGCGTTCTTGCCAGTGTTTCTCCCACGCTGAACGCTCAACCCTCAACGCACAACGGGCCTGTGGACATCGAGTGCGACGTGCTCGTGTTGGGCGGTGGCCCCGGCGGCTATTCGGCAGCCTTCCGCGCGGCCGACCTCGGCTTGAACGTCGTCATCGTTGAGCGCTACGCCACCTTGGGCGGTGTGTGTCTGAACGTGGGTTGCATCCCGTCTAAAGCGCTGCTGCACGTCGCGGCCGTCATGGACGAGGTCAGCCACATGGCCGACCTCGGTGTGGATTTCGGCAAGCCGGTGGTCAACATCGACAAACTGCGCGGCCACAAAGAAAAAGTCATTGGCAAACTCACTGGCGGTTTGGCGGCCATGGCCAAGATGCGCAAGGTCACCACCGTGCGCGGCTTGGGCCAGTTCATCGGTGCCAACCACCTTGAAGTGTCGGAGACTACCGGCACTGCGCAAGAACAAAACGGCAGCAAAAAAGTGATCGCCTTTAAAAAGGCCATCATCGCCGCCGGTTCACAAGCTGTGCGTTTGCCTTTTATGCCCAACGATCCTCGGGTTGTGGACAGCACCGGTGCTTTGGAACTCCAGAGTGTTCCGAAGCGCATGCTCATCTTGGGCGGCGGCATCATCGGCCTGGAAATGGGCACCGTTTACAGCACGCTGGGCGCACGCCTGGACGTGGTGGAAATGATGGACGGCCTCATGCAAGGCGCGGATCGTGACTTGGTCAAAGTCTGGCAAAAGATGAACGCCAAGCGCTTTGACAACATCATGCTCAAGACCAAAACCGTGTCCGCACGCGCTTTGCCCGAAGGCATCGAAGTCACGTTCGAGAGCGTTGAACCGGGCGAGAACGGAAGCAACGCAAGCGTTGCGGCCCCCGCGCCTCAGGTGTACGACCTCGTGTTGCAAGCCGTTGGCCGCACACCTAACGGCAAAAAACTCGCCGCTGAAAAAGCAGGCGTGGCTGTGACCGATCGCGGCTTCATCAACGTCGACATTCAAATGCGCACCAACGTGCCGCACATCTTCGCCATTGGCGACATCGTTGGCCAACCCATGTTGGCGCACAAGGCGGTGCACGAAGCCCACGTGGCGGCTGAAGTGATTGCAGGCGAACTGCAAGGCAACAAAGAACTCGCTGCGGCTGCATTCAACGCACGCGTCATCCCCAGCGTGGCCTACACCGACCCCGAAGTGGCCTGGGTCGGCCTCACCGAAGACCAAGCCAAAGCGCAAGGCATCAAGGTGAAAAAGGGCTTGTTCCCTTGGTCAGCTTCAGGCCGCGCCATTGCCAACGGCCGCGACGAAGGCGTCACCAAACTGTTGTTCGACGATTCACCCGAGGCCCAAGGCCATGGCAAGATCCTGGGCGGCGGCATGGTGGGCACGCACGCGGGCGACATGATTGGCGAGATCGCATTGGCGATTGAGATGGGCGCAGACGCGGTGGACATCGGCAAAACCATCCACCCACACCCCACGCTGGGCGAAAGCATTGGCATGGCGGCTGAGGTGGCGCATGGCAGTTGTACGGACTTGCCGCCTAGCAAGAAGTAAAAGCTTCAAACTGTAATAAAAGAAGCCCGAACTGGCAACAATTCGGGCTTCTTTGCAATGTGACTTCGTGGACCTGCACAACCATGAATTAATCCAGTCATGTTTGAGGACACACTTAATGTCAGTTTAAGTTGCACTCAACTTCTCGCAGTTGGACGGCGCTGCCCCGGTTTTTACAATGGGTACTGCTGACTCTCTGTCTCAATCCCGTTTTCCTCGACTGCATTCCCGCTGGAGCGCAGCGCAACTGGGAGTCTTTCTTTGCTCAGGTATTTGTCCACGATCACCGCACCGCCGCCGCTCGAGGTCTTGTGAACTTCCTGAGGGGTTTGATTGCCCAAGGCTTGGTGTGGGCGTTCGGTGTTGTAAAAGGCAAAGTATTTCGTCAGACCTATCAGTAACGCGAGCATCGTGGCGTAGCCGTTGAGGTTCACGGTGGACTTGTGAGATGCGCATAGACGAATCATCGGTTAAGTCAACCCGTAGTCGATTGGCAATCTGCTCCGGTGACCAGCCGTTGACCCATTTGCGGTCACCACGATGAGGCTTGGTATTGCTCTTGGCGATACTCTTCTTTAAACCTGCAGATTGCTACAGGCAGATGATGGCGCTAGATCGAGTCGGGCGTTAAGTACGGCAAGCGTAAGTTCCTAGCCACCCGCCAGCAGCCACGGCGCTGTTTGAGCTGGAGCAGCCATTTTTGAAATCCCTGCCGCGCCCCAAGCCCCTGGTTTGGGAACGCTGGCAGGTGAACGCTGCGCTTTCTTGCCTAGATAATGATTTACCTTATTTCTAATGAAGGTGTCCCACTTAAACTGATTTTCCATTTTTGTGGGCCACTTCGACGCGCTGACAATGGCGTGGCTTATTTTGCGTCAGCTTGATGCTCAGCTTCGGGAGTGGATTCCGACTCAGCTTGATGTTCAGCTTCGGGAGTGGATTCCGATTCAGCTTGATGTTCAGCTTCGGGAGTGGATTCCGATTCAGCTTCAAGCTCAGCTTCGTGCTCTTTCTCAGTGCCAGTTTCCGCGTCATCGTGCGGTTCAACGGTCTCCGTTTGTGTTTCGACTGTCAAATTCTCATTGGTTTCGTTGTTCATTTTATTCATCCTTGGGTTGTATCTCTCAGGGGTATTGGCAATCACCTGTACATCACTGATCGACAACCTGATTAAAATTTGCTTTTACTAAACATTTATGACGCTGACATTTTCAAGCTGCCTTACAGAATCGGCCATGTGAAGTCTGCAGTTGTAATGACGCCAGCGCTGTGCTTCGGGCATAGCCGTGCCTTGCCCGAAGGCATTGAAGTCACGTTTGAGAGCGCCGAACCTGGCGAGAACGGAAGCAACGCAAGCGTTGCGGCCCCCGCACTTCAGGTGTACGACATGGTTTTGCAAGCCGTGGGCCGCACGCCCAATGGTAAAAAACTCGCCGCTGAAAAAGCGGGCGTCGCTGTTACCGACCGCGGCTTCATCATCGTCGACATCCAAATGCGCACCAACGTGCCGCACATCTTTGCCATTGGCGACATCATTGGTCAGCCCATGATGGCGCACAAGGCGGTGCACGAAGCGCATGTGGCCGCCGAAGTGATTGCGGGCGAACTGCAAGGCAACAAAGAGCTGGCAGCCGCTGCGTTCAACGCACGCGTTATCCCGAGCGTCGCTTACACCGACCCCGAAGTGGCCTGGGTGGGCTTGACCGAAGACCAAGCCAAAGCGCAAGGCATCAAGGTGAAAAAGGGCTTGTTCCCTTGGTCAGCTTCAGGCCGCACCATTGCCAACGGCCGCGATGAATGCGTGACCAAACTGCTGTTTGACGACAGCCCTGAAGCGCACGGCCACGGCAAGATCTTGGGCGGCGGCATGGTGGGCATGCATGCGGGAGACATGATCGGCGAGATCGCACTGGCCATCGAGATGGGCGCAGACGCTGTGGACATCGGCAAAACCATCCACCCCCACCCCACGCTGGGCGAAAGCATCGGGATGGCGGCGGAAGTGGCGCATGGCTCTTGTACGGACTTGCCGCCTAGCAAGAAATAAAAGCTTCAAGCTCCAAATCAAAAAGCCCGTGCGGGGAACCTTAATGGCTTTTTGTATTCTGCAAGTTTCAGCTCTGCAGCCACAAATCCAGTGGCATGCCCCCCGTGCCAATGATCAGCGGCTGTGCCTGTGGAAACTGCTGCACAAATGCGCTCAGGCCCGACACATTGCCCACGTTGTGGCCGCTTTTGACTTCCAGTGCGTGCAGTGTTTGGCCGTCGCACAGCACGTAGTCCACTTCTTTTTGCCCGTTGTTCCAGTAGTGGATGAGGGGGTGGCGGCTGCTGTGCGTCAAGTGCCGGGCCAGCAGCTCGGTGCCCACGGCGCTTTCGGCCAGACGGCCCCACACGTCGGGGCACGCTTGCGCCGCTTGCAGGCCCACACCTTGCGCGACCCAGTGGCAACCCATCAGGGCGTTGTTGAACACTTGCAGCTTGGGGCTGGATGCCCGCTGGCGCACCACTTGGCCCATGTATTTGGGCAATCCGCAGGCCATGCCCGCGCCTTCGAGCAGGTCGAGGTAGTGGGCGAGGGTGGTGGTGTTGCCCGCATCGTCGAGCTGGCCCAGCATCTTTTGGTAGCTCAGGATCTGACCGCTGTACACGCAGGCCAGGTCAAACACGCGGCGCAACAGGGCAGGCTTTTGCACGGGGGCCATCAGCAGCACGTCTTTGCTGATGGTGGTTTCGATCAAAGCGTCGCTCACGTAGGCGGCCCAGCGGGTTTCATCGTGCACCAAAGGTGCTGCGCCGGGGTAGCCGCCATAAAAGATGAATTGCTCCAGGCTAAAGCCAAAAGCATCGCGCATTTCGGCGTAGCGCCAGTGGCCCAAGCGGGTGATTTCAAACCGCCCGGCCATGCTTTCGCTCAAGCCCCGTGCGATCAGCAACGGCGCAGAGCCGAGGATGACCACGCGCACATCGCGACCCGCAGCGGTGTCTTCGTCCCACAGGCGTTTGACTTCTTCGGTCCAGTTGGACACTTTTTGGATCTCGTCCAGCACCAGCACGCAGCTGCCCGCTTGGGCCGCGAGCGCTCGGGCCACCTGCCATTGGGTGCCCAGCCAGACTTGGCCTTGCAGACCGGGCCCATCGGCACTGGCACTGTGCTGGGCTTTGGGGCTGGTGCTTGGCTTGTCTTGGGCGTCCCGTTGCAAGTGCTCCATTGCCTGGCGCACCAGCGTAGTTTTGCCCACTTGGCGTGGGCCAGCGACCACCTGTAAAAACAGACGCGGCTCTTGGAGCCGGGCAAGCAGAGGGGCAAGTGCTGCGCGTTCGATGGTCATTTTTGATTTGCTCAATACATTGAGTAATTTAACTCATTGTATTGAGTAAATTAAATTCCATCCATCCATGCACGCTCTTCAATGCGCCTCAAGCATGGCAGATGTACGGAGTTGCCGCCTGGCAAGAAGTAAACGCCTCTTCAGATCCAAGAAAGCAAAAGCCCGAACTGTTGCCAGTTCGGGCTTTTTTCTACAGCATCTTGAGCCGTTTACAGCGTCGGGTAATCGGTGTAGCCCCTGGCACCAGGGGTGTAAAAGGTGCTTGGGTCGGGTGCGTTCATGGCCGCACCCGCTTTCACGCGTGCAGGGAAGTCGGGGTTGGCCAGGAAGCCGTTGCCAAAAGCCACAGCGTCAAGCTTGCCTTCGGTGGTGGCGGCCTCGGCCTCGTCTGGGGTGTAGCCCATGTTGCCAATCAGCACGCCTTTGTAGTGGCCGCGGGCAAGGGGCATCACATCGGCTTTTTGCAGGCCAAAAAAGTCTGCCCTCATGATGTGCAAGTAGGCCAAATCAAAGCGGTTGAGTTGCTCGGCCAGATAGGCTGTCCATGCCAGCGGGTCGCTGTCTTTCATGTCGTTGTAGCTGTTCAAGGGCGACAGGCGCAGGCCTACGCGATCGCTGCCGATGGCCGCACACACAGCGGTCAACACTTCAAAGAGGAAGCGTGCGCGTTGCTCCAATGTGCCGCCGTAACCGTCTTTGCGTTGGTTGGCGCTGTCGCGCAAAAATTGGTCAATCAAGTAGCCGTTGGCACCGTGTACTTCCACGCCGTCAAAACCTGCAGCGATGGCGTTTTTGGCGGCTTGCGCAAAGGCTTGCACGATGGGGGCAATTTCGCTTTCCAACAAGGCTTGGGGCGTGGCTTGGGGCAGTTTGCCTTGCGCGGTGTGGGCATCGCCCTGGAGCGCCAGGGGGCTGGACGAAACAATCGGTGCCCCGTCATTGTTGGCCGGGTGTGCAGCGCGGCCTGCGTGCCAGATTTGCATGAAGATTTTGCCGCCCTTGGCGTGCACAGCGGCGGTGGTTTCTTTCCAGGCTTCGATTTGCGCGGCGTTGTAAATGCCCGGTTCGTTGACAAAGGCCGAGGTGTTCTCAGCAATCATGGTGCACTCGGTGATGATCAGCCCGGCGCTGGCGCGCTGCGCGTAGTACTCGGCCATGAGCGCATTGGGCAGATGCCCCGCACTGGCACGCGCACGGGTCAGCGGTGCCATGAGCATGCGGTTGGCAAGGGAAATGGAGCCGATTTGAAGAGGGCTAAAAAGCATAAGATTTTTTGAATCAAAGTTTAAAAATAGGTAGAAGAAATTGCTACCTGATAGCTAGCTGGTGCTCAAGCGGCGGATTGCAAGTCCATCGGGTTTCGATTTCGTTGATGTTTTGCGTATTGGGTAACGCTTGGCTAGTTCATAGTTGGCTGCAATTCTTGCTTGGCGAGTTTTTGAATGGACACTTGCGTCCGACATTTCAGCCTGTTGCTACATGCATGGCGGTCGGCTTTTGGGGCCTGCACCCTGCTTCGATCAAGTGTCTCGTGTTTCATGCACGGCAAGGCTCGCTTTGAACATTGGCAATTCCACAATGGCGGGCTTGTCACCAGAATGGCCAAACAAGTTGAAAGACTGTTTTGACTCACATGGCCATGATCGATTTGCACCCAGTTCCAGACCCCCAGGCAAAAGCCCCGTCCAAACCCCTGTCTGGGTCGCTGGTGGTGCGATTGGAACAAGCCGTGGCGGTGCCGCTTTGCGTGCCGAGTTTGCGGCGACCAACACCCCCGTTTTTTGAATCCCTACTGACCCTGAATGGAGAACCCCATGAGCACCCCACGTACTTTCGTCAAACGCTTGGGCATCTTGCGATGCAAAGACGGCATGAGCCACCAGGAATTCACCGAGCACTGGCTCAAGCGCCATGCCGCCCTGTGCCTCAAGTTGCCCGGTCTGCGCCGCTATTCGGTCAACTTGGTGGACCGTGCGCGCTTTCCGCACTTTGATTACGACGGGTTTTCTGAACTCTGGTTCGACTCTGAAGAAGACCTGGTGAGCTCACTGTCCAGTCCCGAAGGCAAGACCTTGTTGGCCGATTTGCCCAACTTTGCCAAGGACGTCTCTCCCATCATTTCGGTCGAGCACCAGATGCTCTGGCCTTGAAAGGGTGAACATGAACGTTTTGCACAACAAAATTGCCATCGTGACGGGCGGCGGTGCTGGTTTCGGGGAAGGCATTGCCCGCTTGTTCGTTGAACACGGCGCGCGTGTGCTGATCGCAGACCTGGACCTGGAGCGTGCCCAAGCCGTGGCCGCCAGCCTTGGAGCTGCAGCCTGTGCGGTTCAATGCGATGTCTCGCTTGCACAGGACGTGCAGTCGGCCGTGGATGCCTGCGTGCAGCAGTTCGGTGCGCCCCAGATCGTGGTCAACAACGCGGGCACCACACACCGCAACCAACCCATGCTCGACGTGGATGAAGCCACGTTTGACCGGGTGTTCAACGTCAATGTGAAGTCGATTTACCACATGGCCCGAGCGGTGGTGCCGCTCTTGCGCCAGCAAGGGCAGGGCTCGATCATCAACATCGGTTCGACCGCAGGCTTGCGTCCGCGCCCCGGATTGACCTGGTACAACGCGTCCAAGGGCGCGGTCAACGTGCTGTCCAAATCCATGGCGGCAGAGCTGGGGCCGGACGGCATCCGCGTCAATGCCATCTGCCCGGTCATGGGCGCTACGGGCTTGATCGAGCAGTTTTTGGGCACGGCCGACACCCCCGAGGCCCGAGCGCGCATCACCGCAGGCATTCCCTTGGGCCGCATGTCGACACCCAACGATGTGGCCCAAGCGGCGCTCTATCTGGCCAGCGACGCTGCCGCCTTTATCACCGGCGTTGAACTGCCGGTCGACGGCGGCCGCACCATTTGATGCCTTGCCTGAAAGCCCGCCATGTCAACGCGTGAGCGGCTGGCACTGTACGGTTGTGACGAGCCTTTGCCGCCGCGCCTGTCTTTGCGTGCTGGTCCACTGTCTCTGGAACTCGTGGGTGGGCGTTTTGGGCCGGTGCGTGTGCATGGCCACGAGGTCTGGCATGGCTTGGCCTTTTTGTTTCGCGATGCCGCCTGGGGCACGCCCGAGCCGGTGTTCGAGGTGCTGGATCACCAGATCGAAGGCGCGGGTTTTGCGCTGAACTTGCGCGGGCGCATGGCCTGCGATCCGCAGGACGTGGTCGGTGCCCCTGAAGCAGGCGCTGGCATTTGGCTCGACCTGCAGGTGCGGGGCGACCCCGATGGGGGCTTGCGTTTCCAAGCCCAAGCCACGCCAAGCCATGACCTGTGGAGCAACCGCTGCGGCTGGGTCTTGCTGCACCCGATGTCGGCGGCTGGTTGCGCTGTGCAAGTGCAGCATGTGGACGGTCGCACCAGCTTGTCGACCTTGCCGCACGAGGTGCCAGCTTGGCCCCCCTTCACAGCAGTGCGTGCTGTGCGACACGAATACGCCCCGGGGCATTGGGCCCAAGCCCAATTGCCTGGCGAAGATTACGAACTGGAGGACCAGCGCAACAACGCCGATGCCTCTTTCAAAACCTACAGCCGCTCCAATGCCATGCCCAGGCCTTATGTGCTGCGGCAGGGCCAGACGTGGACCCGTGAGGTGCATTTGTTCTTGCTGGGCCCGCCGCCCGGGATGGCACCCCATGCGGTGCCGCTGCGCTTGCCTTGGCCGCTCACACAGAAAGCCACGTCCGTCACGCGTTTGGGCTTGGCCATCACACCCGATATGACGCGTGCGCCTGCGGCTTGGGTGTTGGCCGTTTTGGCGCAGTGGCGTCCCGCCTTTTTGCACCTCACGCTGTGGCCCAACACGCCTGACGAAGCGGTGGACGGGTCGGGCGTGCACCGCTTGTTGCAAGCCGCGGGTGCTTCGCTGCGGCTGGATCTGTGCGGTCGTGAGGGGCTTGGCGATGGCGGCACACCCGACGCGGACTGCCGTGCACTGGCAGAGCAACTGGCGCTGGCGGGTGTGGTGCCTATGTCCGTCGCGGCTTTGCCTTGCGGCGTGCAGACGGCCTGTTTTTTGCGATCGCTTTTCCCGGCAGCGGCCATTGGGGGCGGCACGCCGCATTTTTTTGCGCAACTCAACCGGCTTGAAGTCAGCGGGGGCGAGGACTTCATGGGTTTCACGGTTTGCCCCACCGTGCACGGGGCCGATGACGACAGCGTGATGCAGGGTTTGCAAAGCCTGTCCTCGATGCTGGAGACGGCGCGCCGCAGGCATCCTGGGCGCGACTGGCATCTGGGCCCCAGCGGTTTGTCCGCCCGCGCGAGTCCGCTGGGGCGTCAGCCGCACAGCGATGGACAAAAACGGATGGCCTTGGCTGCGCGTGATCCCCGCAGTCGCGGCCTGTTCGGTGCCGCCTGGCTTTTGGGCCATCTGGCCGAGGCGGCCCGAGCCCGCGCCCAGGCGGTGAGCTTTCCGCCGATGCTGGGCGAGGATGGTTTGTGGTGGCACACGGGTGACACCTGGCAGATGACGCCATCGGCGGCCTTGCTCCAAGTTTGCTTGCAATGGCGCAACTTGCACAGCGTGAACCTGCAGGCAACGGATGAGCGCAGCACAGTCGCGCAGGGTGGGGCGGTGGCCGCTGTCGCAGGCCACAATGGGCTGTGTTGGCAAATTGTGCTGGCCAACCTCGGTGCGCAAGCGAAGACGCTTGGCGGCGCGCAGGGGGAGGCATCGGCAAAATGGGCCTGCCTAGACGCCGAGTCTTGGTTGCAATTTTTGGACGCGCACACCTGCAGTCCCTGGCGCGAGTCGGGTGACTGTCCTGCCCATCTGGTTTTGCCGCCTTATGGTCTGGTCCGGATTGACTTGCCCTTTTTACCTGAAGGCTGAACATGCTCCCCGATATCGACTCTCTGGCCTTGTTTGTGCGCGCTGCGGAACTGCGCAGCTTGACCAAGGCGGCCGAGGCTTCGCACATAGGCTTGGCTGCAGCCAGTCGGCGCATGGCTTTGCTGGAACACCGCTTTCGCACCACCTTGCTGGAGCGCTCATCACGCGGTGTCGAGGTGACGGCGGCCGGCGCGTCCTTGCTGCCGCACGCACGCGCTTTGCTGGTCGAACTGAACCAAATGCAGGCTGAAATGCGTGACCATGCCAATGGCCGCAAAGGCGCTTTGCGCCTGCTGGCCAACACCTCGGTGATCACGGACACCTTGCCCAAAGACTTGGCCGCGTTTGCTCACCACAACCCGGATGTGAAAGTGATCATGCAAGAGCGGTGGAGCGAGGAAATTGTGAGCGCTTTGCAAGCTGCAGAAGCCGATGTGGGCATCGTGGTCGAGGGCGCGGCAGTTGAAGGCCTGGAGACCCGGCCCTATTGTCAGGACCGACTGGCCGTGGTGATGCCAAACCACCATGCTTTGGCGGCTTTCGAAACTTTGAATTTCAACGATGTGCTGGACGATGAATTGATCACTTTGGAAGGCGGCTCGTCCATGACCCGCTTGCTAGCTTCGCAGGCCGTGATTGCCCAAAGGACTTTGCAGCTGCGCATTCAGGTGCGCAGTTTCGAGGCCATCTGCCACATGGTCGAAGCGGGACTGGGCTTGGGGCTGTTGCCTGAACAGGCGGCACGCGTTTTGGCCAAAGGACTGGACCTGACGGTTCGCCCTTTCAGTGACAGTTGGGCTGAGCGCCGCATGCTGCTGTGCGTTCGAAAAGACCGAGCGGCCATGCCTTCTGTGGCCAAGCTGCTGGAATTTTTGTGTAACCGTGGCCATTTGTCCGAAACCGATGCGGCCACCCAATGGAGTGCATCATGAGTCTTCAACCTTTGCAGGGTCTGTTGGTGGTGTCGCTCGAGCATGCTGTGGCTGCACCTTATTGTTCCAGCCGCCTGGCCCAAGCGGGGGCAAGGGTCATCAAGGTCGAGCGACCCGAAGGCGATTTCGCACGCGACTATGACCGCGAGGTCTACGGTGAGTCCTCGTATTTCGTCTGGATCAACCAGGGCAAGGAATCGGTGGCGCTGGATTTGCGTCAGGACGCCGACCATGCGCAGATGCTGACCTTGCTCGCCCAGGCGGATGTGTTTGTGCAGAATCTGGCCCCCGGTGCTGCTGAACGTCTGGGCATGGGTTCGGTGAGCCTGCGCGAGCGCTTTCCTCGCCTGGTCACCTGCGATATCACGGGGTATGGGGAAACCGGTCCCATGCACGACCTGAAGGCTTATGACCTGTTGGTGCAGGCCGAAAGCGGCTTGGTCTCGGTCAACGGCGCGCCCGGTCCTTGGGGCCGCATCGGGGTGTCCATTTGTGACATCACGGCCGGCATGAACGCGGCGCAAGGCATTTTGGAGGCTTTGTTTTTGCGCGAGCGCACAGGCCAGGGCAGCGCCCTGCATGTGTCTTTGTTTGATTCAGCGGCCGAACTCATGGCCGTGCCCTATTTGCAGGCGCGCTATGGCCGTGCTGCCCCTCAGCGCGGCGGACTCAAGCACCCGAGCATTGCCGCTTATGGGGCCTTCACTTGCCGGGATGGCCATGAAGTCGTGCTGGCGGTGCAAAACGACCGTGAATGGCTGACCTTTTGCCAGCATGTGTTGCTGCAGCCTGAACTGGTGGACCACCCACGCTTTGCCAACAGCGCAGCACGGGGTCTTCACCGGGACCAGATCGAAGACCTGATCCAAGCCGTGATCGGCGGGCTGACCGGTGGCGAGGTGGCCGATCGACTGACCGAGGCGCAGACGCCTTTTGGCTCCATCAATTCGGTGCTCGATCTGATTCATCACCCGCAGCTGCGCACGCGTCAAGTGGAGGTGCGCGGCAGAAAGGTGGAAATGCCAGCGCCCGCTTGTCAGGCACCTTGGCAGGGCGCAGCCCACGGGAGCCATGCACCAGGTGTAGACGAGCATGGTGATTTGCCGGGCCTGCGCTGAAAAAACAAACCCCACCCACTGTGACCGGTGGGCGGGGTTCAGGCCGTTGTCGTTGGGACCGCGCTGCAACGCAGGCTAAAGAGGCGAGGCGTTCAGTTCTCGGTGTGTGCCGTGCCTTCGATGACCACCATGCGGGCTTTGGCTGACAACTGACGCAAGCGTCTGGCTGGCGCGTATTCCGGCGAGTCCAGCCAGGCTTGTGCTTGCGCCACGCTTGGAAACTCCAGCATGACCATTCTTTTGGGTTCCCAATCGCCTTCGAGCGGCGTCACTTGCCCGCCACGGGCCAGGAAACGCCCCCCATAAGCCGCCACGGTGGCTGGCGACAGGCGTTTGTATTCCTCGAACCTGAGCGGGTCCGTGATCTCCATGTCGTTGATGACGTAGGCGGGCAAGGGTGAGTCCTTTCAAGCGGTCTTGGGAGCGGCGGGCGGTTCTTGGCGGATTTCGATGCCCAATTCCTTTTCACGGATGAACATCAAGGCGGCGGTGTCGCGATCGCCCAGGCCCATGCCAATGGCACGGTCCATGGTGGCTTGCGCGCCTCGACCCACCGAGGCCACAAAGCCCATTTGCTCAGCCGCTTCACAGGCCAAACGCACGTCTTTGCAAGCCAGGCGGATGGCAAAGCCGGGGCTGTCGTCACCCACAAAGGCTTTCTTGGGCAAGGCCACGGCAAATTGCTGGTTCCAGGCCATGGTGGTGCGCATGACTTGTTGCATCAGCTCCAGCGTCAGTCCATTTTTCACGCCAATGGCCAAGGCCTCGGTGTTGGCCACCATGATGGTGGTGGCCAACAGGTTGTTGGTCATCTTCATGGCGTGTCCGGTGCCGGGGCCACCGCAGTAGTAGGTGTCGGTGCCCATGCAGTTGAGCACCGGTGTGGCGCGATCAATGGCCGCCTGATTGCCACCCACCATCAAGGTCAGTGTGCCGGTCACGGCATGTTCGCTGGTCTTGCCCACGGGTGAGTCGACCAGTTCCATGCCACGCGCACGCAGCGCATCACCAACGCGGCGCGAAGTGGCCGGGTCGATGGTGCTCATCTCGATGACGATGCCACCTGCTGGCAGTCCTTCAGCCAGGCCATCGGTGCCCAGCACGACTTGTTCGACATGCTGCGGCTCGGGCAGCATGGTGACCACCATCTCGCTGGCTGCGCCGACCTCCCGGGCTGTGGTGGCTGCGCGTGCACCGGCTTGTACCAACCGCGCCACCGCTTCGGGGCTGTGGTCGTACACGGTGAGTTCGTGGCCGTGTTTGAGGATGTTCAGGGCCATGGGCGCACCCATGACCCCCAATCCGATGAATCCGACTTTCATGGTCTTTCTCCTGTCTTGGTTTTTTGGAAGTTCAGCTGCGCTCTGACCATTTGTCCAATTCCCAGACCGGACGGCCACGCAAATCGGCCACATCGGTGCGGGTGAATTCAGAGTTGCCGGGTTTGGCACCCAAGCGGTCATAAGCTTGGCGAATCAAGGGGGCTGTGCGTGAGAAGGCGTCCTTGACTTGGGACCATTGCAGGGGCTTGTCAATGACCTTGTTACCGGCCATGAACTTGGAGGTTTCCAGCACCGCACGGGCATCGTTTTCGGTGGGCCAAGACCATCCGCGCGCAAACAGCACGTCGTCCTTGACGACCTTGGCACCTTGCACGGGGTCAAGTTTCCAGTAGTCCTTGACCAGTTGCGACACCGCCCCTGCGTCCATGGCGGTCAGTGCGGCCACCGCCTCTTGTTGCGCCATGAGGAAGGCCACCACAGCCTGCGGGTGCTGGTCGATCAGGCCATTGCGGCCGATCCAGAACGAGCGGTGCAGGTAATAGCCATCGGGGAAGAAAGGCGACTTTTTCACACTGGCCAGCATGTGGCCAGCGCCTTTGCCAGCGGGGCCGTCGTAGTGCTCTTCGGTGAAGCCAAAAGAGTTGGCGATCGCCACCGTGCCCGAGGCTTGTGCAGCCAGGTAGGCGGGGTAGATGGTGCAAGTGGCATCCACACCGGTGGGCACCGAGGCCGCTTGCGCATGGGTGGGCATGTTGACGAACTTGATGCCGGTGTCCTTGATGTCTTGCACGCCCAGCTCGAACATCAGCATTTGAAACAGCGCGCTTTGCGGGTCCCCGCCTAGCGAGACACCCATGGTCTTGCCTCTGAGGTCTTGCAGGTTACGAATGGGCGAGCCCTTGCGTGTGGTGATCAAAAAGCGCAGATGGCCTTCGCCCACGCACAGCAGGCTGATCGGCAAACCCGAGGCCAGACCGCGTGTGATGGGCGTATTGCCCCACATGCCGATGTCCAGGTTGTTGCCCACCATGGCTTCGACCATGGGCAAGGCGGTGGGGTACTCACGCCAGTCGATGGTCAGGTCGTAACCGAATTCGGCGGCGCGTTTTTCCATGGACTTGTTGTTGATCATGTACTGGCTCATGGGCGAATTGCCAGCGGCCCATGGGATGCGGCCGATGGACAATTTCAGGGCACGACGCGTGCCTTGTGCACGGACAAAAGCCGGTGCCACGGACAAGCCTGCGGCAGCGGCACTGCCGAGCAAAATGCCACGGCGAGAGCTTGGAAATTGAGGGGCGTTCATGTCTGTCTCCTGGGTTGTTGAAGGGTTGGATGGACCACTCAGGCGGTGGCTTCTTCGGTGGGGTTGGCACGGGATTCATCACCGCCAATGGCGCGGTAGGCCTCGTCGCGGATGAGCGACCAGATGTGTTCGACCAGCACGCCAAAGCGGGGATGGGTGCGGGCCTTGCCTGCGCGTGGGCGTGGCAAGTCGATGGTGACCACTTCCCGCACGCGGCCTGGGTTGGTGCTCATGACCACCACGCGATCCGCCAGCAGCACGGCTTCTTCGATGTCGTGGGTGATGAAAATGGCGGTTTTGCGTTCGGTCACTAGAGCGGTTTCGCCCCAAATGCGCAGCAACTCGGCTTGCAAAATCAATCGCGTTTGCGCGTCCAGCGCACCCAGCGGCTCGTCCAGCAGCAAGATGTCTGGGCCGTTGGCCAGCAAACGGGCCAGTGCGACGCGTTGGCGCATGCCGCCCGAGAGCTGGTGTGGGTATTTGTGCTCCGAGCCGCGCAGGCCCACCAGGTCGATGAATTGGGCAATGCGCTCGTTGCGTTGTGCTTTGTTCAGGTGCTGACCCGGTGTGCCGTGGCGCAGTCCAAACCCCACGTTGCCTTCTACCGTTTGCCAAGGCATGAGGGCATAGTCTTGGAACATCACACCCCGGTCCGCGCCAGGCCCGGTTACGGCTTGGCCGTCTTTTTCGATGCCCCCAGCTGTGGGCACGTTCAGGCCAGCAATCATGTTGAGCACCGTCGATTTGCCGCAACCCGAAGGCCCGACGATGCAGATGAATTCACCCGTCTGGATGTCCAGGGACATCTCGGCTACCGCCAGCGTGCTCAGGCCAGTGCGCGGTGCCAGGAAACTTTTGCTCACGCCTGACAGGCGCAGCTTGGGGGAAGGGGTGTTGTCGCTCATGGTCATGCTTTCCAGGGAATCAGGCGCTTTTCAACCAACCGGAACAGCTGGTCGATCAGCAGGGCCACTACACCGACCACCGCCATGCAGACGACGATCGCGTTGAGGTCAATGTTGTAGGCATAGAAAACAAACATCATCTGGCCGATGCCGCCCGAGCCGCCGCCGCCCGATTTGGCGCCCACGGCCAGTTCTGCGGCAATGATGGCGGTCCAGGCCACGCCCATGGCCAGGCGTGTCCCCAGCAAGATGGACGGCAATGCGCCCGGCAGCACCACCCGCGTGAGGACGGTCCAGCGGGAAATGCCCATGGTGCGGGCCGCCAGCACCAGCTTGCGGTCCACACGGCTGACCCCGTGCACGGTGTTGATGATGACCGGAAAGAACGAGGCGTAGGCGACGATGGCCAGCGCCGTTGGCGTGCCCGTGCCCAGCCATAGGATGGCAATCGGCAAGATGGCCATGGGCGCAATCGGACGAAAACTCTCTATGATCGGATCGAGGTTCTCACGCACGGCTTGACTGGCGCCCATCATCAGACCCAGCGCAATGCCCAGCAACGATGCCATCGCAAAACCCAGCACCACACGGCCCAGACTTTGAACCGTGGCCGACAGCAAGGAGCCCGTGCTCAGCAAGTCTCCCAGCGTTTGCAGCACTTTCAGGGGCGCTGGTGCCGGGCTGCCGGTAGGCAGTGTGCTGGCCCAGAACTGCCACACCGCGATCAGCATCACGGGCAAGACGAGTTTGCGCACCCACACTGCGGCAGGGTGATCGGAGTTCATGATTTTCATGATGAGACTCCTGTGCCGTCCGCCCAGGGTGTCAGGCGGCGTTGCAGGCTGCGCAGACCCAGGTCGCACACATAACCGACCACACCAATCGCCAAAATGAAGGCGAACACCTTGGGGGTCATCAGCATTTGCCGGTACCACTCGATGGCAAAGCCCAAGCCTGTGGGAGAGCCGATCAATTCAGCGGCCACAATCGCCGCCCAGCTGGCGGCAAATGCGAGCCGAATGCCCACCATCACTGTTGGCAGTGCCGAAGGCACCAGCACATGCACCAGCAAAGGCCAGCGCCCGATGCCCATGGTGCGCGCTGCAGCCAGCAAACGGGCGTCGGTCTGCCGCACCCCCGCCACCGTGTTGAGCAAGATCGGAAAGAAGCCGACGTAGAACATGATGAACACCGGCAGCGTGTCGCCAACACCAAAGATGAACAGCGCCAGAGGCAGCCACGCAATGCCCGAAATGGGGCGCAGCATTTCGACCAGCGGATCGATGTACTCTTCTGCGCGTGGCGACAGCCCCATTAAAAAACCGAGCGGCACCGCGACCAGGATCGACAGCGACAAGGCCAGCAGCATGCGCAAGGTGCTGACCGAAGCGTGTTCGGCGATTTCGCCCTCGCGCAGCAATCCCCACAGGGCTTCGAAAAC
>JAIXOX010000075.1 GCA_027486555.1 Comamonadaceae bacterium
ACCTTCCCTAAAGCGCTGGTCACTTTGCTGGCGGGCGCGCTGTTTGGCTTTGGCTTGTCGCTGGCCACCATGGTGCAGCCCGAAGTCGTCATCGGCTTTTTGCAGTTCAAGGACTGGGGGCTGATGCTGGTCATGGGCGGCGCTGCGGGCTTGGCCATGTTGGCTTACAAGGGCTTTCCACGCTGGTTCAGTCGCCCACTGTTGGGTGGTCAGTTCCTCACCCAGCCTGCCAACTGGAACCGCCAGACGGTCATCGGCTCGGCCATTTTTGGCATCGGCTGGGGCTTGTCGGGCGTTTGCCCCGGCCCGGCCATTGCAGCTTTGGGAACAGGCAACATCGATATTTTGTGGGCCTTGGGTGGCATTGTGCTGGGCGGGTTGGCACATGGACTTACACAGGGCCTCACGGCTCAGGACTGAGGGCCGCGCTTGCTTTCAGACCCAAACCGGGCCCTCGCAGGTTAGAATGCAGGGCTTGACCTCAGGTCGCCCCATTTCATTTCAGACTCAATTCCTATGAAAACCGCTCAAGAAATCCGCGTCGGCAACGTCATCATGCACGGCAAAGACCCCATGGTCGTTCTGCGCACCGAATACCAACGTGGCGGCCGTGGCTCGTCCACGGTGCGCATGAAGCTCAAGAGCTTGATCGCCAACTTCGGCACCGAAAACGTGTTCCGCGCCGACGACAAGATGGACCAAGTCATTCTGGACAAGAAAGAATGCACCTACTCTTACTTCGCAGACCCCATGTACGTTTGCATGGACGCCGATTTCAATCAATACGAAGTCGAAGCCACCAACATGGGCGACGCCCTGAACTACCTTGAAGACGGCATGGAACTCGAAGTGGTGTTCTACAACGAGAAAGCCATCTCGGTCGAATTGCCCACCAGCGTGGTGCGCGAGATCACCTGGACCGAGCCCGCCGTCAAAGGCGACACATCGGGCAAAGTGCTCAAGCCCGCCAAAATCGCCACCGGCATGGAAGTGCCTGTGCCTTTGTTTGTGAGCCAAGGCGACAAGATCGAAATCGACACCCGCACCGGTGAATACCGCAAGCGCGTCTGATCCCTTGAACATGTCCCCCCACATGAGCCCCGAAAGGGGCTTTTTTCATGGCCGTGCACAATGAACGCATGTCAATGACACCCAAAACACCCAACACGCCCAAGCTTCAAGACGCCACTTTGGCCCATGCGTGGACGGATTTGCAAAACGAAGCCCTCACCAGCGATTGGTTGCTGCCCGAGGCGCACCGCTTGGCATTCGCCGACCCAGAATTTTTGTTGCGGCGCGAAACACGGGGCATTCGTTTTCAGCTGGAAATGCTCAAACCCGATCTGGCCCAGACCGAGGCGGGTATCGAACACACCATCGTGGTGTTCGGCAGTGCCCGTTTTGTCGACCGATCGACCGCAGAAACACGTTTGCAATCAGCGATGGAAAGTGGCCAAGCTCAGGCCCTCCAGCAGGCACAAGCCCTGGTGCGCAATGCCGAGCATTATGAAAACGCCCGGATTTTTGCCCAAATGGTCGCGCGTTCTTGCGATTGCCTGCCCTTGCATGAAAAGCTCTTCATTTGCACGGGCGGCGGCCCCGGCATCATGGAGGCGGCCAACCGAGGCGCTTCAGACGTGGGCGCGCTGTCAGTGGCCCTGAACATCGCCCTGCCCCACGAGCAAACCCCCAACCCCTATGTGACGCCGAACTTGAGCTTCAAGTTCCATTACTTCGCACTGCGCAAAATGCATTTCATGATGCGGGCCAAAGCCTTGGTGGCGTTTCCGGGCGGGTTTGGCACGCTGGACGAATTGTTTGAGGTGATGACCTTGGTCCAAACACGCAAATCCAAGCAAGTGCCGATTTTGTTGTTTGGCAGCGATTATTGGCAGCGCTTGCTCAACCTCGAGATGTTGGTGGAAGAAGGCATGATTTCTGCGGCTGACCTGAATCTGATCCGTTATGTGGACACACCCGAGGCAGCCTGGCAGGCCATTTGCGATTTTTATCAGCTCAAGCTGTCTTAAGGCTTAGAAGCATGGGCATGGGCATGGGCATGGGCATGGGCATGGGCATTGGCATGGCTTGGCCGCAAAAACCAAGCGGCGCGAGAACCCGCACCCACCGCTGCACCCACCACCCAGAACACAGGCGCCACGCCCGCAATGGCACCCACTGCGCCAAACACCATGGGCATGAACACACTGGACGCGTTGATGCTCATCAGCCGCAAACCCAGCGCCTCGCCTTGCCGATGAGGCGGGGTGATTTGGTGCAAAGTGCTCATGATCATGGGTTGCACGGTGCCCAAGACCAGACCCAGCATGACCGAACAGGCTCCCATGGCCCAGGGTGTGGGCATGAGGGGGTAAAAGGCAAAAATCACGCCCGTACTCGCCATTGCAAACGTGATGATTTGGTGCTCTTTGACATGCCTTGAGATGAAGGGCAAACAGATCCGTATAAAGGCCGATGCCAATGCGAACGCCCCCAAAATAGAGCCAACAACTGATGCGCTGTAACCGCGCTCGTGGCCCAGCACCGGCACCAAAAAGGTGTGCACATCCCAGCATGAGGAAAGCAACCAGTTCACACTCAACAAGCGACGCATCATCGGCTCGGCCAGCAAATCCAAAGCACGCCGCGGTTGGGCGTTGGGCAGCTCAGGCGACAGCGGCAGCTCGGGCACCTGACGCACCCAAAACCAGGTGAACAGCGGAAACACCGCCATCAACAAGAAGGCCCAGCGGAAACCCGAAACGTCGCCAGCGGATGGGCCTGCGAAGTCGATCAGCAAACCCGCCGCAACGGGCCCCAGAAAATTGGACACGGCGGGCCCGAGAGACAACCAACTGAAGGCCACTTTGAGCTCGGCCGGATCTTTCGCCATGCGGCCCACATGGCGTTGCAAAGCGATCAGCACCATGCCCGTGGCGCCGCCCACGGCCAAAGCGCTCAAGCACATCACCGGGAAAATCGGCCAAATCGCCGATAAGAAAATGCCAGATGCAGCCAACACCACACTCATGCGCGTGAGTTTTTGCAAACCACGGCGGTCGCTGTAACGGCCGGCTGGCAGCGCCAAAAACATGGGAGACAGTGCAAACAAGGCCAACAACGCGCCGACTGCGACGGGACTGAAGCCTTGCTTGAGGGCCAACAAGGGAATGGCCATTCTGGCGCCCGCCATGCAGGCGTGCAGGAACATCTGGCCTGCGATCAAGCGGGCCAAGTCTGGGCTCACTCGGTACCCTTTTCAGACAAGTCAGGGCTGCCGGGTAACAGTGCCTGCGACTGCGACTCGGGCAGCGCGTCCACCTGCCGCAAGGCGCGGCTCATGGCATTGCTTCGGGTTTGCGCTTGGTCCAATGTGTTGAGCACGGTCTGCGTCTGGTTGCGCACCTTGGACAGCACGTCGCCAAACTTACCAAACTCGGTCTTGACCGCACCCAGCACCTGCCAGACTTCACTGGAGCGTTTTTCAAGCGCCAGGGTTCTAAAGCCCATTTGCAAGGCGTTGAGCATGGCCATCAAATTCGTCGGCCCTGCCAGCGTCACGCGGTGGTCTCGCTGCAGAGTTTCCATCAGGCCGGGGCGACGCAGCACCTCGGCGTAAAGGCCTTCGGTGGGCAAAAACATCACCGCAAAGTCGGTCGTGTGCGGTGGCTCCAAATATTTTTCTGCAATGGACTTGGCTTCGAGCTTGATGCGCGTCTCCAGGGCTTTGGCACACAACTCGGCCTGCACCGGGTCAGCGCGGCCTTGGGCTACCAAAAGGCGTTCGTAATCTTCGTTGGGAAACTTTGCATCGATCGGCAACCAAACCGGCTGGCCACTGTCGGAGCGGCCCGGCAAGCGGATGGCAAAGTCCACCCGGTTTTTGTCACCTGGTTTGGTGGCCACTTGCACGGCGTATTGCTCGGGGGTGAGCACTTGTTCGAGCAATGAGGCCAGTTGCGCCTCGCCAAACATGCCCCGGGTTTTGACGTTGGTCAGCAGGTGTTTGAGATCGCCCACGCCTTGCGCCAAGGTGTGCATTTCGCCCAGCCCTTTGTGGACTTGCTCCAGGCGGTCGGCCACTTGTTTGAAGCTCTCGCCCAAGCGGGCTTGCAGCGTGGCTTGAAGTTTTTCATCCACCGTCTGGCGCATTTCGTCGAGCTTGGCTGCGTTGCTTTGTTGCAGCTGGGCCAGCTGGGTTTCCATGGTGCCGCGCATCTCGGTCAAGCGCCGGGCGTTGGCTTCGGACAAGGCGTTTACCTGCTGGGCCAAGCTGTCGGTCAGGCTTTTTTGCAGCAAGGCCAGTTGCTGGGCGAGTGCGTCGATTTGCTGGTTTTGCGTGCGGGTGGCCTCGGCACTTTGTTGCAACAGCGATTGCTGGAACAGCGTGAGGTTGTGCATGGCTTCTTGCCGGCCTTGCACGCCAGATTGACTGATCTCGGTGCGCAGCTCGCGCTCCATTCGCTCTGATTGCGCCTGCGCAGCAGCAAACTGTTGCTGCTGCCACGCGTTCTGCATCGTCGCTTGTGTGGCGGTCTGTTCGGTGGTTTTCTCTGCCAAAAGTTCTGCGATCCGGTTGGCCTGCGCATCAGGCGACACCGGGGAACGCAGCACTAAAAACACCAGCACCAGCAGGTTCAACCCACCCAGTGCCAAAAATGCCCACCACACCCATTCGTTCATGCAGTCAAGCCAGTCACCGTGTTCAGTGGCGTCAAAGCTTGGCCACGGGTCAAGTAAGACACCAAATTGTCAGCAGCCAACTGCGCCATGGCCATGCGGGTCTTGATGGTGCTGCTGGCGATGTGGGGCGTGAGCACCACGTTGGGCACCTTGAGCAAGTCGGGGTGCACCGAAGGCTCGCCCTCGAACACGTCAATGCCCGCCGCAGCGATTTGGCGCGCCGCCAGCGCTTTGGCCAAGGCCGCGTCGTCCACAATGCCGCCGCGCGCAATGTTGACCAAGGTGGCGGTAGGCTTCATTTGCGCCAACTCGGCCGCGCCGATGGTGTGGTGCGACTCGGCGCTGTAGGGCACGACCAGCATGACGTGGTCCGCGGTTTGGAGCAGTTCTTCTTTGCCCACATAACGGGCTTTGCACTGCGCCTCCAGATCGGCGCTCAGGCGCGAGCGGTTGTGGTAAATCACGTTCATGCCAAAACCATGCGCGGCACGGCGGGCAATGCCTTGGCCGATGCGGCCCATGCCGATGATGCCGATGGTCGAGCCGTGCACCTCTGCCCCGGCAAACATGTCGTAACTCCACTTTTTCCAAAGGTCAGCACGCAGGTAATGCTCGCTCTCGGTGATGCGGCGGGCCGTGGCCATGAGCAAGGCAAAGCCAAAGTCGGCGGTGGTCTCGGTCAGCACGTCGGGCGTGTTGCTGGCTTGCACGCCCGCAGCAGTCATGGCGGGCACGTCAAAGTTGTTGAAACCCACAGCCATATTGGCCACGATTTTCAGCTGAGGGTTGGCCTGCAAGAGCGCAACGTCGATGCGCTCACTGCCGGTGGTCAAAGCCCCCACTTTGCCTTGCATGCGGCGGGTCAGCTCTGCGGCAGACCAGACCTCATCGGCCTGGTTGCTCTCGACTTCAAACACCTGAGCCAAAGACTGCAGGACCTCGGGGAAGATGGCGCGGGCCACCAAAATGGAAGGTTTGGACATCATTTGAACCAAATAAAACTCATGACCACGAACAAAGGAATCAGGACAGTGCCCGTCCACAACATGTAACCAAAGAAGCTGGGCATCTTCACGCCACGGTCTTCGGCAATCGCCTTGACCATCAAGTTGGGCGCATTGCCGATGTAGCTGTTGGCGCCCATGAACACAGCACCGGCCGAGATCGCCGCAAGCGTAGAGGCCAAGGTGGTCATCAAGACCTGCGGGTCACCGCCTGCGGTGTTGAAGAACACCAAATAGGTGGGCGCGTTGTCGAGGAACGAACTCAATGCGCCCGTGATCCAGAAATACATCATCACGTCGGGACTGCCATCAGGCTTGGTGACGGCTTGAACGACCGCACCAAACGGGCCGTTGACACCCGCCTTGAGCATGGCGATGACCGGGATGATGGTCAGGAAAATGCCAGCGAACAACTTGGCCACTTCGGCCATGGGTGCCCAGCCAAACTGGTTGTCGGCGTGGACTTTGGCGGGTGTGATTTTGAGCGACAAGAAAGTCACGGCCAACAGACCCAGATCGCGCACAACGCCGGGCAGACCGACTTCGGTGCCGTAGATGTTGAAAGACATCGGGGATTTCCAGAGCCCGCTCATGAGCACCAAGCCCACCACCGCGGCCAACAACCAGAAATTGATGGCTCCGTCAAAGCCAATGCCTTTGGAGTCCGGTGTCGGGTCTTGCGGCAGCAACTCTTCACGGCGGTAAAACCAAGAGTCCAGCACAAAGAAGATGGCCAACAAGCTGCCCACCAAGAAAAGTGTCTCAGGGAAGATGGCTTGGAGTGTCCAGAAGAAATCCACACCTTTCAAGAAACCCAAAAACAAGGGTGGATCGCCCAAAGGCGTCAATGAGCCGCCCGCGTTGGAGACGATGAAGATGAAAAACACCACCACATGCGCCACATGCTTGCGGTGGTCGTTGGCGCGGATCAAGGGTCGGATCAACAACATGGACGCACCCGTGGTGCCCATGAAGCTGGCCAACACGGCGCCAATGGCCAGAATGGCGGTGTTGAGACCCGGGCTGCCGTGCAAATTGCCGCGAATGTAAATGCCACCCGACACGGTGAACAAAGCCGTCAGCAAAATAATGAAGGGAATGTATTCGGCGAACAAGGCATGCACCGTGTTCGCTCCAGCGGCCGCAGGACCGAACACCAACGCGAAGGGCACCAGGAAAGCCAAGCCCCACGCAGCGGCCACTTTGCCATAATGATGGTGCCAAAAGTGGGGCACCAGCAAAGGCATCAAGGCAATGGACAGCAAGAGGCCAGCAAAAGGCACCCCCCAGATCGCCGACAGCTGAGCGCCGTCAAAATCAGCGGCCTGCGCGCCGCCGGAAAGTGTCAGCAGCATCGGCAAAGCCAGCCATGCGGTCCACCGCATACCCAATAGCGTCATGAAACAACTCCTTCAAATGGTGCCAAATGTTAACGGCGCGCCAGAACCATTTCAGGCGCCCGGGGCAATTTCAAACACCTGGCGCAAATAGGCCAAATACTTCTCGTCGTCGCACATGCCTTTGCCAGGGGTGTCAGACAGTTTGGCGACAGGCTGGCCATTGCAGCGGGTCATTTTGATGACGATTTGCAGCGGCTCGTAACCCAGGTCATTGGTCAGGTTGGTGCCCACGCCAAAAGCAAGTTGACAACGGCCCCTGAACTGCTCGAACAAAGCGACGGTGATGGGAATCGTCAAACCGTCGCTGTAAATCAGCGTCTTGGTTTTAGGGTCCACACGGTTCAACTGGTAGTGCGCGATCATGCGCTCGCCCCAACTGAAAGGGTCGCCACTGTCGTGGCGAGCACCGTCAAACAACTTGCAGAAATACAGATCGAAATCGCGCAAGAAAGCATTAAAACCATACACATCGCTCAGCGCAATGCCCAAGTCGCCACGGTACTCTTTGGCCCAAGACTCGAATGCAAAAATCTGGCTGTCGCGCAGCCTGGGCCCCAAGGCTTGCGCCGCTTGCAAGTACTCATGTGCCATGGTGCCCAGCGGGGTCAAACCCAGCAAGTAGGCGTAATAGACATTGCTGGTGCCGGCCAACTGACCACTGGGCCCAGTGCCCAGACGAGCAGATAAAACACGCAGCACCTCTTCATGCCAAGCCCGTGAAAAACGGCGGCGTGTGCCGTAATCGGCAATTTTGAGGGTTTCGAGGCCCGGTGCCTTGAGCTGGGCGATCTTGGAGTCCAAGCGCCTGCGGCCTTCCATCAGATCAGGCACTTTTTGGGTGTTGCGAAAGAACACCTCGTTGACGATGGCCAGAACCGGGATCTCAAAAAGAATCGTGTGCAGCCATGGCCCTTGAATGGTGATGTCGATCTCTCCGGAGGGCAGCGGCGTGACCTGAATGCATTTTTCGTTGAGTTTAAAAAGTCCCAAAAAATCCACGAAATCGCTTTTGATGAAGCGCAAAGAACGCAGGTACTGCAGTTCGTTTTCCTTGAAGCTTAATGAGCAGAGGGACCGAATCTCTTGGCGAATCTCCTCCACATAAGGCGCCAAAGGCAGGCCAGGGTTGCGGCACTTGAATTTGTATTCGACCTGCGCGCCCGGAAACTGGTGCAACACGACTTGCATCATGGTGAACTTGTACAGGTCGGTGTCGAGCAGGCTGGTGATGATCATGGTGTGTTGTCTCTGGTGGCTAAAGCCACTCGTGCTTGTCGGGCAGTGTAAAGGATGCCTTGCCACCGCGTTGTCGGGTTCAGGTCACCTGGTGCATTCGCCCGCTGGTGAGCAACAGCACCCGCTGGGCGTGCTGGGCCAAGATGTTGTTTTGTTCGGCCACCAGCATGGCCACGCCTTGGCGGGCCAGCTTCAACAAGGCGTCGCGCATGGCGGCCACCAGCACCGGGGCAATGCCCTCGCAGGGCTCGTCCAGAAGCAACAGGCGCGGGCCCGTCATGAGGGTGCGGGCCAGCGCCAGCATTTGCTGCTCCCCTCCGCTCATTTGGCTGGCCGGGCGGTGCAACATGGCTTTGAGCTGCGGGAACAAGGACAGAATCCGGTCACAGCGCTGGTTGGGGGTGTCTTGCCCGCCGGAAACTGTGTGGGCTTGGGTCGCAATCCACAGGTTCTCTTTCACCGACAAGCCCGTAAACAAACGCCGGTCTTCGGCCACAAAGCCCAACCCTGCACGGGCGCGCCGGTGCGCGGACCAGCCCTGAATGGGCGCGCCTTGCCACTCGATACGGCCTTGGGCTCGGGGGCCGATGCCGATCAGGCTTTGCAGCAAGGTGGATTTGCCTGCGCCATTCAAACCCTGAATGACGACCAATTCGCCCTCGCCCACCAACAAGTTCACATCGAACAAGGCCTGGGCTTGTCCATACCATGCGTTCAATCCTTCAACGTTGAGCATCGAGCAGGCCTTTCGCTTCGGTCATCACGTTGGCGTTCAAATCGAAATCCATCCCCAGGTAACGCTCGCGCACCTGCGGGTCTTGCGCCACCGTTTCAGGCAGACCATCGGCCACCAGGCGGCCTTGCATCAGCACCAGCACCCTGTCCGCCACACCAAACACGGCGTCCATGTTGTGCTCGGTGTAAAGCACCGTCACGCCCTGGGATGCCACTTGGCGCACCAGCGCCATCATGTCGGCCCGCTCAGCCAAGGCCAGCCCAGCGGCGGGTTCGTCCAGCAACAACAAAGACTGCCCGTGCTCGGCACCCGGCTCGGGCAGGCCTGCCAACGCCATTGCCAGCTCCAAGCGCTTTTTGGCGCCATAGGGCAAATCGGCCACGGTCGCGTGCGCCTGATCTTGCAAGCCTGCTTGAGCGGCCAACTGCAAAGCACGCTCGGGTTGGCGGCGGTCCAGCCGGTCCCACCAAGCCAGAGGCGCAGCACCGAGCATCACCAGCTGGATGTTTTGCAGCACCGTGAGCGCCTCAAACGTTTGCGCGACCTGGAAGGTGCGGGCCACGCCCAAGCGCTGACGCTCGGCGGGCGACTTGCCTAAAAGTGCTTGGCCCTGCCACAGCACTAGGCCCGCCGTGGGCACTTGCTGGCCAGCCAAACAGGCAAAGCAGGTCGACTTGCCAGCACCGTTGGGGCCGATCAGGGCCACGCACTGGCCCGCAGGCACATCAAAGTCCACGCCATCCAGCGCCCGCACACCACCAAAATGTTTAACGAGGCCTTGCACTTGCAAAGCCAAAGGGGTCTTGGCGCTCATGCGGTGTGCTCCTTGGCAGGTCGCGTTCGCTGCAACAAAAGCTGCAGCCCACCCAACACACCACTTGGCGCCAAGACCATCACCAACATGATGACCAATCCCAACACACCGCGCCAATAGTCCAGGCCCTGCCCCAGCTCGGCCCCGCCCCAGACCAGCAGCGCACTGCCCACTGCCGCGCCCCACAGCTGGTGTACGCCACCCAATAAGATCACCAGCAAAGCATCGACGGACATGGCCACCGACGCCACCGAAGGGAACACTGCCCCTTTGAACGCGGCCCACAGACCGCCGGCCAGCCCCGCCAAAGTGGCGCTGCCCACAAACACCTGGTAGCGCAGCGCCTGCACAGGCAAACCACTGGCCGCTGCCCTGAGGGGCGCATCGCGCAAAGCCTGCAAAGCCCCGCCCCGGCTGGAAAGGGCCACCCGCGCCATGCCCGCCAGAGCCAACAGCATGAAAACGCAAAGCGCCGCATCCCAAAGTGCACGCGACTCGGGCGAGATCAAACGCAGGCCAATCAGGCCGTTGTCGCCGCCCGTGAGCGCCACCCACTGCGTGGCCCCTGCCCAAATCATTTGCGCCAGCGCCAGCGACAGCATGGCCAGGTACACCCCGCTGCTGCGCACCACCAAGGCACCAAAAGCCAGCGCTACAGCCAGCGCCAGCACCATGCCTGCCGCCAAAGCGACCAAAAGACCCGCGCCCCCATGCAAATGCGCGAGCGCCGCGCCATAAGCGCCCAGCGCAAAAAACGCCGCATGGCCAAAACTGACCAGACCGCCCAAAGCCATCATCCACTGCAGGCTCAGGCCAAACAGCATCATCACCATCACGTCTTCGGCCAGGCTACGGCCGTAATCGCCCTGCCCCCAAGCCAGCAACGTCAAACCAACAAACACCGCGACAAACAGGGCGCGACCCAGCAGTCCCAAAGGCCACAGCGCAAACACCGGCACGCTTTCGCGCAACTCCCCGTGCACCGCCGCCCCGGCCAAGCCCTGCGGCCGCCAAACCAGCACCACCGCCATGGTCAAAAACACCAGCACCAAAGTGGCTTGCGGGAAAAAGCTCAGGCCCAAAGCGTGGATCACGCCGATCAGCACCGCCGCCACAAAGGCCCCGCCAATGCTGCCCAGCCCTCCCATGACCACGACCACAAAGGTCTCAACGACCACGTTCACATCCATTTGCAAATTGGCCGGCTCGCGTGGCAACTGCAGCGCCCCGGCCAAGCCCGCCAAGCCACAGCCCAACATGACCACGCCCAACATGAGCGGTGCGGGGTTGACCCCCAGCGCGTCGAGCATGTCGCGGTCTTGTGTGGCGGCTTTCACGCGTTGCCCCCACAAAGTGCGGGTGAGCAAAAGGTGCAGGCCCAGCCAGACCAGCGGCCCGAGCACCAAGGTGAACAATTGCCAAGTCGGGAAATACGACTCGCCTAACTGCACAGCGCCCTTGAGGCCCGGAAAGCGCGGCGCAAACACCTCTTGCGGGCCAAAAAACCAGCGCATGGCGTCGTGCAGCGCCAGCGTCAGGCCAAAAGTGGCCACCAATTGGTACAACTGCGGCGCGTGGCGCATGCGCTTCAAGAGCAAAACTTCGGTCACGGCCCCGAGCAAAGCCGCAAGGCAAGCGCCCATCAAGATCACAGCGCCATAGCCCCAAGCCGTCTCGGCCATCACAGGCCACCAATTCGTCACCGCATGCGCCGACCACAAAGCGCCCAACATGAAAAAACTGCCGTGCGCGAAGTTGACGATCCGTGTCACGCCAAAAATCAGCGTCAACCCAGAGGCCATCAAGAACAAGGTGGTGGCGTGGCTCAGGCCATTGAGCAGTTGCAGCGCGAGTGCTTCGAATCCCAATTCAGGCCTTTGACTTCAGATGAAACAGGTCATTCGACCCAATGGGTGAAGTCCTGGCCAGCCACACGGGTGGTCTGAAAGGTGTTGACCAGCGCAGATTCGTCGGCATAACCCAGTGACATGCCACAAACGACCATCTCGTTCTCACCCGCGCCCACCAGCGGCAAGATGATTTTGGAAAAGCCATTCCAAGCCGCTTGCGGGCAGGTGTGCAGGCCACGCGAACGGGCGGCCACCATGATGCTTTGCAAAAACATGCCGTAGTCGAGCAAACTGCCCCGGCCCATCACCTTGTCGATGGTGAAGATCAGGCCCACTGGGGCATCAAAAAACCGGAAATTCTTTTGGTGCTGCGTATGCATCTGCGCCTTGTCGCCCTTGCCGATGCCCAGCACGCTATACAAACCAAAACCGCACTCGCGGCGGCGGTCGATGTAGGGGCTGACCCATTTTTCGGGGTAATAATCATACGACTCGGCGTATTCAGAAGCCAAGGCCGGATTGGCGCTGATGGCGTCGTGCGCAGCGCAGGTCTTGGCCACCAGCTCGTCGCGCTTGGCGCCCTGCAGCACATACACCTTCCATGGCTGGGTGTTGGTCCCGCTGGGCGAACGGGCGGCAATGCTCAGCACCTCTTGCAACACACTGCGGTCCACCGCTTGGGGCAAATAAGCGCGGGCCGAAAAGCGGCTCAAGATGGCCGCATCTACGCTGGCCGGGTCGTTCACGCGGGTGCTGACTTGGGGTCCGATGTCCAAAATGCTCATGTCAATGTCTCCAAAAATGCTTTGAGTTCGGGTGGCAAAGGCACAGGGCGGCGGGTTTCGCGGTCCACGTACACATGCACAAAATGGCCCCGTGCGGCGCTCAGGTCTTCACCTTGGGCAAACAAGCCTACCTCGTAACGCACGCTGGACGTCCCCAACTTGGCCACACGGATGCCCGCGTCAACCGTTTGAGGAAAAGCCAAAGGCGCGAAGTAAAAACACTGGGTTTCCACCACCAAGCCAATGGTCGTGCCCGCGTGGATGTCCAGCACGCCCTGCTCAATCAAGGTGGCATTCACCGCGGTATCGAACCAGCTGTAATAGACCACGTTGTTCACATGGCCGTAAACGTCGTTGTCCATCCAGCGGGTGCTGATGGGGCGAAACGCCTTGTAGCTGCTGCGGGGGTCTGCCTGGGGTTTGGTGGGGGGTGTCGCGGGCGAATTCATGGCTGTCGATTGTGCCAGCCTTGCCACAGCCGCCAGTACTGCAAAGCCACATCCCAAGTCTGCATTTGCACCTGCACCGTGGTCTCGATGTCGTGGCCATAGCCGCCGCCCATGCACATGACCACCGGAAGTTTACGCTGCCAAGCCCAGTCCATGACCACCCGGTCGCGTGCTTGCATGCCGTCGGTTGTCAATTTGAGCCGTCCCAGCCGGTCTCCCTCGTGCGGATCGGCTCCAGCCAGATAAATCACCCATTGCGGATCAAAACGGTCTTGCAGGGTTTGCAAGGCTTGGTGTAAGGCGGCCAAATAAGGCTCGTCGGTGCAGCCGTCGGGCAGGCCCACGTCCAGGTCGCTGGGCTCCTTGCGAAACGGGAAATTTTTTTCGCCGTGCAGCGACAGCGTGAACACGCTCGGGTCGTTAACAAAAATGTGCGCCGTGCCATTGCCCTGGTGCACATCCAGGTCAATCACCGCAACGTTCAAGGATCGCCGGTGGTGCCGCCAGGCCTCTGCTTGCATCAATCGAGCCGCCACCGCGATGTCGTTGAACACACAAAAGCCCCCACCCTTGTGCGCGTAGGCGTGGTGCGTGCCACCTGCCAGATTGCCTGCGACGCCTTGGGCCAAAGCATCGCGTGCGGCGGCCACCGTGGCCCCCACTGAGCGGCGGGCCCGCTCGGCCATGGCTGGGCTCCACGGGAAACCAATTTCGCGCTGCATGGCTGCCTCAAGGTTGCCAGTGGACACGCCCTGGATGTAGGTGGGTGTGTGCACCAAGGCCAGCTCGCCGACACTTGCAGCCGGGGCCTCACGCATGACCACGCCGGGCAGCTCTTGCGTCAATCGGTCGCGCAAACGGCTGTATTTGCGCATCGGAAAACGGTGGCCTTCGGGCAAAGGCAGGACAAAGTGGTCAGCGTAGTAAGCGTGCATGGTTTGATTCGAAACAAAACCATTCTAGATAAGCCACTCTAAACTGAGCCAGAAGTGGGTCCATGCTCTTGCTTTGGTCCCTGGAAACCTTAAAATCCAAACCATGCTGCACTGCAACAAATCTGTGACTTCTGTCATTTTCAGCGCAGTTACCCTGAAATCACTTTTTTTTGGAGCCTTTCATGATGACACCCGAACAAATCGTCGCCTCGCACAAAGCCAACGTTGAAACCCTGTTTGGTTTGACGGCCAAAGCCTTTGAAGGCGTTGAAAAGCTGGTTGAATTGAATCTGAGCGCAGCCAAGGCCGCCTTGGACGAGTCAGCCAACAACACACAAGCCGTCTTGAGTGTGAAAGACGCGCAAGAGCTGGTGGCCATGCAGGCCAACCTGTTTCAGCCCTTGGCCGAAAAAACTGCCGCTTACAGCCGCCACCTGTACGACATTGCTACGGGCACCAGTGGCGAGTTCACCAAAGCCTTCGAATCACAAACGGCCGTTGCACAAAAGCAGTTTGCCGCTTTGGTGGACACTGCTGCTCAAAACGCACCTGCCGGCTCCGAGCAAGCCGTTGCCATGATGAAAGGTGCCGTCACGGCTGCCAGCACCGCCTTTGAATCGGTTCAAAAAGCGGTCAAGCAAGCCACCGATATGGCCGAATCCAACTTGGCCTCCGTGACCCAGTCAGCTGCCACCAAAGTGGCCAAGAAAAAGTAATTTTTCAAAGCAGGCAGCCCCGCTCGTGGGCTGTCACTTTTTGCAAGTTGTCTCCTTGGATCTCTTTGAATTTCATCACGGAAACAGAGATTCACTTGAGGGCTGATCGCAAGATCAGCCCTTTTTTTACGGGCCTATCAAGACCTCATCGAAACAGCCCGTGCCGGGGCTGCTTGTTCATCAGATCATCGACCAACTTCAAATGCGGCCAAACGCTGCTTTAAACCCGGCAGCGCCTCACGCATGGCGACTCGGCCGGCTTCAATAGACCTCATGCGTGCACCAAAATCAGCACTCTTGACGCCTGACAACGCTGGCCGAACCACAAAATCCGCCTCTTTCAAAGCCAAGGTGTTGATGCTTTGGCCCATGATCGTGAAGGTCTGCATCAAAATCTGGAAAGTGTCAGAAGCTGGATTGCCCATGGGATCACTGGATATATCAATCGCCAGCACAAAATTCGCCCCAAGTTCTCGCGCCTGTCGAACGGGAACCGGTGACACCAGCCCTCCATCCACATACTCCCTGTCACCAAAACGCACAGGTTGAAACACACCAGGCACAGCGCTGGATGCGCGAACAGCAGCCCCGGTATTGCCACGACGGAAAGTCATCGCCTGCCCATTGCCCAAATCGGTGGCCACAACGCCCAGCGGAATTTTCATCTGCTCAAGCGTTCGCCCACCCACCTGGGTGTTGACGTACTTGGCCAGGGCTTCACCACGCAAAGCACCGCGGTTCAAGATAGGCAGCATCCAATCGGTGATTTCCGCCTCTTGCAAGGTTTCAGCCACCCGCACAAGTTCAACGGGCGTTTTGCCGCTCGCATAAAGTGCGGCCACCAGGCTCCCTGCAGATGTCCCCGTGACAAAACTCGGGCGCAAGCCAGCCTCTTCCAAAACCTGAATCACGCCCACATGGGCAAAACCCCGAGCAGCTCCCCCCCCCAAAGCCAAGCCCAAACGCAATTCCCGCAACTCTTCCTTGGCCGGGGCGCGACCAGCCTCCGTCTGAGGGCTTTGCACCACACTGCTGCACGCTGCCAACAACCCTATACCCATGATCAAGCACAGATTGCGCCCCACCCTGAATAGTTTTTCTTTCGTTAAATCTGACTTCATTGAATTCCTCAAATCTTATTGATAACCATTCGCATTTAGGATAAACTTGAGCTTCTATCCTATTGAAAGTCAAGTTCGTGACGCTGTCCCAATCTATCCTGAGCTTCGCCTGCCTGTGGGCATCCACTTCGGGCATGGCACAAGACAAAGTGCTGAACATCTACTCGGCCCGCCACTACCCCACCGACGAAGTCATGTACAGCGACTTCAGCAAAGCCACAGGCATCAAAATCAACCGTGTCGATGCCGACGATGCCGGTATTCTCGCCCGCCTCAAGGCCGAAGGCGCTGCATCACCCGCCGACGTGATTTTGCTGGTGGACGCCGCCCGACTTTGGCGCGCAGAGGTCGATGGCCTTTTCTTGCCCGTCAAATCCAAACTCCTGGAAGACGCCATCCCCGCCAACCTTCGGGCAAAACCCGCCGACAACGGCGGCACCGCCTGGTTTGGCTTGTCCACACGGGCGCGCGTGATCGTATTCGACAAAGTCAAGTTCAACAAAACCGATGTGGACAGCTATGAAAAGCTGGCCGATCCGAAATTCAAAGGCAGTTTGTGTATCCGCAGCGGCTCGCACCCCTACAACCTGAGCCTGTTTGGCGCCATGACCGAGCACCTGGGACCGCAAAAAACGGAAGTCTGGCTTAAAAGCCTGGTCGGCAACATGGCCCGCAGCCCGCAAGGCGGCGACACCGACCAAATCAGGGGTGTGGCTTCAGGCGAATGCGGCGTGGCCGTCACCAACACCTATTACCTGGCCCGCATGATGCGTTCGACCAACCCAGCCGACAAAGCCGTAGCCGAGAAAATCGGCGTGGCCTTCCCCAACCAAAGCAGCTGGGGCACACACATGAACGTGGCAGGCGGCGCAGTCGCTCGGCATGCCAAGAACAGTGACAACGCCGTCAAGTTCCTGGAATACCTGGCCAGCCCCAGCGCACAAAACCACTTTGCCAACGGCAACAACGAGTGGCCAGCGACCAAGGGCGTGAGCTTTGACAACCCGGCCCTCAAAGCCATGACCGGTGGCAGCTTCAAAAGCGAGTTGCTGCCGATCAGCGCCGTGGGCATGAACCAGATCAAGGTGCAGCAAATGCTGGACCGCGTGGGCTTTAAGTGAGGTCAGACATCACAGGAACTTGACGCGTGCAATCAAGGCCTCAAGGCTGACTTGCGGCGTCTGCAGGCTGCCCTGGGCACCAGAGCCCACCACCACGCCCATGCCCGCCACCGGGGCCAGACTGTCCAGCTGAAAACGCCCCACGCCAGGGGTTTGGCGGATGAAGCATTTCTCGTCAAAGTACAGCCGGTCACCGTTGGCGTCGATCTCGTCGCTGTCGACCGTCTCAAAGCCAATCAAGGCGCACACACCGGCCAGGTCACCGCCGCCCTCGACGGCGGTGAGGGTCTTTTGGGTCGGATCAATCAGAAAACACGGCATGGCCAAACTCCTGCGTTACAAGAAAAAAGGGCAGCTTAAGCCAGTTCGGCCTCGGCTGTGGTCTGCGCCACCGGGGTAGCCACAGAAGCGGCCGGGGTACGGATCAGGTGGTCAAAGGCGCTCAGCGCGGCTTTGGCACCTTCACCCGCAGCGATCACAATCTGCTTGAAAGGCACGGTGGTGCAATCGCCCGCGGCGAACACGCCGGGCACGTTGGTGTGGCCTTTGGCGTCCACCACGATTTCGCCGACTTTGCTCAGCTCAACCGTGCCTTTGAGGAACTCGGTGTTGGGGATCAGGCCAATTTGCACAAACACACCTTCCAACTCGACCCAATGGTCATCGCCAGTGGTGCGGTCTTTGTAGCGGATGCCGTTGACTTTGCCGCCATCGCCCGTGATTTCAGTGGTCTGCGCGTGGGTGTGGATGGTGACATTGGACAAGCTCTTGAGCTTGGCCACCAGCACCGCATCGGCCTTGAGCTGGTCGGCAAACTCGAACACCGTGACGTGCTTCACGATGCCCGCCAAATCAATGGCCGCTTCGATGCCGGAGTTGCCACCACCGATCACCGCAGTGCGCTTGCCCTTGAACAACGGGCCATCGCAATGCGGGCAATAGGCCACACCCTTGTTTTTGTACTCGGCTTCGCCGGGCACGTTGACATTGCGCCAGCGTGCGCCGGTGGACAAGATCACGGTGCGCGCCTGCAAAGTGCCGCCGTTCTCCATCTTGATCTGCACCAGGCCGCCGGCTTCGGTGGCGGGGATGATTTGGGCGGCGCGCTGCAAGTTCATGATGTCCACGCCGTACTGACGCACCTGCGCTTCGAGCGCAGCGGCAAACTTGGGGCCATCGGTTTCCAGCACCGAGATGTAGTTCTCGATGGCCATGGTGTCGTTGGTCTGGCCACCAAAACGCTCGGCGGCCACACCCACACGGATGCCTTTGCGGGCGGCGTACACAGCCGCAGCCGCGCCAGCGGGGCCACCACCGACGATCAACACTTCATAGGGGTCCTTGGCGTCGAGCTTGGCGGCGTCACGCTCACCGGCTTTGGTGTCGAGTTTGGCGACAATTTCTTCCACCGACATGCGGCCTGAGCCGAACACTTGGCCGTTCAAAAAGACCATGGGCACGGCCATGATTTCGCGCTCTTGCACTTCTTTCTGGAACGCGCCACCTTCAATCACCACGGTTTTGACCTGCGGGTTGACGATGGCCATGAGCGACAAGGCCTGCACCACGTCGGGGCAGTTGTGGCAGCTCAGCGACATGTAGACCTCGAAATTGAAGTTGCCTTCAAGGGCCTTGATGCTGTCAATGACGTCAGCCTCGACCTTGGGGGGATGACCGCCGGTCCACAGCAAGGCCAACACCAAAGAGGTGAACTCGTGGCCCAAAGGCAAGCCCGCAAAACGCACGCCCGTGCTTTGGCCTTCGCGGGCCACCACAAAAGACGGCTTGCGGGCATCGTTGCCCGAGGTGTCCAAAGTGACTTTGTCCGACAGGCCCACGATGGTCTCCAGCAGGCTCTTCATGTCGGTGCCCGTCTCGCTGTCGTCCAGCGAAGCGATCAGGCGGATCGGCTGGCGCAGCAAGGCCAGGTATTGCTGAAGTTGGGCTTTGAGGGTGTCGTCGAGCATGGTGATCTCCGGTTTTCAGGGGGCAGTGAACTTGGACCCGCACTTGTGGCGCAGGCCAGGGAACAGGGTGAATTTGGGGGAATTGGGGGGGGAATGCGTTGAGCGCAAGGCACGCAGGCTTGTGGCCCGCATGCGCTGAACTCAGCGCCCTGACCAGCAGGGCACCCGAGATTTAGATCTTGCCGACCAGGTCGATGGAAGGGGCCAAAGTCTTGGCGCCTTCTTTCCACTTGGCGGGGCACACTTGGCCAGGGTTGGCGGCGGTGTACTGTGCGGCTTTCAGCTTGCGCAGGGTCTCGGACACGTCGCGGGCGATCTCGTTGGAGTGCACCTCGGCGGTCTTGATCATGCCTTCGGGGTTGATGATGAAGGTGCCGCGCAAAGCCAGGCCCTCTTCTTCAATGTGCACGCCAAATGCGCGTGTCAGGGTGTGCGTCGGGTCGCCAACCAAGGGGAACTTGGCCTTGCCCACGGCAGGCGATGTCTCGTGCCAGACTTTGTGCGAGAAGTGGGTGTCGGTGGTCACGATGTAAACCTCGGCACCGGCTTTCTGGAAATCGGCGTAGTTGTCAGCCGCGTCTTCGATTTCTGTGGGGCAGTTGAAGGTGAAGGCTGCGGGCATGAAAATCAGCACGGACCACTCGCCCTTGAGGGTTTCGTTGGACACTTGCACAAACTTGCCATTGTGGAAAGCTTGGGTCTTAAAAGGCTGGACTTGGGTATTGATCAAAGAGGACATGGTCATTTCCTTAGGGTGGTTTAAAAAAACTATCGAATGAGAAAACTCATTGGTCGCAATCATAATGCAACCTAGGGTTTCTACTCATGAGTAGTTTCTATCGAGCCCATAGGAAAAAGCTTTCAGCTCAAGCTTGCCGATTTGCTTTTCCACCACCCTGCGCCAAGCCCATGGCCAAAACCAGCCAGGCCAATATCCAGGCCGCGCCGCCCCAAGGCACCAGCGCGCGCAAGGCGTCCCACCCCAACACATGCCGTGCGTAAAGATTGAAGCTGAACAAGACCAAGCCCACCAGCATGAGCCAGCCCGCTGACTGCAGCCAACGCGATGCCCCAAATACCCGCAACGCCAGCCCGGTGAACAACAAGCCCAGCGAGTGAAATTGCTGCTGACTCAAAGCGGTTTGCACCGCCGTGGGCACGCCCCCTGCGAACACCGGCAAATGCGCGAAGGCGGCGCTGAACACCACGCTGGAACAAGCGCTGATGGCCCCCAGCACCAGAAACCATCGGGCAGAGAAGGGCCAGACTTGAAACGAGGAAACAGTGGTGTTTGCAGAAGACGGGCTGGGCATGAGGGGTCCGGGCAAAAGGTGGAAAAAGCAACCCGCGCATTGGAGCACGACTTTGTGCGACCGATTTGATTTTCATCAGACACAGAAGCTGAGCGTGGGCGCACAGTGAAACCTCATCTATTCCACTGGAGTTCCTCATGAAAATCCTGAGCGATTTGTTTTCCACCGATTACGGGCTGATGAGTTTGGCTGTGATTGTGTTCATGCTGTTCATGGGCGCTTTCTTCTTGCGCATGTTCTTTCACAAAATGAACCATAACGAATAAGGCACCGCATCACAAGGCTTTCAAAGCAAAGGCCTGCGGTAACCGCCTGCCTGGCCTCTGGGCGACAGCACCACCTGCCACAACTGGTTGTCTCTGGCCCTGAAAGTACCTGCGCAGCACAGCAGGTAATACCGCCACATGCGGTAAAAACGTTCGCCATAACGGGCTTTCAACGTGGGCCAGGCGGCCTCAAAGCGTGCATGCCAGGCCATCAGGGTTTTGTCGTAATCCTCGCCCAAGTTGTGCCAATCCTCCATGACAAACGTGTCCTCGCTGTATTGGGCAATTTCGGACACCGATGGCAACACCCCATTCGGAAAAATGTACCGTTCTATCCAAGGGTCGATGCTTGAACCGGCCCTCTTTTTGCCAATGGTGTGGAGCAAAAACAAGCCGTCGTCGCACAAGCAGCGGCAGGCCATGTCAAAGTAGGCGCGGTAATTTTTGTGTCCCACATGCTCGAACATGCCGATGGAAGCGATGCGGTCAAAGCGTTGCTCGCCCTGCGGGTTGAACTGCCGGTAATCGGCCAACTCAAAACGCACGGGCAAATCCCGCGACTTTTGTGCACCCAAACTGGCTTGGGCTTTGGACACCGTGAGCCCCACGCACTGCACCCGGTAGTGACGGGCCGCAAAGAGCATCAAACTGCCCCAACCGCAACCAATGTCCAGCAGGGTCATGCCGGGTTTCAGTTGCAATTTTTGGCAGATCAGGTCCAGCTTGGCCTCTTGCGCCTGCGTCAGGGTTTGGGCCACGGTCCAATAACCGCAGCTGTAGGCCATGGACGGGTCCAACATGGCTTCGTACAAATCGTTGCCCAAGTCGTAATGCATTTCACCCACCTGCCAAGCCCGATGGGATGACTGCAAATTGGTCAGCCGCGCTTTGAGCGATGCCCACAACCACCCGGCCCGGCCCACCTGCTCGTCCAGCCGCGCCCGCAAAATCCGGGTGATCAGCTCGTCCACCTGCTCGCAATCCCACCAACCGTCCATGTAGCTCTCACCCAGTCCCAGACTGCCCCGCGTCAGGATGCGGTCAAACGTGGCCGGGTGGTGCACCCGCATGTCCCAGGGCCTGCTGCCGCCGACCTGGATGTCTGCCGTGGCCAGCAATTCAGACGCTCGACGCCAGTTGTCGTCGGTGTGCAGCAAAACGGTTTCGTTCTTGTCCCAAGTGAGGTCTGCAGACATGCTTGTCTCCTGTACAAATGCCAAGCGAACCGGTGGCCCGCATCTTCACCATGCTAAGAAACGCGGCCGACTTTGTACATCCAAAAAAGCCGGTAAACGGCTACCTTGATCGTGGTAGTGGATGCCTGTCGTCATCCCGTTTTAGCAGTCCTTCGGGCGCGCGATCTGTGCATAATTGAAGTTGACGTAACGTCAATCAAATTCAGGAGCAACACATGGACATTCAAGGCAAAGTTTTCATCGTCACCGGCGGCGCATCGGGCTTGGGCGAAGGCACGGCGCGCATGCTGGCGGCCAACGGCGGCAAGGTGGTGATTGCCGACATGCAGGCCGAAAAAGGCGAGGCCATCGCCAAAGAATTGGGCGGCGCTTTTGTCAAGTGCGATGTGAGCAACGAAGCCGATGGCCAAGCCGTGGTGGCCCAGGCCGTGGTCATGGGCAAACTGATGGGCCTGGTGAACTGCGCGGGCATTGCCCCTGCAGAAAAAACCGTCGGCAAGAACGGCGCGCACAACCTGGCCGTCTACACCAAGACCATCATGGTCAACCTGGTGGGCACCTTCAACATGATCCGCTTGGCCTCTGAAGCCATGTGCAAAAACGAGCCAGAAGCCACCGGCGAGCGCGGCGTGCTGATCAGCACCGCCAGCGTGGCCGCCTATGACGGCCAGATCGGCCAGGCCGCCTACGCCGCATCCAAAGGCGGCGTGGTCGGCATGACCCTGCCCATTGCCCGCGACCTGGCGCGCAACGGCATCCGCAACATGACGATTGCCCCCGGCATTTTTGGCACCCCCATGCTGTTTGGCATGCCGCAAGAGGTGCAAGATGCGCTGGCCGCTGGCGTGCCCTTCCCCAGCCGCTTGGGCACACCGAACGACTACGCCAAGCTGGCCAAGCACATCATTGAAAACGACATGCTCAACGGCGAAGTGATCCGGCTGGATGGGGCGATTCGCCTGGCTCCGAAGTGATCAACCAGCAGCCCCGCTGACTCAGCCCGCCACGCCCATCCAACTCAAGGCGAACCAAGCTGCGATGTATGCGCTCGTGAAAGTCAGCACCACGGGCACGGCCGCCTTCCCTGCCACCCGCTCAGCAAGGATGCCCGCCAATGGGATGAATTGCTGAGCGTGAACGGCCAAAAAATGCGCGGGACGCAAGTCTTGCCAGGTGTGCCAGCCCACCACCGGCCAGCCCACACCCGCAGGCGGCTGCTTTGCCCCCAGCATGAAGCCACTCACGGTGGACAGCACAAAGGTCAGGGCCAAGCCCAAAAGCACCGCCAAAACAGTGGGAGTGAGCACCGCTGTCCCCAAAGCTTTCCAAATGCCCCACGCCAGCCAGGCTTGCGACGCCACCAAGCCCACCGCTGCAACCGCCATCAGGCCAAACAACATCGCCCGCACAGGGTCGGTCGTGTTGTAGTGCGAGCCCTCACCGAGCGACGCTTGGTAAGTGATGTACACCACCTCAAACAAAGAGGTGACGATGATCAAAGCAGCGATCCACTGAAAGCTTTGTTCGTGGCCTACCTCACCAGGCACCAGCGTGGTCAACCACACGGTGGTCAAGGCAAACAGCGCCGTGCCCGCCATGAACTTCATCGGCTTGGCCCAAATGCCCACCTCGCGGAGCGTGCGCACATCAACCCAAGACAAGGCCAAGGAGGGCAGCAGAGCCATGGCCATCAACAGCGCATATGCACAGAGTATTTTTTGTGCTGTGCTCAGCCCCGACCACGCCAGTACGGAGCCGCCCAGGCTTTCAGCAAACGGTAAAGACGACATGTTGACCCCCTCAATGTTGACACCTTCTACCATTGTCATTCACTGATATGTCGATCGAAGACGCTGGTCTTGTGATCCACCCGGACATGGGGTTTGCCACACGCCCATACCTGCTTTTTTCCAAATGGCCCGGCAGTTGGGCGAGATGGAGGCCCACCGGCTTTTGCCTCAACTGAAGGCAGCGTTGCAAAGTTCGCAAATTTTGAAACCTTAAAATGAATATGGAATAAATTCAAAGGCCCCATCGCCACCATCGAGCGGGCAAATGCGTTTGTCTACCAAATAGGGAACACATGAAAACACCTTTGCCTTTGAGCCTGATCTTGCTGGCGCTTTTGAGCGCCTGCAGCACCCAGCCCCCCAGCAACGCCCTGCGTTACAGCGTGCCCGATCAGGCCATGCAACCCGAAGCGGCCAGCGGCAACAACACCAAACCAGGCTGGGCCTTCACGCGCCAAGCCGTGGCTGCAGCCAATCCCTTGGCCACCGATGCGGGGCACCAAGTGCTTCGTGCAGGCGGCTCGGCGCTCGATGCCGCCATTGCTGTGCAAATGGTGCTGGGCCTGGTGGAGCCGCAGTCGAGCGGCATTGGCGGCGGCGCGTTTTTGCTGCACTTTGATGGCCAAAAAGTCACGGCGCACGACGGGCGCGAGACCGCCCCCGCTGGCGCACGCGGCGACATGTTTCTAGACCAGGGCAAACCGCTGCCGTTCGCGGATGCCGTGCAAAGCGGCCATTCGGTGGGCGTGCCCGGTGTGGTGCGCATGCTGGAGGCAGCGCACCGCCAGCACGGCCACCTGCCTTGGGCGCAGTTGATGGCACCCGCCATCACCCTGGCCGAGCAAGGTTTTCGGGTCAGCCCCCGCTTGCACAGCCTGCTGCAAGCCGATGCGCTGCTCAAAAAAGACCCGCTGGCGCTGCGCTTTTTCTACCAAGCCGATGGCCAAGCCTGGCCCGTAGGCCATGTGCTGCGCAACCCCGAATACGGCCATGTGCTGCGACGCATTGCCGCAGAGGGCAGCCACGCCCTGCACGAAGGGCCGGTGGCCCAGGCCATGGTGGCACGCACGGCCCAAGCACCCCGCCCTGGCACCCTGAGCCTGCAAGACCTGGCCAACTACCAGCCCCGCACGCGCGAGGCCCTGTGTTTTGACCACACCGCCGCATCGCGGGCTTACCGCATCTGCGGCTTCCCGCCACCTTCATCGGGCCAGATCGCCATCGGACAGATTTTGGGCATGCTGGGCCAGACCCAGGCCCAAGGCCCCGAGCTGGCAGGCGGCCTGCCCGCACCCGACTGGCTGCACCGTTACACCGAAGCCTCGCGCTTGGCATTTGCGGACCGGGCGCAGTATGTGGCCGACCCTGAATTTGTGAGCGCCCCCGCTGGCGACTGGCGCAGCCTGCTGGCACCCGGCTACTTGCGCGAACGCAGCCAGCTGATTGGCGACCAAGCCATGAAAGCGGCCCCAGCGGGCCAGCCCGGTGGCAAAACCACCAGTTTTGCCCCCATGCCCCCACAAACCGAATACGGCACCAGCCACATCAGCGTGGTCGATGCACAAGGCCGCGCCGTGGCCATGACCACCACCATCGAAGCCGCTTTTGGTTCACGCCGCATGGTCACCACCGACCCGGCTCGCCCTGGTGGCTTTTTGCTCAACAACGAGATGACCGATTTCAGCTTGGCCCCCGCCGACGCGCAGGGCCGCCCGATTGCCAACCGGGTCGAGCCCGGCAAACGCCCGCGCTCGTCCATGTCGCCCACGCTGGTGTTTGACCAAACCACAGGCCAGTTGCTCATGAGCGGCGGCAGCCCCGGGGGCGCGGCCATCATCCACTACACCGCCAAGCTGCTCACAGGCACCTTGCACTGGGGCCTGAACGCGCAGCAAGCGATTGACCTGCCCAACTTCGGCACGCTGGGTGGCCCCACTTTTTTGGAAGCCCAGCGTTTTGACCGCAGCACAATGGACACCCTCAAGGCCCTGGGACATGAGGTTCGCGAAATGGACATGACCAGCGGCTTGCAAGCCATTGAACGCACCCCAAAAGGGTGGTTTGGCGGGGCCGACCCCCGGCGCGAAGGCATCGTCAAAGGCGACTGAGGCGCAGCCAACACAAGGTCCTGCTCAAACTGAGCGGCCTGTGTCCCGGGCCAACACGGCCCAAGCCATTTGCAGCAAAGCCGCCTCAAAAGCCGGGTTGCCAAGCCATGGTGACTTTTCCAGGCTGGCACTGCGCAAAGTGCCAATCACCGAACGGGTGAGTACAAACCATTGCGCCGAACTCGGTGAATGCAAGGCAGGGTGCTGAATGCGTTCAAAGAAAATAGCCAAGCGTTCCGACACCTGCCTGACGGCGCTGGCCGTTTCGTCCGGCTGCTCCAGCGTCCAGCACGTCCGAATCAAGCTCTGACTGAGGCCCTCACCAGTGGCAAAACCGCGAATCAATATGCGGATGGCTTTGCCCAGAAGTTCACGGCCATCGACTTGCTGCACATCGTGCTGGTTTTCCAGTTCGCTCAAATAGCGCTCAAGCGCTTGCAGCACCAAATCTTTCCCTCTTGCGGCCATGGCCCGCATCAAGGCTTCTTTGCTTGGAAAGTATTGGTACAGCGTGCCAATTGAAAATCCTGCAGCGGCAGCCACTTTGTTCGTGGTCAACCCGCCCTCGCCATCTTTGTCCAAAATCTGAGCAGCGGCTTTGAACAAGGTTTGCATGGTTTGCTGCGATCTGGCCTGAGATGGCTGGCGACGCAGGCTGGACGGGGCTTTGGCAGGAGTGGTCGTTTTGACCGCTTTGGCAGAAACCATGAAAAAGCCCCTCAAAAAATGTGAGTAAATCGCGAGTTGCAAGGTCTTTACAAAACCTGAACAATGTTCACATTCTGACCGATCACCCAAGGTATCTCCATGAACACACCCACAGCCTCTCCCACCGAATTGACCGTTCGCCGTTTGAGCGTGGACCTGAACAACGGTTTTTCGCGCCATTGGAACGGTGGCGACGCCTTCATGACGGCGTATGCCAACGCCTTGTCGATGAGCTTTCCTGTCGGTGAACAATCCTTCATCGATGCGGTCAAAAACGGTGCCAAAGCCTTGCCCGACACGCCCGAAAACGCAGACCTGAAAAGCGTCGCCAAAGGCTTTATTGGCCAAGAGGCCACGCACCGCCACCTTCACGCTCTGTACAACGCCCAACTTGAAAAGCAAGGTTTGGTCAACCACTGGGGTCCCCGCGCTGAGCGGCGTTTAAAAAAGGGCCGCGAAGAGTTTTTCAACAAGAGCGCCAAGGGTTATTTGCACGAATTGGCCATCACCGCAGCTTTTGAGCACTACACCTCGATCTTTGGTGATCTGACCTTGGAGCGCATGGACCAGCCCGGTGACTGGTTTGCCGGGGCCGAAGAACCCCTCAAAACCTTGTGGCGCTGGCATTCGGCTGAAGAATCCGAACACAAATGCGTGGCCTTTGATCTATACCAGCGCTTGGGCGGCAACCATTCTTGGCGCATGCGCTGGTTTTGGTACGTGACCATCCAGTTCAGCACCGACGTCTTTCGCCAGACGGTCAACAACCTCTGGCACGACAAAACACTGTTCAAGCCCTCCACTTGGTGGTCGGCCAGCAAGTTCTTGTTCGGTCGCCACGGCATGGTCTGGCGCGTGGCCAAGCCCGTTTGGGAATACACCCGCAAAGACTTTCACCCCATGCAAGTGGGCAGCGCCACCTTGTCGCAAGATTGGCTACAGAGCCATGCAGACCAATGGCGTGCAGTGGGTGGTACGGCTTCAACAACCGCTTGAAGCCCTTGAGCACGGGGGTGCGTTCCCCCCATACAGTCAGAGCGCTCAGTCGCTGACCAAGGCCCTCACCCAGTCTGGAAGGTTCACAGCCTTTTGGTTGGGGAAATCCACCCAAATCGTGGTTGCTCCGCCTGCGGCGAACACCACACCAGGCTGGTCGGTCCGTTCCAGCGTGCACCAACTCTCAAACGTGGTGCGCCCCGGATCGCTCACAAACATCTTCGCCAGGATGTTGCCTGGAAACTCAAACTGTTTGTAGAAATTGCAAAAGGCGTTCACGATCACCGGCCCCTGGCCTTGCGGGTTGACTTGGCAACCAATCGCTTCAAACCAGTCGATGCGCAGTGTCTCCATGTAGCGAAAGTACAGCGTGTTGTTGACGTGGCCCATGGCGTCCATGTCACCCCAGCGGATGGGGATCACCAGCTCAAACACCTGCTTTTTGTGCTCTGGCAATGCCAATTTCATGGCAAGGCCCTCACACCGCAAAACCGTCGTCGGCAGCAACCACTGCACCATTGATGAAGTGGCTCTGGTCGCTGGCCAACAGCATCAACAAAGCGTCCAGATCTTGCGGCTGGCCGACGCGCTTGCGCGGCAGCATGCTGATCAACTTTTGGCCCTGCTCGGTTTGCCAGTGGTGGTGGTTGATTTCGGTGTCGATGTAACCGGGGCAGATCGCGTTCACGTTGATGCCGAACTTGCCCCACTCCACCGCAAAAGCCTTGGTCATCTGGATCACAGCGGCCTTGCTCATGCAGTACACGCCAATTTGCGGCAAAACTTTCAGGCCCGCCATCGAGGCAATGTTGATGATGCGCCCGCCGGTGAAGCTGCCCGGCGCTGCACCTTTGGCGCGCGCCAGCATGCGTTTGCCCACCTCTTGCGCCACAAAAAACGCACCGCGCACATTGGTGTTCATGATGAAGTCGTAGTCTTCTTCCGCGACATCCTGGATGCGCTGGGTGGTGCTCACGCCCGAGTTGTTCACCAAAATGTCGATGCTGCCCATCTCGGTTTCGGCATGCGCCACGGCCGCGGCAATGCTGTGGCGGTCGGTCACATCCATCTCGACCACATGGGCGTCGCCCCCAGCAGCCTCGATTTCGGCCCTCAAGTCCTTGAGTTTTTCCATGCGGCGGCTGGCCAATACCACCCCCGCCCCAGCTGCGGCCAGAGTTTTGGCAAATTGCGCACCCAGCCCGCCGGAAGCGCCGGTGACCAAGGCCACGCGGCCGGACAAATCAATTTCATAAGCCATGACAACTCCTTCAAAAATGGACCCAAGTGGGCAAAAACGGTTGACACCATTGTGCGGGGCAAGTCGGGCAGAGCCGCATAAAATGAGTCACCCGCCCGACACTTTGTGTTTGTGCCATTGTTTTGACCACTTTCCCCAGAAGAGACGTTCATGAGCCCCGAAGACATCCTCAGCACCTACGGCCCCCGCGAATCCATGGAATACGACGTCGTCGTGGTCGGCGGCGGCCCCGGCGGCCTGTCCGCGGCCATCCGCCTCAAGCAACTGGCCGCTGAAAAAGGCCAAGACGTATCGGTCGTTGTGCTTGAAAAAGGCGGCGAGCCCGGCGCGCACATCCTCAGCGGCGCCATCATGGACCCCAAGGCCCTGACCGAACTCTTCCCCAACTGGAAAGAACTGGGTGCCCCGCTCAACCAACCCGTGACCGACGACGCCTGGAGCTTCTTGTCTGAGACCGGAGCCATCCGCACCCCCGGCATCTTCTTGCCCGAGTGCGCACAGAACCACGGCAACTACATCATCAGCCTGAGCAATTTCACCCGCTGGTTAGGCCAGCAGGCCGAGAATTTGGGCGTGGAAATTTTCCCTGGCTTCACCGCCGCCGAAGTGCTCTACAACGAAGATGGATCTGTCAAAGGTGTGGCCACCGGCAACTTGGGGCTAGGCAAAGACGGCGAGCCGACCGAAAACTTTCAGCTGGGCATGGAACTGCACGCCAAGTACACCGTGTTCGCCGAAGGCGCGCGCGGCCACCTGGGCAAGCAGCTGATCGCCAAGTACAAACTCGACGCAGGCCGCGACCCACAAACCTACGGCATCGGCATCAAGGAAGTTTGGGAAATTGATCCCTCACGCCACACCCCCGGTTTTGTGATGCACACCGCTGGCTGGCCCATGAACAACGACACCTACGGCGGTGCGTTCATGTACCACATGGAAGACAACAAGATCGCCATCGGCTACGTGGTCGGACTGGACTACGCCAACCCCTGGCTCAGCCCGTTTGAAGAGTTCCAGCGCTGGAAAACCCACAACAACATCAAGTGGTACTTCACCAACGACAAGGGTGAAGTGAACGCCAAGCGCATTGGCTACGGCGCACGCGCCATCACGGCCGGCGGCTTGATGAGCCTGCCCAAGACGGTGTTCCCGGGTGGCGCGTTGGTGGGTTGCGATGCCGGTTACCTGAATGTGAGCCGCATCAAAGGCAGCCACGCCGCCATCAAAACCGGCATGCTGGCCGCCGAAGCCGCTTACGACGCATTGCAGGCAGGCCGTCAGCACGACGAATTGGCCGCCTATCCTGAGGCCTTTGAAGCCAGCTGGCTTTACACCGAACTCAACAAGTCGCGCAACTTCAAGACCTGGTTCAAGAAGGGCCTGCCGGTGGCGACGCTCATGAACGGATTTGAGCAGTTTGTCTTGCGCGGCCACATTCCGTGGACGTTGCGCCGTGACAAAGCCGACCACACGTATCTGAAGCCTGCGGCCGATTGCCCCAAGATCGATTACCCCAAGCCAGACGGCAAGCTGACCTTTGACCGCCTCTCCAGCGTCTTCATCAGCAATACCAACCACGAAGAAAACCAGCCAGCGCACCTCACGTTGAAAGACGCCTCAGTGCCCGTGGGCATCAACCTGGCCAAGTATGGCGGGCCTGAGAGCCGCTATTGCCCAGCTGGTGTTTACGAGTACGTGAAGAACGAAGACAACTCGGATCGCCTGCAGATCAATGCTCAAAACTGTGTGCACTGCAAAACCTGCGACATCAAGGACCCAACGCAAAACATCGTCTGGGTCACGCCCGAAGGCGGTGGTGGGCCGAATTACACCGGCATGTGAGGCGCAACTGGTTCAGACTGGTGTTTTCATGTCAATGGTCTCAACCAACTGACCCAGTGCCTGTTGCAACAAGCCCGTGTCGGTGCCTGCCGCCAGCATGGTGTAGCCCATGCTTTTGGCACGCTCTATCCAAGGTTTGTCGGTCGCCATAAAGCCAGCAACCTTGCCATGTTTTTTGGCCACTTGAGCCACATGCTGCATGGCCGCCAAAAAGTCAGGGTGATCAAATTGCCCCGGGATTCCCATGAAATTAGACAAGTCAAAGTGACCCACCCACAACACATCCACGCCGTCCACTGAGGCAATTTCTTCCACGTTTTGCAAACCCCGTTCCGTTTCGATTTGAGCAATCAACAAGGTTCGGGCATGGTAGTCGTGCATTTTCTCGACCACGCTCCCCCCAAGGTAATCGCATTGGGCAAAGCCAAAAGCAGCACCCCGTCTGCCGGCTGGTGGGTAACGGCATGCACGCACCAATTCCTCGGCCTGCGACAAAGTCTCTACCATCGGCACCATCACACCTCTGGCGCCCAAGTCCAGCGCTCGGGCAATCCAGGTGTAGCCCCCAGTAGGGACGCGCACCATAGACTCCATGTTCAAGCCGCCTGATGTGGCAAATAACCACTTCAGGGTTTCATATCCCATGCCCGTATGCTCCATGTCGTAGATGGCAAACCGGGCCCCGGCATTGGCCAAAATGCGGGAAATTCCGGGTGTAAAGAACTCAAAAACCATGGCGCCCGCCACGACTTCACCGGACATCAATACAGGTTTTAAATGGACAGAGTGGCTCATGGATGGGCTTTCAAGTTAAAGAGTTAAGGCGATTCAAGTGGCCACAACGTAGGGCGGCTTGCGCCCATTCATGACATCAACGACCGCGCGAAAAGCGCTGGCCGCCAGGGCCTGCATGCATTCATCGGTGAAGCAGATGCCATGTGGGGTCACGACCACGTTGTCCAACTGCAACAAGGGGTTGTCGGCTGGCGTGGGCTCAACCTCAAACACATCCAGCCCTGCACCTGCAATTTGATGTGAAACCAAAGCGTTATAAAGCGCCGATTCATCAACAATGGGCCCACGCGCGGTGTTGATCAAGTAGGCTGTTTTTTTCATCAAGGCCAACAAACGCGTATTCACCAGACCCTTGGTTTTGTCATTCAAAGGACAGTTGACCGTCAGAAAATCAGAGCGTGCAAACAAGGTTTCTAAATCCACAAGTTCCACGCCGAGCGAGGCCATCAGTTCTTTGTCCGCATAGGGATCATGGGCCATGAAATGCATGTCGAATGGCTTGGCCAAACGAAACATCTCGGCACCGATGTTGCCCACCCCAATCGAACCGAGTACCCGGCCCGTCAGTCCAGTGCCAATGTGATCGGATTTTTCAGCCCAGCGGCCACTTCGGGTCAACCTGTCCTTGATGCCTACTTTGTGGGCCAGCATCAACATGAAGGTGATGGCCGAAACAGCCACGGGACGGCGAACACCATCGGGCGCAATGGTCAACAAGATACCCGCCTTTTTGCAACTGTCCAAGTCGATGGTGTCATAGCCCACCCCAAAGCGCGCAATCAACTTGAGCCTGGGCTTGTCGGTCATCACACTGGCCGGGGTCAAACGGGTCAGCATGGCGCATATTGCATCGTAACGCTCGACATGTTCGGGAAGAATTTCAGGGTGCGCATCCATGTACTCCCACGCCAATCCGGGTTGGTTCAAGATATCAAATACCTCTCGGCCAAAGATAGGCTCGCCATTGCTCATCAAGACATCGGAGGTGATGCCTACTTTGAATAGGTTTGAGTTGTTGATGCTCATGTTCTGCCTTGTGTGGATGTGCTGCTGTTTAAAAATTGGAGCGCTTGACTCAGATGGACTCTTGCTCTTTCAAGCAAAGCTGTCAAGTGATCTGAATGAATTGACCCCCCACTCCCCAGCACCGTTCAAACCCCACGAAAACCCTTATTGGTATTTGCACCCACTAACAGTAAGGTTGCACAACAACAAGCGGACAAAGTATTTTTTGTTGCATCCATCCCCAAGGAGTTCTTTCGTGAAATTAAGCAAACTTTTTATTTACATGGGCATTTCTTTTGGCTTCATGGTCTCGGCATCGACCCAAGCACAAGCCCAAATCACCATGCGTAATGCAATTTCCGTCGCTGAAAACTCACACGCGGGTGAAGCGGTTGTCACTTTGGCCAGAGAGGTTGAAAAGCGCACCAACGGTCGGATCGTCATCAAGAACTTTTTCTCTGGTTCATTGGGCGGTGAGCGCGAGGTCATGGAAGCAGTCCAGCTGGGCACGCAAGAGTTAGGTCACGGCTCAACCGGCCCCGTGCCCAACTTTGTCCCCGAAACAGCCATCTTGGATGTGCCGTTTTTGTTCCGTGATAAAGCCCATGCCCGGGCTGTGCTCGATGGCCCTATCGGACAAGAGTTGTTGGCCAAATTTGAACCTAAAGGCTTTAAGGCTTTGGCTTGGACTGAAAATGGCGTGCGCCACATGACCAACAACAAGCGATCAGTCAATGGCCCGGATGACCTGAAGGGTCTCAAAATGCGCACCATGGAAAATCCAGTGCACGTGGCGGCTTACAAAGGGCTGGGCATCGTGACCACGCCTATGGCATTTCCGGAAGTTTTCACCGCCTTGCAGACCGGCACGATCGATGGTCAAGAAAACCCACTTTCAGTGATTCTGGCTGCCAATTTAGATCAGGTCCAAAAACACATCACACTGACTGGTCACGTCTACTCACCTTCTGTTTTCATCATGAACAAAGCGGTTTTTGACAAGCTCAGCAAAGCCGACCAGCAGATTTTTTTGGATGCGGCCAAAGAAGGTGCCAAAGCCAACCGCGCCCGTGTTGACAAAGACGATGCGGGTGGTGTGGCCGAATTGCGCAAACGTGGCATGAACGTTGTCGAAAATGTTGACAAGACCAAATTCATTGCCACGATGGCAACTGTGAACGCAGAGTTTGAAAAGAAATTCGGCAAGGCCAACTTGGACCGCATTCGCAACTTCAAGTGATTTGAAGCTTCTTTGTAATGCCCGACCAGCTCAAAAACTGGCGGGCGTTTTTCTTTCATACAAAGCGAAGTTCCAATGAAACTACTCTTTTTGCGCTTTGAGCATTGGACGACATCGTTTTCGATGATGCTCGCCTGCGTCATGATGGCGCTGGCCTCGGCCTTTGGCATGCATCAGATCGTGACCCGGTTCATCCTGGAATCGCCTGCAGAATGGACCGAAGTGCTGATCCGCTTTAGCCTCATCTGGATGGTATTTCTGGGCATTCCCACCGCTTTTCGTCAAGGGGCCATGGTCAGTGTTGACTTGCTCTACCGCCTGAGCGGTCAGCGTATGCGACGCGTTTTGGACACTTTCGTGGCCATCGCCGCAATGACTCTCAGCGCCATCATCTTGTGGTGGGGTTGGGACTATGCCAACCGGGGCAGCGTGCAGTCGATGATTGGCCTGGAAGGTGTTTCCATGTTCTGGGCTTATCTGGCCATGCCTGTGGGCGCGGTCTTCAGCATGATTGGCATCATCGGCAATTGGCTGGATCCGCAGCGAATGGAATTGGAGAACGCGCAATGAGTGCTGCAATGCTATTTACCATGATGCTGTGCTTTGCACTCAGCATCTCTGTGGCCGTGTCCATCGGTCTGTCGGCCGTGGTGGGCATACAAATTACCGAAGCCAACATGCTCATTTCCGTCAAGGAAATGTTCAACTCCATCAACAAGTTTCCCCTGGCTGCGATCCCCTTCTTCATCCTGGCGGGCAACCTGATGGAAACAGGCGGCATCTCCAAGCGCCTGGTCGAATTTGCCAAGAGCATCGTGGGGGGAATTCAAGGCGGCTTGCCCATCACCTGTGTGTTGACCTGCATGATTTTCGCAGCCGTCTCGGGCTCATCGGTGGCGACCACCTTTGCCATCGGCGCGATCCTGATCCCGGCATTGATCAAACACGGTTACCCCAGGCCCTGGGCCACAGCCTTGCAAGCCACCGCTGCTGAATTGGGCGTCATCATTCCGCCCTCAATTCCCATGATTCTCTTTGGTGTGAGCGCCGAGGTTTCCATTGGTGAATTGTTTGTCGCTGGGGTTGGACCGGGCCTTTTGATCGGCGGCGCGCTCATGGTATTTGTATGGCTGTATTCCAAGTACAAGGGGTGGGGCAAAAACGACGGTGACGGGCGCCTCAGCTTTGGCAAAGCCACTTGGCAAGCGGGCTGGGCACTTTTCATGCCGGTGGTCGTGCTGGGCGGTATCTACGGCGGCATTTTCACGCCCACCGAAGCTGCAGCCGTGGCAGTGCTCTATTCCTTCCTTGTCGGCACCTTGATTTACCGCGAAATCGGCCTGAAAGACATTTACGTTATCTTGCGTAAATCGGTCATTTCCAGCGCCGTGATCATGTTCATCATCGCCAACGCGGGCCTGTTCGCCTTCATGATCACCCGTGCGGGCGTGCCCGCAATTATTGGTCATTGGCTCCAAGAAGTACTCCAATCCCCGTTCTACTTCCTGTTGGGCGTCAATGCGGCTTTGTTCGTGATCGGCATGTTCATCGAAACCGGCGCAGCCATCATCGTGCTGGCCCCGATTTTGGTTCCAGTCGCCATCCACTTCGGCATTGACCCGATTCACTTTGGCACGGTCATGGTGGTCAACCTGGCGCTGGGCATGATCACCCCGCCTTTCGGCGTGAACCTGTTTGCGGCCTGTACGGTGGCCAAGATCTCGCTCGATCGGATCATCAAAGACCTGATCCCCTTTATCTGCGTGATCTTGGCGTGCCTGATGCTGGTCAGCTACGTGCCCGAGATATCGCTGGCCTTGCGGGATTTGGTGTACAACAAATAAAGTTAAAATCTAAATCGTCAGGAGAGTGCCTGACTTGTCTTCCTCGTGAAACAAGTCAGGCCGCCGAAGGCGCAGGCGCTGTGACAAGCTGCTGAACGCTCAGGCAAAAGGACTGACAAAACGCTTTTTCCAAAGGCGTTACCTCACTGGAGAGAGGTGCCGGGACATCGATCCACGGCATCCACCGAAGGAGCAACCCGCAGAACGATTGGCTTATGGCTGACGTTCCCGGCGAATCTCTCAGGTAAAGCGGACAGCGAGGGCAAGCGCCACAGCAAGTGCTGTGGCTTTTCATTGCCCTTGGAGTTTTTGTGACCGCTTCTGCCGACTTGCTCACCACCCCTTTGAACGCGCTGCACACCGACCTGGGCGCACGCAAGGTGCCTTTTGCCGGTTACAGCATGCCCGTGCAATACCCGGCAGGCTTAGCCGCTGAGCACCACCACACCCGGAATGCCGCAGGCTTATTCGATGTCTCGCACATGGGTCAGTTGCGCCTGACAGGACCAGACGCCGCAGCCGCTTTCGAGAGCCTGATGCCGGTGGATGTGACCGGTCTGGGCGTCCACAAACAACGCTACGGCCTGCTGCTCAATGACGAGGGCGGCATCATCGACGACCTGATGTTTGTGAACAGGGGCGAGGACATTTTTGTGATCGTCAACGGCGCCTGCAAACACGGCGATTTGGCCCACATCCAAGAGCGCATTGGCAGCCGCTGCTCCATCGAGCCGCAATTTGACCGCGCCTTGCTCGCCCTGCAAGGCCCACAAGCCGTCACCGCATTGCAGCGCCTTGTGCCCGGGGTTGAGCAACTCGTATTCATGACTGGTACGGCTGCTACTTGGGAAGGCGCTGAGCTGTATGTGACGCGCAGCGGCTACACCGGCGAAGACGGTTTTGAAATTTCCCTGCCCGCCCACGCGGCCGAGGCCTTTGCCCGCATCCTGCTGGCCCAGCCCGAGGTCAAGCCGATTGGCCTGGGTGCCCGCAACTCACTGCGCCTGGAAGCCGGGCTGTGCCTTTACGGCAACGACATCGACACCACCACCACCCCGGTTGAAGCCAACCTGAACTGGGCCATGCAAAAGGTGCGCCGCACCGGCGGTGCCCGCGCTGGTGGCTTTCCCGGTGCCGACAAGGTGCTTGCACAACTGGATGGCTCAGCGCCAGCACAGCGCTTGCGCGTGGGCCTGGTGGGCCTGGAGCGCGTGCCGGTGCGCGAGCATGTCGAGCTGCACAACGACGCCGGGCAAAAAGTGGGCGAAGTCACCAGCGGCCTGCTGGCCCCCACCGCCGACCAGCCCGTGGCCCTGGCCTATGTGCAGGCAGAATACGCGGCGTCGGGCACACGTCTGAACGCCATGGTGCGCGGCAAAGCCGTGCCCATGCAAGTCAGCCCCCTGCCCTTCGTGCCCAACCGCTATTTCCGCGGCTAAAGCCTCACTTAATCGGGGTCAGATCCCAATTCACTTAATCGGGGTCAGATCCCAATTAAAAACACATCGCCGATCAAGGCAAACAATTGGGATCTGACCCCAATTCAATACACAAGGAGCCCCCTCATGATCAAGTACACCGAAGACCACGAATGGTTGCAAATTGACGGCGACACCGCTGTCGTGGGCATCACCCACCACGCGCAAGATGCGCTGGGCGATGTGGTGTTTGTCGACCTGCCCGAAGTGGGCAAGACCTTTGCCGCCAAAGAAGTCGCTGGCGTGGTCGAGTCGGTCAAGGCCGCTGCCGACGTCTACATGCCCGTAGACGGCGAGATCACCGAAGTCAACGAAGAACTGCGCGGCGACCCGTCGCTGGCCAACACCGACCCGCTGGGCAAAGGCTGGTTCTTCAAGGTCAAGCTGTCCAACCCAGCGCAAACCGATGCCCTGCTGGACGAGACCGCTTACAAAGCGTTTTCTGCCGGCTGAACCTGCTCATGTCACCCCGGACTTGATCCGGGGTCCATGGATGCCCGATCAAGTCGGGCATGACAAAAACACAATGCGCGCTCACCAAAGAACCCCAACAGAACGCGCAAATATCCAGAACCTTGGGCAAATGGCACGCCGTGCCACTTGCCGAATGTTTTAACCGGAGCCACGCATGCTGATGTCCACCCTCAAGCCCTTGGGCGACCTCGAAAACCCGTCCGAATTCATCGCGCGCCACATCGGCATCAGCGGTGCCGACGAGCAGCACATGCTGGGCGTGATCGGTGAGGCATCACGCCGGTCTTTGATCGAATCCATCGTGCCGCGCAGCATCGCCCGCGCCCAGGACATGGTCTTGCCTGCGCCCATCACCGAAGCGGCGGCTTTGGCAGAACTCAAAGCCCTGTCGCAAAAGAACCGCTTGCTCAAAAGCCACATCGGCCAAGGTTATTACGGCACGCACACCCCGGGCGTGATCCTGCGCAACATCCTGGAAAACCCCGCCTGGTACACCGCGTACACGCCTTACCAGGCCGAGATCAGCCAAGGCCGTATGGAAGCGCTCGTCAACTTCCAGACCATGGTGACCGACCTCACGGCCATGGACATTGCCAACGCCTCCATGCTGGACGAAGCCACCGCAGCCGCCGAGGCCATGACCTTGGCGATGCGCACGGTCAAGAGCAAAAGCAAAGTCTTCGTGGTCTCGCGCGCCTGCCACCCGCAAACCATCGAAGTGATCCAGACGCGCGCCCAACCGCTGGGCATTGAGGTGCTGGTGCCGCAAAGTGCCGACGCCTTCACCGCTGCGCTGAACGCCGAGCACTTCGCATCCCTGGTGCAGTACCCCTGCAGCACCGGGCTGGTGGAAGACCTGAGCGGCTATGCCGCGCAAAGCCACGCGCAATCCGCCGCATTCATCGTGGCCGCCGACCTGCTGGCCCTCACCCTGCTCAAGCCCCCAGGCGAAATGGGCGCCGACATCGTGGTGGGCACCACGCAACGATTTGGCATGCCCATGGGTGCAGGTGGCCCGCATGCCGCCTACATGGCCTGCCGCGACGAATACAAGCGCTCCTTGCCAGGCCGTCTGGTGGGTGTGAGCGTGGACGTGCACGGCAAACCCGCCTACCGCCTGGCCCTGCAGACCCGCGAGCAACACATCCGCCGCGAAAAAGCCACCAGCAACATTTGCACCGCGCAGGTGCTCCCCGCCGTGGTGGCCAGCATGTACGCCGTGTACCACGGCCCAGAGGGCTTGAAGCGCATTGCCCGCCGCGTGGCGACTTACACAGCGATCTTCGCGCAAGGCCTGCAGAGCCTGGGCTTCAAGTTGCGCAAAGACACCGCGTTTGACACCGTGTGGATCGCCATCGGCGAGTCCTCGGCCTCGCTCATCGCACGCGCCCTGCACGCCGGCATCAACCTGCGCAAGGCTTGCGACAAGAGCGTGTCGATCTCGCTGGACGAGACCACCACGCGAGAGGACATCCACGCCCTGTGGCAAGTGTTCGCCAGCGAATCGGCCACCCAAGGTCAGGCCCTGCCCAACCTCGAGTCGTTCGAAAAAGGCATTGAGCCCCTGATCCCTGAATCGCTGCGCCGCACCAGCGCCTTCCTCACGCACCCGGTGTTCAACCGTTACCACTCCGAGACCGGCATGCTGCGCTACATTCGCCAGCTGTCCGACAAAGACCTGGCGCTGGACCGCAGCATGATCCCACTGGGAAGCTGCACCATGAAGCTCAACGCGACCAGCGAGATGATCCCCATCACATGGCCCGAGTTTGCGGGCGTGCACCCCTTTGCACCCGCCGACCAACTGGCAGGCTACCAACTGCTGGACCAGCAGCTGCGCGACTGGCTGTGCCAGGCCACCGGCTACAAAGGCATCAGCCTGCAGCCCAACGCGGGCTCCCAAGGCGAATACGCGGGTCTCTTGGTCATTCAGGCCTACCACCGCGCCCAAGGCCAGGGCCACCGCAACATTTGCCTGATCCCCTCCAGCGCGCACGGCACCAACCCGGCCAGCGCCCAAATGGTCGGCATGACCGTGGTCGTGACCAAGTGCGATGAAAACGGCAACGTGGACATGGCCGACCTGCAAGCCAAGTGCGAGCAGCACAGCGCGAACCTGGCTGCGGTGATGATCACCTACCCCAGCACACACGGCGTGTTCGAGACACAGGTCAAGCAGCTTTGCGAACTGGTGCACCAGCACGGCGGGCGCGTCTACGTGGACGGCGCGAACATGAACGCCCTGGTGGGCGTGGCCGCGCCCGGCGAGTTTGGCGGTGATGTGAGCCACCTGAACCTGCACAAGACCTTCTGCATCCCTCACGGCGGTGGCGGCCCCGGCGTCGGCCCGGTGTGCGTGGTGGAAGACCTGGTGCCCTACTTGCCAGGCCACGCCACAGGCGGCTTGCCGGTGAACGGCGTGGGCGCTGTCAGTGCCGCGCCTTTGGGCAACGCTGCGGTCTTGCCGATCAGCTGGATGTACTGCCGCATGATGGGTGCCGAGGGCCTGAAGCACGCCACCGAGGCGGCGATTTTGGCGGCCAACTACATCAGCAAACGCTTGGCACCACACTATCCCACGCTGTACGCCAGCGAAAACGGTCGCGTGGCCCACGAATGCATTCTGGATTTGCGAGGCCTCAAGGAGACCAGTGGTGTGATGGCCGAAGACGTGGCCAAGCGCCTGATGGACTACGGCTTCCACGCGCCCACCCTGAGTTTTCCGGTGGTCAACACCTTGATGGTGGAGCCCACCGAGAGCGAAACGCTGCAAGAGCTGGACCGCTTCATCGACGCGATGATCGCCATCCGCGAAGAAATCCGTCTGGTGGAAAACGGCAGCTGGCCGCAAGACAACAACCCGCTGAAACACGCGCCCCATACCGCAGACAGCCTGCTGGGCGGCGAATGGAACCGCCCCTACAGCCGCGAGGTCGGTGCAGCGCAAGCCCAGCGCGTGCCGGGCAGCGTGAAGTACTGGCCACAAGTGGGCCGTGTCGACAACGTCTACGGCGACCGCAACCTGTTTTGCAGCTGCATTCCGCTGAGCGACTACGCCTGATCTGTTTTGATCGAAGTTGCAGATACCTTCCTCAAAAACAGCATCATGGAAAGAAACAACCCTGTAGGTCGGTGGCTTCAGCCCCGACGCTGGGTCGCTGTGGCACAAGCCCATGTCGGGGCTGAAGCCGCCGACCTACGACCGAGCACCATTGGAGCGGTCTCCGATCACGATGCAAGCCCAACCCCAAACCTTCACCACAAAGAACAACGCCCTTAAGCACCAATACCCGCATCGGGAGAGACTGTCCGCCACAGCAGACAGCGCCGAAGGAGCAACCACCCCGGAAACTCTCAGGCCAAAGGACCGATGCAGGTCGACACATCCGTGTCAACAACTCTGAAGAGCGCCCCGGGTTCGTCACCCGGGGCCACCGCAGGAGCAAGCCTCATCCGAGGTGAATCTCTCAGGTTTCAAACAGAGGGGGTCATGCCGCGCACATCCGGTGCGCTGCGTGTCCACCTGTTTGAGACGATTTGAAGAGAAAACTCCTTATGAAAAAGCACATCGTCATCATTGGCGGCGGCATCACCGGCGTCACATCCGCCTACGCCCTGGCCCAACAAGGCATCCAAGTCACCCTGATCGAGAAAAACCGCTACCCCGGCATGGAAACATCCTATGCCAACGGTGGTCAGCTGTCGGCCTCCAACGCCGAGGTCTGGACACACCCGTCCACGATCATCAAGGGGCTGAAGTGGATGTTCAAAAAAGACGCGCCCTTGCTGATGAACCCCGCCCCCACCTGGCACAAGCTCAGCTGGATGGCCGAGTTCATGGCCGCCATGCCCAAGTACAGGGACAACACCATCGCCACTGCGCAGTTGGCCATCGAATCACGCGAGCACCACTTTGCATGGGCCCAAGCCGAGGGCATCGAGTTTGACCACAAGCGCGAGGGCATTCTGCATTTTTACCGTGACAAAAAGGGCTTTGACCATGCCGGGCAAGTCTCCAAGTTGCTGGCCCAGGGCGGCTTGCCCCGTCGCGCGGTGACGCCTGAAGAGATCAAGGCCATTGAGCCCACCCTGCACGGCAATTACTACGGTGGCTACTTCACCGAAAGCGACTCGACGGGCGATATCCACAAGTTCACCTATGGCTTGGCCAAGGCCTGCGAGCGCCTGGGCGTCAAGATTCTCAACGAACACGAAGTCCTGAGCGTCGCCGCCAACGGCCAAAGCGCTTTCGTCCAAGTCAGGCATGCCGGTGATACCGACTCGTTGACCTTTGACGGCATCGTGATTTGTGCTGGCGTGCACGGCCGCCGCCTGGCCGCGCAGTTGGGTGACCGTCTGAACATCTACCCCGTCAAGGGCTACTCGATCACCGTGAACCTGCCCGACGGTGCCAGCCAAGCTGCAGCGCCGCAAGTCAGCCTGCTCGACGATGAGACCAAGCTGGTCACCAGCCGCTTGGGCGATGACCGTTTCCGCGTCGCGGGGACCGCCGAATTCAACGGCATCAACCTGGACATCCGCGCTGACCGCATCCAGCCCCTGATTCAGTGGGTCAATCAGTGCTTCCCTGACATCGACACCCGCAAGGTCGTCCCTTGGGCAGGCCTACGCCCCATGATGCCCAACATGCTGCCGCGTGTAGGCGCGGGCAAGAAGGCCAATGTGTTCTACAACACCGGTCACGGCCACCTGGGCTGGACGCTGAGCGCCATCACGGCGCACCAACTGGCTGGCCATGTGATGGCAGGTATGCAGGACAATGTGCGCTCCTTCTTGACCCCTGCCACCGCCTGACCATGCCACTGCACATCCTGCCCGTTGACTACCAAAACCCCATGCACCGCCAAGCCCTGGTGATGCTTTTGGACGCCTACGCCCAAGACCCCATGGGCGGGGGCGAAGCACTGGCACAGGATGTGAAAGCGCGCTTGTGCGATGACCTGGCCGCACGCAACGATGCGGCCAGCTTCATCGCTTGGCAGGACGATGCGCCGGTGGGCTTGGTCAACTGCATCGAGGGCTATTCGACCTTCAAAGCCCGCCCCCTGATGAACATCCACGACATCGCCGTGCTGCCGGGTCACCGGGGTGCCGGGGTCGGCCAGGCTTTGCTGGCGGCTGCCGAGCAACACGCCAAAAGTCGCAACTGCTGCAAGCTGACACTGGAAGTGCTGACGGGCAACACGCGGGCTTTAAAAAGTTATCTGGGCTTTGGCTTTGAGCCCTACGCGCTCGACCCGGCTGCAGGCCAAGCCAGTTTCATGCAGAAGTGGCTTTGAACAGCGCAGATTTTTTGGTGGCTTGCATGGGTGTTGTTCAATCAATCGTGCGATTCAGCCAACGCCAATCGCTCGAAAAATTGACACTTCACCCATATTTTTGGCCATGCGGTTTTTTATCTTTGCACAAGCCCACCCCGTGGGCGATTGCATCCACACTGCCAAGGCAAGCCATCGTTCACAGGGGTGGACTCCTGCAAAAATCCTATCCCGGGCATCACCAGCCGCACTCCTGCGCAAAACGCCCCAAGGCTGGGGCGCTGTCCAGCCCCAGTTTCTCCATCGCCCGATGCCGGTGCAATTTGACGGTGCGCAGCGCGATCTCCAGACTCACCATGATCTCAGGGTTGGTCTGGCCCTGGGCCACCAGCTGGATCACCTTAAGCTCTTTGTCCGTCAGTGACGACACCAGGGTGGCAACGGCAAGCTGGCGTTGCGCGCCTGCATGCTGCGCCTCGCTCACGCTCAGTGCCTTGGCAACGGACACCAGCAGTTCCTTGGCACCGAAGGGTTTGATAAGGAAGTCCACCGCGCCAGCGTGGAATGCGCTCACAACGTCTTGGGGCAGGCTTTGCCCGCTCATCAGTACCATCGGGGGGACATCGCGCCCTTGGAGTTGCCGCTGCAACGCCAGGCCATCGGTCTCCGGCATCCGCAGGTCGCACAGCAGGCAGCTCGGTCCCGGAAATGAAGGCTCAGCCAAGTCCAGCGCCTCCAGGTAGTGGCGTGCCGAAGCAAAGGTTTGGACCGCATAACCTTCAAACCTGAGCAGGGCTGCCAGCGCTGACAGCACATCGGGGTCATCATCGATCAGGATGACGCAGCCGCGTGCATACCGCGCGGCGACAGCCTCGTCGACCACCGTGACGACACGCCGCAGTGCGACAGAATGGGCCGGCGGGCGCTCATCGGGCGAAGTACTTGCGGGTGGCTTCATAAGCTCAGGCTCCAGAAGGTTTGGCGGGACAGGCCTGCGGCAGGTCCACCACCGCCATCGCGCCGCCGCCAGGCGCATTGGCCAACATCAGTGCACCGTGGTGTTGACGGACGATCGTCGTCGCAATCTCCAGACCCAGACCCAAGCCGCCGGGCTTGGTAGAGAAAAGCGCTTCACTGGCGCTCATCAGCGCCTCCTCCGACAGCCCATGGCCTTGGTCGCGAACCGACAATATAGCCCTCTCCCCCTTGGCCTGCAACGTGATCTCGATCCGCCGCACCGCCGACGCCGCACTGGCCTCGATGGCGTTGGTCAGCAAAATGACCACCACTTGCGAAAGCTCGGTCTGGTCGCCTGACACCACTAAGGGCGTGTCTTGCATCCGTGGGACCAGCTCGATCTGATGTGCCCCAAGCACAGGTGCCATCAGGTCGATCACGTCAGCCGTAATCCAATTCAAGTCGACCCGGCCCAAGACGGAATCCACGGGTTGCAGTCGTTGCCGGATGCGCTGCACGATGGCATTGCCCCGCCTGGCGTTTCGCAAGATAGACTGCAACAACTCGACCTGCTGTTCTGTGCTGGTCCCAGATCTTTTCAGGCTGAGCGTGGCCAGCTCGGCGTTCGACAGGATCGCCGTCAGCGGCTGCGCCAGTTCGTGGGCGAGCGCACCAGCCAAAGCGCCCAGGCTGCGCATGCGGTCGAGCCGGGACAATCGGGCTGAGAATTCACGCAGCAACCTTTCCCGTTCGACCCGTCTGACCTCTTTGGCCTCCTCAATGGCCTTGGTATGCGACAAGATACCCAAAAAGGCGAAATTACCGATGACCGCAAAAAAGAGCGTGGACATCCCGATGATGGACGCCAATTGCGCGGGGTAGACCGTAGTGGGTAAATTTCGATTCATCAGGAAAACCGACAATTGGATGGCTATCACCAAGGCGGGAATCAGGTTACCCACCGTCATCCAGCGGGCCGCTATGCTTTTCTGCGTGCGGGCGATCATGGCGCTGTACCAGGTCACGATGCCCAACATGAGAAGCAGGATCGGATAAAAAATTAACGGCCAGAATATGAGGCCTGTTGAGCGGGCCAATTCAACAGCCAGCCAGCAAGCGAACGCCAGCCCTAAAAGTTTGAACGAGGAAATACGCGGCCGGTTGAGGATTTCGCACAGCGACTGACATTTGATCAACAAACCGTAGCAGATGAGCGCATTCGCCAGTGAAATCGTCACATTGTCAGGCGCGATGCCCCGAAGTCCAATGAGACCAGTGCCCAGGCCAAGCACCACCCCGCCAGCACACCAGAAGCGCACATGGGGCAGGTGACGCTGATTCGGCCCTACGGCTCCCCACAAGGCTAAGGGAAAGACAATCAGCAAGATGCTGGTCATCCGGAAAAGCGTTAGGGCGTCCATTGTTAGGAGTAATCTCAGTCAAGATGGCACGATTCACGCCACATGGTCCGCCAGGTAACACGAAGGCCCCGGTGTGGCGCTCGATCCCCCAGTCCGGTGCGGCCTGCAGCCGCTGGCGCAAACTCTGCATGAGCGAGCACAGCGGGTACCGGCCTTTGGCTCTGTGCAACACAAAGCGGCAGCTGGCGGGCACCACCATGGGCACCCAAAACCACATCAATTGCAGTGAAGTAGCACCCCAATTGTAGGTCACCAGATCGAGCGCGATGTTCAGGTCGGTGTACTCGGCCGTCTTGTCGGCCAGGCCCACCGGCCCCAAAACACCAGCCATTCAGCCGTGATGCGGCCGGTGAAAGGGCATAACAACGCGCCAGCGTTATTGAACGACAACGCTTTGGGCTGCATGCAGGCGCAGCACGCAGCACCCGCGCCCACAGCCCTACCGTGCTCGGCGTCAGCTTGGGCATGTTGTTGAGCGGACCGATGATCAGCGCGCTCTTGCCGCGCTCAAGCCTGAACAGTGACTTACAGCCGAACGGTCACGCCCAGCGGCCCTACAGGCAGCCGCCAGTCGAACTGATGAAGGCCATCTCCATGTCCAGGCCTTCAATACGCCACGGGGACAGGGTCCAGCGAGCGCCAAATAAACCAAGTCGCCACTGTGGCATAGGGACTCCAGGCCTGCGCGACCTCACGCGCGTCGCTGCGGCTGACCGGTTCACCTGAAAAATAGTTGCGGCTGATGCCCTTGATCAAACCCACATCATCGAGTGGCAAAACATTGGGGCGCATCAGGTGAAAGATGAGGAACATCTCGGCCGTCCATCGGCCAATCCCTCGTATGGCAACCAACTCGTCAATGATGGCCTCGTCGTCCATCTCGTTCCAAGCCTTGACGTGCACCGTGCCCGAGCTGAAATGCACAGCCAAGTCCACCACATACTCCACCTTGCGGGCAGACAAACCGGCCGCACG
>JAIXOX010000098.1 GCA_027486555.1 Comamonadaceae bacterium
GCTGCCCACCGACCCGGTTGAGCGGGTGGAAATTGAAGCGGTATTTTCTAAAGTCACACAGACCATCCCTTGGCGTGAATTGCAAGACGACAGCGTTTGGCGGCAAGGCTGGGTTTGAGCAAGCCACCCACGGCGATCGTGTCGTTTTAAACGACAGCTTTCACATCCCATAAACTGCCACACGGGCCAGTTGTATCATCAGCTTTTACGGTCAAAAATCACAAAAATGAAAAATTTAACAACAACGCTAGCACTCCTGAGCATCGGCACATTGGCTTCTGCGCAAGAAGTTGGGCGAGTGATTTCCTCTGTGCAAGTCATCCAGCAAGTCTCTGTCCCACGTCAAGTTTGCACACAAGAACAAGTGGCTGTGCAACAGAACAAAAGTGGCGCTGGTGCTGTAATGGGCGCTATTGCTGGCGGCGTGCTGGGCAATCAAATCGGCGGAGGCAGTGGCAAGGCTGCAGCTACTGCACTTGGCGTCTTTGGTGGCGCTATTTTGGGCAACAACATTGAAGGCGCACCCACGCCGCAGACACAAACAGTGCAAAACTGCACTTATCAAAACGTCATTGAAAATCGCGTGACGGGCTACAACGTCACCTACGAATTCAACGGCAAGCAATACAACGTGCAGCTGCCAAGCGATCCTGGCCCGACGATCAAACTGAACGTCACACCAGCGCCCTATTGATCAAGCGTCTTCGGAAAGAGTGTAAATTTTCATTACGTTCAAGATGTTGCCAGGCTACTGACCAGTCAATCTCTCATTTTGAGAGTTGGATAGCCAATCCATACATAACTTCGTGCGATCGACGAGTATCACCTGATCTATTGCTGTCATGCCAAGAATTGTAATCATCGACGACGACTCTTCAGTCAGAAACTCAATCCAACTCGCATTGAGTGCTCACGGTCACTCTGCCGTGTCATTTCCAAATGCAAAGCAATTTATTGCAACCGCCGATGCAAGTGATTTTGACTGCTTGCTTGTCGATAACGACATGCCACAAATGACCGGACTTGAACTGCACGAATGGCTGCACGAGCAGACCGTCTTAAAGGCAAAGTTCGTGTTGATGAGCGGAAGAATTTCAGAAGAAGACTTGACCCAAAAGCAAGAATCATTTGGAGTCACGCTGCTGAGCAAACCCTTTACCCTTGCCAAACTGCTCCAAATAGTGAATTCGTAACACTAAATCAAGGCATCACAGCTATGCCTATCAATCAATAGTGCTTGTCTGGTAGCATAACTGCCGATTGCTTTACGGAGCAAAACATTCCATGAAACCACACTCCACATCTCAGCATGATCTCGACCTTTCTGCGAACTCTTTGCCTGCTCACAGCACTGCTTGCACCCACATACTCATGGGCCATGCAAATTTTTGTCAAAACACTGATCGGGAAAACTATCACTTTAGACGTTGAACCGTCAGACACTGTAGAAAATGTCAAAGCCAAAATCCAGGACAAAGAAGGCATACCACCTGATCAGCAACGTCTTATCTTTGTTGGAAATCAACTCGAAGATGGCCGCACGCTCAGCGACTACAACATTCAAAAAGAATCCACATTACATCTGGTTTTACGCCCAAGCAATCTTGCGGACGCAAGTGTGGAGGGCACTGTTCTCGCCCAAGTGACTGCCGTTGAACGGTTCAGCATGACACAAATAAGTCATGCATCCGAACACCTGCAGTCGTTCAAGTCGAATTCACAAACCTCTTTTCCGAGCATTTGGGCTAAAGTTCAAACCCAGCGCGGCAAATACACCAGCAGCAGCGCCCTACAAAAAACACATCAGGACAACCTCACCATTGGCCTAGACCTCCCCTTAATCCCTAACATTCAATCTGGTATTGCATTTGGACTGGGTCAAGGCAGCACTTCCGTCGATGCCAATTCAACTCACGTTGGCAACAAGAGTATGGGATTAACACTTTACGCGCAGCACAATCTGCCTAAACAACTTTCCGTCCAACTGATTGCCGGGCTGAGCCAAACATCATTCGATAACCAACGCTACGCACAAGCCGATAACGCGCTGTTGGAATCTCAACGCAAAGCCCAAGGTTGGCACACAAGTCTTGGAATCAGCCACAACAGCACGCTTCCTGCAGACATAAGCCTTCAGCCCTACGCGAGGCTAAATTATTTGGCTGCACGTTTCAACAGCTACCAGGAAAGTGGCAGCCCAAATGCACTTGCTTTGGATACACTGCACACCCGCCGCCAAAGCCTGACGGTCGGTGCCACATTGTCAAAAACCCTGACCTCAAACAATGCCATAAAATGGACGCCATTTGTCGGCGTGCAATGGCAACAGGCCAACACCAGCCGCATCGACCAAGGGGTCAGCCTGGTGAGCGAGCCGCAAGCCTTGACTCCAGCGCACTGGAACGGACTCTTCAGCACTCAACGCATGTTGAATGCTGGTATGACGGCAACCACCCGACATGGCATTCAATGGTCTCTGGCCATGCAACGCATCACCGGAAACGACCAGATGAGCTTCAATCATTACGGGGCTCAAGTCGCCTTGCAGCTGAACTGATGGAGTCGTTGATGACAAGCGCAATTCAACCGTTTGGAACGGCGAATTTCAGAGCGATCAAGAAGCTCTTGAATTTGCACTGAGTGAAATCAACGCAATGGGCATTGTTGATTTCATCGACAGCCCTCCGACAAGTTCGCTGCATTAAGTAGCCTTTGCGGATCAAAGCTATGCCTGTCATCCCCACAAAAAACAAAGGCACCAAAAAAGGCCAGTTCTTTCTTTAATAAACCAAAGTTTTGATGCGGTTTTCCCAAATCACAAGGTCTATTTGAAATTATTGGTCGGTCGTCCCCGGCCCAACTGCTTGCGCTGCTTGACCAAACTGTCGTCTAAAACTGCGCAACTTGAGGGATACATCACAGAGTGTCGGTTGACCCGACACTTCACGAGATGAGTCTGCTCTTGTTCGGCCGAACTCCATGCTCAAGCTCCCGTCAAATCAACCCTACAACGCACTTCGAGAAGTTGCATA
>JAIXOX010000118.1 GCA_027486555.1 Comamonadaceae bacterium
CCCTCGCAGACCACCACCCATCGCCCCGAGGGCGGGGCTCCCACAAAGGCCAAAGACCATCGCCCGCAGGGGGAGGCCTCCACTTGTCCCCATGTGAGCTGACGCCCTCGTGCCCCTGTAGGAGCGACGCCCTCGTCGCGATGATCCTCGCAGACCATCACCCATCGCCCCGAGGGCGGGGCTCCCACAAAGGCCAAAGACCATCGCCCGCAGGGCCAGGCTTCCACTTGCCCCTGTGTGGTCGACGCCCTCGTCGCGATGACCCTCGCAGACCACCACCCATCGCCCACAGGGGTGAGCTCCTACAAAAAGACCATCACCCGCATGGCCAGCGGGCTTGGTGTTTACAAAAAGGCTTCAAACCCGGTGGGCTGGCTCAGTTGTATCCAGCACGGCATGGCGCTGACGGTTATTTGCCATCTGCGGGGAGCGGTTTTTTGCGCTTCACAACTGGCTGAAAAACGCGGTGCGTCTTCTTGCAATTGGACGGTCAATTTGGCCTGTTCGTTGTCCGGGTGCCAAATGGTCAGCAGGTTGGGGTGCTGGGGCGAGAGGGCTTGCGATTGGCTGTCCACGCGCAAGGCGGTCAGTGCACCCACAGACCCGATCTGCGCCGTTCTGCTTTGACGGGGTGAGCCGTGAACGGGCAGGGCGGTTTCGAGTTCCTGCAACGCCGTCCAGGCGGCCTTGGGCAAGCCTGAGCGGTGGGTCAATCCGTAACGGTTTTCCATGTCTTGTGGGTCGTCACCATCGTCTTGCCAGTCGTACCACCAATGCCCCAAATAAGGGTTGGCCGTGTGGACAGTTTGGTGGGCCAAGGCCAGCGACAAGAGCCGCAGTCGCACTGCATAAGCCGCTTGCAAATTTTCGCTCACACCAGTTTGGTGGTTGGCCCAGCCCATTTCAGACACAAGCACCGATTTGCCTTGTGCGAAAGGGTAGCGGGGGAGTTCTTTGTCAATGAACCATTGCATATTTTTGAACCAGCTGTCGGGGGTGTCTCTGCCGCGCCCTTCGCCGTGGTTGTAGGTGTGCAGGCTCAGGGCATCTGCGTGTTTGAGCAGCCCTTGTGTCAGGGCTTTGTCGAGCCAGCCGTTGAATTGGGCAGCCGGTGTGAGCGCACCGACCATCAGGCACAGTTTGGGGTCCACCTTGCGCAAGGCGGGTGCGACTTGTTGAACGAGCCGGACGTACGAATCCGGGTCGCCCGCTGCGCCTCCGCCGATGTTGGCGTCCCATTCGTTCCAGATTTCGAAATGGCGAACCCGGCCTTGAAAGTGCTTGGCAACATGGACGGCATAGCGCTTGAAACCTTCCAGCGCCTTCGCACTGCGAGGTTTGCCACCCTGGTCGTGAGCGGGGTGCCCGTAGCCCAGCACCAGCATGGGGGTGATGTGTTGGCGCAGTGCTTCGTTGACAAACGCATCGATGCGTTGGGGGATCTGCAATGAGCCGTCGGCACGTTGTACCTGGTCCCAGAAAACTTCATCCCGGATGGTGTTCATGTCGGCCAGTTGCTTGGGCTCAAACGGGCCAAGGGGCTGATTGACAAAGCCGTAATGCGTGACCACGCCTTGCCAATGCGCAGGCCCCGACGCAGGCGCGCAGTGGTGCGCAGAAGCTCCCCACGCAGAGGTGCAAAGCGTGGCCAAAGCCAGACAAACATGGTGCAAGTGTTTGCGCCAAAAGGCGTGAATGCGGGTCATGGTTCACGTCTCCATCAGGCGGCGGGCGGTCAGCCGCGCAAGGGCCAGGCCATCACTTCGCGCAGCCCCACCCCAAAACTCTGAAAGCCTTGCGTCGCCCAGCGCGCGCTGCTGTCAATGCTGTCGTGTTGGTGGCCATGCACCGTGGTGCGCACGCCCATGCGGCGGGCCAGGTCGTCCAGCACCTGGAACCCGTGCTCGTGGTAGCCGGGCGCTTCGTGGGTGATGAGGATGTCGGCCTGCAGCAAGGCCAGTTGGTCAATTTCGTCGGGGTAGATGCTGGACCAGTGCTTGAGGTGCACACCGCCTTGCCAGCGGTCTTGGCGCGGGGTTTGGCTGGCGTGTTCTTCGCGCTTGCGAAACTTCGGGGTTTGGCTGTCTTTGGGGTACCAAACAGCACCGCGAAACACACCGCCCAGCCCGCCAATGCGCGTGCCGCAGGGCAGCGTGACCACACGGCCATGGATGTTGCGGTTGGCCATTTCGCTGTGCCAAACATTGGCAAAGTTGTCCGCATGGTCGGTGTCGTGGTTGCCGTGAATGAACCAGACGCGGTCGCGGATGGCCGCCAGCTCGATGTGCAGCGGTCGCGCCGGCTCCAGGTCGCCCAGCAAGACGACGGCGCGGGCATCGGTTTGCAACGCGGCATCGATGATGTGCTGCCATTGGCCGTGCGGGTCGCCGCAGAAGAGGATGGGGCCGGTCATGGGCTCAGTCTGTGTGTTGTGGTCTATTCGGGGTTCAGCAATTCGAGCATGCCTTGCAAGCCAATGGCCTGTGCGCCTTGTCGCAAGCTGAAACTTTCGGTACCCGGGTAGACCACGTAGCGTTTGCTGATGCCCAGATCGTCACACGCGTGTTTGAACCCCCGTTCGGGAGATGGCGCACTGGATCGTTTGACCTCAATCGCGATATCGGGTTGCCCGCCGCGTTCAAACAGCAGGTCAATTTCCGCACCATCGTGCGTTCGATAAAAATAGGGTTTGAGCGATGGGCCGGCTTGCGTGATCAGTGTTTCCAAAACAAAGCCTTCGTAACTGGCACCCGCAACGGGGTGACCCAGCACATCGTTTTCGTCTTTCAGGCCCAGCAAGGCATGCACCAAGCCGCTGTCGCGCACAAACACTTTGGGCGTCTTGACCAAGCGCTTGCCCACATTGGCAAACCAGGGCTGTAGTCGGCGCACCAAGTGCAAGTCGGTTAACAGGTCAATGTAACGGCCTACGGTAGGTGCGCTGACACCCAAACTCGCTGCAAGTTGCGCTTGATTGATTTGGCCGCCTTGTTGGTGCGCCAACATGGTCCAAAGGCGACCCAATGTTTCAGCGGGCATGCGAGGTGCAAACATGGGCACGTCACGTTCCAAATAAGAGCGGACGAAGTCTTGCCGCCACGCCATGCTGTGTGCATCGTCTTGCGCCAGCAAACTGTCTGGAAAGCCGCCCCGGTTCCACAAAACAGATTCAGTCAGTCCTGCAGAAATGGCTTCGCTTAAATTGATGACATGCATGTCCAGATAGGCCACACGACCGGCCAAGGTTTCGGATGACTGCTGCATCAGTTCCATGGCGGCTGAACCCAAGAGTAAAAAATGGCCGTAACGCTGCCCGGCTGCGCGTCTTTCGTCAATCAGTCCGCGCAACACGGCAAAAAGTTCAGGCACGCGGTGGATTTCATCGATGACAACGAGCTTGGGTGCTTGCGCTCGCAAATAGGTTTCGGGGTCTTCCAAGCGGCGGCGGTCTGAGGGGAGTTCCAGATCCAGGTACACCGCGCCTTGGGGCCAGTGGGCCGCCAGTTGACGCGCAAGCGTGGTTTTCCCCACCTGACGTGGTCCGAGCAAGACCGCCGCAGGCACGCCAGAGCTGAGCCGTTGCTGAACGGTGGAGGCGATTTGTCGAGTTATCATCCCCGTAAATCATACATCATATATTTGATTTACGGGGTTAATTGGGGGTGTGATTCAGTAACATCCTGCAAGAAAGCCCCAGCCGGTGACTGCATTTTGTAGAGACCCGCCTTCTGGGGCGAGAGTTCGTGGTCGGCAGGGTTGATCGAGATGCGGGTAATGTGGTCGCCCGTCAACCGCCGCCTCACATCGCCGGGTAGTCGATGTACCCCTCAGGCCCCGGTGCATAAAAGGTGCTGGAGCTGGCTTTGGCCAGTGGGGCGTTGGCTATGAGGCGTTGCACCAAGTCGGGGTTGGAAATGTAGGCGCGGCCAAAGGCCACGGCGTCGGCGCTGCCGGATGCAATGGCGTCGATGGCCATGTCGCGGGTGTAGCCGTTGTTGGCGATGTAGGCACCTTTGAAGGTCTGGCGTGCCCACGCAAAGTCAAAGCCAGTCAGGTCACGCGGGCCACCGGTGGAGCCTTCGACGAAGTGGATAAAGGCGATGCTGCGCTGACTGAGTGCTTCGACCAGCGGGCCAAATACGGCTTGGGGATTGCTCTCGGCCGAGTCGTTGGCGGGCGAGACGGGCGACAGGCGGATGCCGGTGCGGCCTGCGCCGATTTCGGCGGCCACGGCGTCCACCACTTCCAGCGCGAAGCGGATGCGGTTTTGCGGCGAGCCGCCGTAGCCGTCGGTGCGCAGGTTGGTGCTGTCGCGCAAGAACTGGTCGATCAGGTAACCGTTGGCGCCGTGGATTTCCACACCGTCAAAACCAGCGCGCATGGCGTTGGCCGCGCCTTGGCGGTATTGCTGCACCACTGTTTTGATTTCTTCCTCGCTCAGGGCGTGTGGAACCGGGGCGGGCACTTTGCCGTTGCGGCCATAGGCCATCACTTTGGCGGCCACGGCTGACGGCGCAATGGGTTCAGCGCCGCCGGTCAAGTCGGTGTGCGAGATGCGGCCCACATGCCAGATTTGCGCCATGATCTTGCCGCCCGCCGCGTGCACGGCCTGGGTGATGGGCTTCCAGCCTTCGACCTGCGCGTCCGAGTAAATGCCGGGCGTGGCCACATAGCCTTTGCCACCGGGTGAGACTTGGGTGCCCTCGCTGATGATCAGGCCCGCGTTGCTGCGCTGGCGGTAGTACTCGATGTTCATGGCGCTGCCGGGAATGTCGCCAGCGGGCTCGTCGGCGCGGCAGCGGGTCAGCGGGGCCATGACCACGCGGTTGGCCATCTCGATGTCGCCGATGCGGGTGGGTTGGAAGAGTTGGGCAAGGGTGTCGGTCATGTGTGGTTGTCCTGAAGGGGGCAAAGTGAAAGGCAAAAACTGATTTTGCCTGTGGATGCCATCTCTTGAATTTGTAGGAGCGACGCCCTCGTCGCGAAAAGCCTCGCAGACCACCAAGAATCGCCCCGAGGGCGGGGCTCCCACAAAATGCAGAAAATCCTCGCAAACCACAACCCATCGCCCTGAATACGGAGCGCCCACGTTCAGTTGCACCGTCGCTTTTAATTGCAGACTTCACGGGGTTGGACGGACGGGCATTGATAATGAATCCCCATTTCACTAGGACAGAGCCACGTGAGCGCCATTGCCATCATCGACTTTGAAACCACGGGCATTTCGCCGGGCATGGGCGACCGCGCCACCGAGGTGGCGGTGGTGATGCTGGAAAACGGGCAGGTGGTGGACCGCTATCAGAGCCTGATGAACGCCGGGGTGCGGGTGAACAGTTTCATCACCCAGCTCACGGGCATCACCAATGAGATGGTGCAGGCCGCGCCGCCTGCCGAGCAGGTGATGCGCGAGGCGGCGCGCTTTGTGGCGGGCAGGCCCATGGTGGCGCACAACGCGGCCTTTGACAAAAAGTTTTGGCAAGCCGAGCTGGCGCGCTGCGGCGAAGACGGCGCGCACTCTTTTGCCTGCACCTTGCTGCTGTCGCGCCGCCTGTACCCGCAAGCGCCCAACCACAAACTGGGCACGCTGGCCGCGCTGCACCATTTGCCCGCGTTAGGCCGCGCTCACCGGGCCTTGGCCGATGCCGAGATGGCCGCGCATTTGTTGGCCCAAATGCAGCACGACCTGAAAACCCGCTACGGCTGCCAGCAGCCCGACCACACTTTGCTCATGGGCCTGCAGCGCACCAGCAGACATATGGTGGGGCCGTATTTGAAGCAGCGCACGGGTGGCTCCAGATCTTCGTAGGTCGGAGCCTTCAGGTCCGACAGGGTGTTTGTTGCTGCAGGGTTTGAGGTGCTGGTGTGTCACGCAGGTAACTGCATTCGCGCTGGTGGGCTGATCCATCAGGGTTTTCCCTTTCAGGCGTGTGGGTATCGGGTGACATACTGATTTGAGCAGCAAGAACATGGTGGCTGCCACGAAATCATTCACCTCATTCAGGAGACTTTCAAGATGTTAAAGACGAACAAACGCGCAATGCTCAAGGCACTTGGTGCTGCAGCCATGGTGGCAGGTATGTCTGCAGGGCCTGCTTGGGCGCAGGCCCCGATCGTCCTGAAAATGGCGCACGTTTACAACCCCGGCAACATCTGGTTCAATGCCGCCGAGTCTTATGCCAAGGCAGTGGAAACCAAGTCGGGTGGCAAGGTGAAGATCCAGATCGCGGCCAGCGGATCAACCGGCGATTGGCCTGCCTCGATCGAGGGCCTGAAGATCGGCACCAACGACATCGTGCTGCAGTCCATCGGTACGCTCGACCGTTACAACGTGCTGCCAGGCCTAGAGGCTTATCCTTATCTGGTGCGCGATGTCGATCACTTCAAGAAGGTTTACTACGGCCCTGTGGGTGCAGAGTTCATGGAAGAAGTTGCCAAAAAGACTTCTTTCCGCATCATCGGTGCGGGCTACCGTGGCGCACGCTGGCTCAGCTCCAACAAGCCTGTGGCATCGGTGGCCGACATCAAGGGCTTGAAGCTGCGCGTGCCGCCGTTGAAGATGTACCGCATGACTTGGGAGTTGCTGGGTGCCAGCCCGGTGCCCATGGGTATGGCCGAGATGTTCACTTCCATGCAGCAGGGCATGGTTGACGGGCAGGAAAACCCGCTGGAGATCATCGACACGATGAAGTACTACGAAGTGCAGAAGTACGCCATCGACACGCGCCATGTGATTGGCGCCATGACCTGGATTTATTCGGATGCACGTTTTAAGCGTCTGCCCGCTGACGTGCAGAAACTCCTGAAAGACGAAGGCGAGCGTGTGATGCTGGAGGCGACCGACACCATGGTGTCGACAGAAGGCGCCTTACGTAAGAAGCTCGAAGGCCACGGCATGAAGTTCAACGCCATTGACACCGTGGCCATGAAAGCCCGTGTGGCCGACATTGGCAAGGAGTTCCCTGACTTGGCACCTTGGGCCATCAAGTTCGCGAACGTCAAGTGAGCGACCGAGCCTCTGAAACTGGGGCGCCGAAGGGCTTGTCCCGGTTGGCCATTGCCTGGGCCGTGCGCATCGAAAAAACCCTCGACATCTTGTTGGGACTGATGCTTCTGGCCTTGGCCTTGTCGTTGTTTTACCAAGTGTTTGGCCGGTATGTCATCGGTAAAGCGCCTGGGTGGACCGAAGAGGTTGCCCGCATGCTGGTGGCCTGGATGGCCATGCTTGGGGCTGCCGCCTGCCTGCGTGATGGAGGGCACATTGCTGTGGGGGCATTGGTTAATGCCGTGCCTCCACCTGTGCGCAGTTGGCTGCTGGTTGTTCGGGATTTGTGCATCATGACCACAGCCGCCGTGCTGGGTTGGTCGGGCGCACGTTTTGCCGACATGAACGCGACGCAAGACTCCCCTGCACTGGAAATTTCCATGGCCATCCCTTATTCGGCGATGGGCATTGGTGCGGTGTTGCTGGCGCTGATGCTCGCCTTGGCCCGCATGGGGGGTGAGACACCGCCAGTCGACTCGCTGTCCCCAACCGATTGAGAATCCCATGACGATGCTTGGTGTGCTGTTGCTGTCCTTGACAGTGCTGTTGCTTTTGGCGGTACCGGTTGCTTTTGCACTGGTGCTGTCGGCCACGATTGCGGTGGTGTTTGTCGGTGACATTGATCTGATGATCGTTCCCCAGCAAATTTACCAAGGGCTGGACAGCTTCTTGCTGCTGGCGATACCTTTGTTTTTGCTGGCCGGGGAGCTCATGTCGCAAGGCGGCATGACCGACCGTTTGCTCGGTTTTTGCAATGCCGTGTTTGGCCGTTTTCGTGGTGGGCTGGCCATGACCAACGTGGCTTCGGCCACTTTGATGTCAGGCATTTCGGGCTCGGCCATTGCCGACACCTCGGCGCTGGGCAAGGTGCTGATCCCGGCCATGATCAAGGCGGGTTATGGGCGGGGCTTTTCTGCCGCGTTGACGGCGGCGGCCAACGTGGTGGGGCCGATCATTCCGCCTTCCATCACGTTTTTGATGATCAGCGTGTTGACCAATTTGTCACCGCTCAAGCTCTTTATGGCAGCGGTGATTCCGGGCGTGCTGTACGCCAGCGCGATCATGTTGGTGGCGGTGGTGATCAGCCGTCGCCGTGGCTACCCGGCGGCGGCGGTGGTGAATTTGCCCGGGATCTGGCGTGAGTTCAAGCTGGCGTTCTGGGCATTGGCGATGCCCATCTTTTTGATCGTGGGCATCCGCACGGGCATCTTCAACGTGACCGAGTCGTCTGCGGTGGCGGTGGTGTATGCGCTGATGGTGGGTCTTTTCATTCACCGCGAACTGAATTGGCGCAAGATTTGGCTGGCACTGGTGAGCTCGGCTCGCGGCACGGCGGTGATCATGATCATTTTGGGCGGGGCGCAGGTGGTGTCCTGGTTCTTGGCGTATGAGCAAGCACCCCAGCGCATTGCCGAGTGGATGCTGGGCTCCATCGGCAGCCCCATCGTGTTCCTGTTGCTGGTCAATGTGCTGCTGCTGCTGGTGGGCACCTTCATGGAAAACGGCCCGTCTTTGGTGCTGCTGTGCCCGGTGCTGTACCCGGTGGCGGCCAAGTTCGGCATCGACCCTTACCATTTCTCAATGATCGTTGGCATCAATTTGCTGATCGGTTTGATCACGCCCCCGGTGGCCATCAGTTTGTCGATTGGTGCGCTCATTGCAGGGGCGCGGTCGGACGAGGTCAACCGGGAAGTGTTGCCATTTCTGGCCGCCGCCATCGGTGTCGTGCTTTTGATCACCTTTGTGCCATCGATCTCTTTGTGGTTGCCATCCGTGATCGGTGGGCGCTAACAAAGGCCCGCTGGCTGTCTTTTTCCCCAGGAGTTGAGACATGACTCGTCGTTTTGATGGCCGTGTGGCTGTGGTGTGTGGTGCCGGTTCAGTTGGACCCGGTTGGGGCAATGGCAAGGCGGCGGCGGTGCAATATGCGCGTGACGGGGCGATGATTGCGGCCATCGACATCGAACTGGACGCTGCGCAGGCCACGGTGGACCTGATCCGCGCAGAAGGCGGAACGGCCGTGGCTTGGCGCTGCGATGTGACGAAGCGCGATGAGGTGAATGCGACGATGGCCGAGATCGTGGCGCATTTCGGGCGCATTGATGTGCTTCACAACAACGTGGGCCTACCGGCCATGGGCACCATGGAAACGCTCAACGAGGGCGAGTGGGACCACGCAATGGATGTGAACCTCAAAAGTGTCTTTCTGACCTGCCAGGCGGTCTTGCCCGTCATGGTGCGGCAAGGCAAGGGCGCGATTGTCAACATCTCATCGCTGGCCGCGATTCGTTACACCGGCTACCCCTATCCGGCGTATTACGCCAGCAAGGCAGCGGTGAACCACCTGACCGCGTCGATGGCACTTGAATATGCTCGCAAAGGCATCCGGGTCAACGCCATCATGCCGGGCATGATGGACACGCCCCACATCTACAAAGCCATTGCAGGCCAATACGCCTCGCACGAGGAGATGGTGGAAAAGCGCAACGCCATGTGCCCCACCGGCCGCATGGGCACAGGCTGGGACATTGCCAAGGCTGCGGCCTTTTTGGCGTCTGACGAAGCCGAGTACATCACCGGCCAATGTCTGGCTGTGGACGGCGGATTTTCAATTCGGGCCTGAGCCGCGAGCGCGTTCACCCCAAACCCAGCGGCAAGGCCGTTTTGTAGCGCACCTGTTTGAGCGCAAAGCTCGACCGAATTTTTTCAACCCCCGGAATCGGTGAGAGCTGCTCCAGAATGAAGCGCTCCAGCGCCGCCATGTCGCGCACGGCCACGCGCAGCAAATAGTCGCTGTCACCGGTCATCAAATAGCACTCCATCACCTCGTCGTGCCGCGCGATGTGCGCCTCAAAGTCGGCCAAGGTGGCTTTGCTTTGGGTCTTGAGGCTGATCGAGATGAACACCGTCAGGCCCAGTCCCAGCGCCGCCGCACTGGCCAGCGCCACGTAGCGCTGAATGACGCCGTTGCTCTCCAGTGCCTTGACGCGGGCCAGGCAGGGCGAGGGCGACAGGCCGATGCGTTTGGCCAGGGTCACGTTGGACAGTGCGCCGTCGCGCTGCAGCTCGTCCAGTATCTTCAAATCCACGTTGTCCAGAATCATGTGCTGAACCTTTCATATTTTCAGCATATTGTGCTTTAAACGCAGGTCTGGTGGGTGTAAATACGCAGCACATGCGCCACGCTGCCCGGTACATTCAAATGCATGAACGCACCTTTTGAACCCCTCTTGCACGCGCTGTCACATCCCCACGATTTGGACCCCGAAGAAACCGCCGAATGGCGCGAGGCTTTGCTGGCGCTGATTGGCACCCAAGGCCCCGCGCGGGCGCGCCAGATTCTGGACGAGCTGGCCATCGTGGCGCGCCACCAGCGCACCGGCTGGCAGCCCGAGCTGAATACGCCCTACATGAACACCATCGCGGTCGATGACCAGCCGGTGTTCCCCGGCGACTTGGCCACCGAAGAGCGGCTGGTGGCCATCATGCGTTGGAACGCGCTGGCCATGGTGGTGCGCGCCAACCAAGCCTATGGCGAGTTGGGCGGGCACATTGCCAGTTACGCCAGCGTGGCCGATTTGTTCGAGACCGGTTTTCACCACTTCTTCCATGCGCGCACCGAACAACACCGGGGCGACTTGGTGTTCTTTCAGCCGCACAGCGCGCCGGGTGTGTACGCTCGCGCGTTTTTGGAAGGGCGCCTCACCGAAGCCGACTTGCTCCATTACCGCCAAGAGATCACCGCACCCGACAGCGGCGCGCGCGGTTTGTCGAGCTACCCACACCCTTGGCTGATGCCTGACTTTTGGCAGTTCCCCACCGGCTCGATGGGCTTGGGGCCGATCAGCTCGATTTACCACGCGCGCTTTATGCGCTACCTGACGCACCGCCAGCTGCAAGACTGCAGCGCCCGCAAGGTGTGGGGCGTGTTTGGCGACGGCGAGATGGACGAGCCCGAGAGCATGAGCGCCCTGACCTTGGCCGCCCGCGAAAAACTCGACAACCTGGTGTGGGTGGTCAACTGCAATTTGCAGCGGCTCGATGGCCCGGTGCGCGGGAACGGCCGCATCATCGACGAGCTGGAAAAGCTGTTTGCCGGCGCGGGCTGGAACGTGATCAAACTGGTGTGGGGCAGCGACTGGGACGGCTTGCTGGCGCGCGACACCTCGGGCGCTTTGCTGCGGGCTTTTGCCAACACGGTCGATGGGCAGATGCAGACCTTTGCCGCCAAGGACGGGCGCTACAACCGCGACAACTTCTTTGGCCAAAACGAAGAACTGGCGCGGCTGGCGCAGGGCATGACCGACGAGCAGATCGACCGGCTCAAGCGCGGTGGGCACGACATTGTGAAAATCCACGCCGCTTATGCGGCAGCGGCTGCGCACCGTGGCCAACCCACGGTGATCTTGGCGCACACCAAAAAAGGCTTTGGCATGGGCAGCGCAGGCCAAGGCAAGATGACCACGCACAGCCAGAAAAAATTCGACGAGCAAGACCTGATCGATTACCGCAACCGCTTTGACCTGCCGCTGAGCGACGAGCAGGCCAAGGGCTTGGCCTTTTACAAACCCGCCGACGACAGCGCCGAGATGCGCTACCTGCGTGAGCACCGCGCCCGCTTGGGTGGCAGCTTGCCCAAACGCGAGACGACCTGCGACCGCTTGCCCGTGCCCGTACTCGCCAGTTACGCGCAGTTTGCGCTGCAGGCCGACGGCAAGGAGATGAGCACCACCATGGCCTTTGTGCGCATGCTGGGCGGCTTGCTCAAAGACAGCACGCTGGGCCCGCGCATCGTGCCCATCGTGGCCGACGAGGCGCGCACCTTCGGCATGGCCAACCTGTTCAAGCAGGTGGGCATTTACAGCAGCGTGGGCCAGCGCTACGCACCCGAAGACATTGGCTCGGTGCTGAGCTACCGCGAAGCCACCGACGGCCAAATTCTCGAAGAAGGCATCAGCGAGGCCGGCGCCATTGCCAGCTGGACGGCAGCGGCCACCAGCTACAGCGTGCACGGCCTGGCCATGTTGCCCTTCTACATTTATTACTCCATGTTCGGCTTTCAGCGCGTGGGCGACGCCATCTGGGCCGCGGCCGATCAGCGCGCCCGGGGCTTTTTGCTCGGCGCCACCTCAGGCCGCACCACCTTGGGCGGCGAGGGCCTGCAGCACCAGGACGGCAGCAGCCATTTGGTGGCGGCCACCATCCCCAACTGCAAGGCCTACGACCCGGCGTTTGCGGGCGAGTTGGCAGTCATTCTGGACGCAGGCATGCGCGAGATGGTCGAGCAGCAGGCCGATGTGTTTTATTACGTCACCCTGATGAACGAGAACTACGCGCAGCCTGACTTGCCTGCGGGCGTTGAGGCCGATGTGCTGCGCGGGGGCTACCGCTTTGGCGTGTATGGCCCAGCCATGCAGGATGCGACGGACGCCATGGCGGCGGGTCGCCTGGTTCAGCCCTTGATCGGTGCAGCGCAGCGCGTGACCTTGCTCGGGTCAGGCGCGATCTTGACCGAAGTGATCAAGGCTGCACAGCAACTGGCCGAGCAAGGCATCGGCGTGGAGGTGCTCAGCATCACCAGCTGGAGCGAGTTGGCGCGTGACGGCATGGCGCAAGAAGCCGGTGGCGCTGTGGGCGCTGGCCATTTGACCAAGTTGCTGAGTGCCACCCAAGGCCCGGTGATCGCCGCGACCGACTACGTGCGGGCTGTGCCCGAGAGCGTGCGCGCCTTCGTGCCCGAAGGCCGCCGCTACACCACGCTGGGCACCGACGGCTTTGGCCGCAGCGACACGCGGGCTGCGTTGCGCCGCTTCTTTGCGGTGGACGCGGACAGCATTGCGCAGGCGGCCATGCGGGCATTGAGGGCGTTGGCGGCTTGAGGCACAAATCACAATGCCAATTCCGCACAGACGCGGCCCCATGTAGGAGCGGCGCCCCCGCCGCGATAGACCGTTCGCAGACCACCGCCCTTCGCCCCGAGGGCGGGGCTCCCACAAAAACCGGGCATCGCTCAAACCTGGCCCACATCAACACGCGCGCAGCTCACCCACTGTCGCCCATTTGCCCGTGCGCGCTCATGGTGCTCACCCATAATTCCCCAAACCTTCAACCTCCAGGAGTTGCCCCATGCTCGACCCGCAAGCCCAAGCCCTGATGACCCTGCTGAGCGAAAAGGGCATTCCCCCGGTTTACACGCAAACGCCGGTCGAAGCCCGCGCCTCTTACCGGGCGCGGCGCACCTTCACCCAGCCCGATGCGCCCGAGGTGGGGCGTGTGCAAGACCTGCAGTTCCACCATTCGGGCGTGGACATTGCGGTGCGGGTGTACCACCCGACTGGGGCCACGCAAGGCATGCCCGCCTTGGTGTACCTGCATGGCGGCGGCTGGACCATTGGCGATCTGGACACGCACGATGTGCTGTGCCGCAGCCTGTGTCTGCAAGCCCAGGGCGTGGTGGTGTCCGTTGATTACCGCATGGGGCCAGAGCACAAATTCCCGGCCGCCTACGACGATGCGGTGGCGGCTTGGCAGTGGGTGGCCTCGCAAGCGGCTGCTTTGGGCATTGACCCTGCACGCATCGCCATCGGCGGCGACAGCGCCGGGGGCAACCTGGCCGCTGCGGCCTGTCTGGGCTTGCGTGACTTGGACCTCAAGCCGGTGCTGCAGTTGCTGATCTACCCCAGCACCCTCATGGCCCCCGACACGGCTTCGTACCAAGCCAACGGCCAAGGCTACATGCTGACCCGCGAATCCATGGCGTGGTATTCGGGCAATTACCTGCGCGGCCCGCAGGACGCCCAAGACTGGCGCGCTTCGCCGCAGTTGGCCAGCAGCCATGCCCACTTGCCGCCGGCCTTTGTGCTGACGGCTGGGTTTGATCCTTTGCGTGACGAGGGCCTGCTGTACGCCGATGCCTTGAGCCAGGCGGGCGTGCCATCTCAATACATCTGCTTTGAGCGCCAGATCCACGGTTTCATCACCATGGGGCGAGTTTTGCAAGAAGCCAACACGGCGGTGGCTTTGTGCGCCCACGCGCTTCGCACGGCTTGGGCTTGATGCCGCAAGCCGCCGCGCCAACGGCTCAGGCTTCGATGACGGCCAGGTAAGCCTGACGTGTTTCGGGGCTGACCGCATTGAGCGCTTGTTCGTAGCGGGTCTGGTGCCGGGTCACCATGCGGGCTGAGGCGATGGTTTTGGATTTGCAAAACCAGTGGCAGCTGTGCTGCATGAGGAACATTTCACCCATCAGGCGAAAAGCGCGCTCCTTCAGGGGCAAGCCCGCCCGGTTTTCAACGGCCTGTTCAATGCCTGTGGCGTGCGTTTGCAGCATTTTGCGCATGTCAAAGGTGGCCTTGGGTGAGAGTTGGTCCACAAATGGCAGCGCAATCTTGAAGGCGCGACTGACAGGGGCTGGCAGTTTGGAAAAGGTTTGGGCCAGATTTTGAAAGTCGGCGACCAGTTGCTGCTCGGCCTGTTCTTGCAATTGCAAAATTTGTGTTTGCCTTGCCGGGTCGGGTTCACCCAGTGCCCGCATATAAGCGCTGGTCAGCTGCTCCATGTGTTTTTCGATCTGGTAGGGGCGCAGTTGTTCGGCCAGCAAGGCGGTGCGCTGGCGTTGGCCACGGACATTGAGCCAGTGAACCCCCAAGCCCAGCAGAAAAAGCAAACTCAATAATTCCATAAACATGTCACCTCATGACCCAAGCGGTCGATGCACCGAGTGTAAAGAGCCCCAGCCCCTTTTGTGGCCTCACGAGTTTCACAAAGGTATGACATTTTGGTGACGTCTGTCTGAAGCTTTCGGGTTTTGGAGCGTCGACTCTAAAGTGCGGGTTTTCCCTTGAGGCATGCAGAGAATGGTGTTCAAATTGCTGCATTGCAACAAACCCTTAAAGGAAACCATCATGAACTTCAACGCTGAACAATTCGCTGCTGCCCAGAAAGCCAACCTGACTGCAGCCGCCGACCTGTCGCAAACTGCTTTTGCGAGTTTCGAGCGCCTGGTCGAGTTGAACATGGCTGCTGGCAAAGCCGCTGTGAGCGAGTCTTTTGCCAACGTGCAAACCCTCATGTCCGCCAAAACGCCTCAAGAACTGATGGCCGCACAAGCCGCTTTGGTTCAGCCAGCTTTCGAAAAGTCGATGTCTTATGGCCGTCACTTGGCTGAAATCACCCAGAGCACTGGTGGCGAGTTCACCAAAGCCGTCGAAAGCAAAATGGCCGAGTCCGAGCAAGCCGTCAAAAGCCTGGTCGAAAGCAGCCTGAAAAACGCACCCGCCGGTTCCGACGCTGCTGTGGCCGTGTTCAAAACCGCTTTCGAAGCCAGCCAAACAGCTGCCGAGACACTGAAAAAAGTGGCCAAGCAAGCCGCTGACAGCGCCGAAACCAACATGAAAGCCGCCACCGACCAAGCTGAAGCTTCGGTCAAGGCTGCCATGTCCAAGGCCAAAGCCAAGGCTTGAGCTTTGAACGCTTGAGTCAGGCGTTTGGCGCCTGCTTCCTACAATAAGGGTGCTTTTAGGCACCCTTTTTGTTTTGGACCTTACCCATGTCGCTCTCCACCGCCATTCCTTCAGCCCCCGTCTTGCACATCGAGGACGGTGTGGCCACCATCACCTTGAACCGCCCGGCCCAGCGCAACCGGCTGGAAAACGGCGACCTCAAAGCCTTGTTGGCGCATTTCGACACCGTGAATCAGGCGGCCGGTGTGCGTGTCTTGGTGCTGACGGCCAACACCACGGGTCAGCCCCGGCCGGTGTTTTGTGCCGGGTACGACATTGGCGGTTTTGACGAGCCCGGGCATGGCTCGACCTTTTTTGAGGAGATCCCCGATGCGCTGGCGGCCTTGCGCCCGGTGACCATTTGTGCGCTGAACGGCAGCGTGTATGGCGGGGCCACCGATGTGGTGTTGGCCTGCGATTTGCGCATTGGCCTGCAAGGCATTGAGTGGCGCATGCCGGCCACGGCGCTGGGCTTGCATTACTACCCCAGCGGGCTCCAGCGCTATGTCAAGCGCTTTGGTCTGGCGGGGGCCAAGCGTGCGTTTTTGACGGCCCGGCCCTTCACGGACAGGCAGCTCGATGCCATGGGCTTGTTCGAGGCGCTGGAGGCTGCCGATGAGTGGGGTGGCGCGTTGCAGGCCTTGGTCAAGGACATTTTGGCCTTGGCACCCTTGGCGCTGCAGGAAACCAAAAAATCACTCAACGACATCGAAACAGGGCAAGCCGATACAGCCCGTTTGCGTGAACGCGAGCATCTGGCCAGCCAGAGCGAGGACTTCAAAGAGGGGCGCGCCGCGTTTGCACAGCGTCGCTCGCCGGTGTTTCTGGGCCGCTGAGGCGGGTGGCAGATCCCGCATGACACCACTGGCGGGCACCCACCCCCAAAACCACGCCGTCGGTGTTCAGCTGGTGACGGTGGCCTGAGCTTTGCCAGATGACCACGCGGTGCCCATGGACGCGGTCATGACCAGCGCAATGGCCAGGCCTTGCAGCACCGTCAGGTGCTCGGCCAACACCAGCCAGCCCGCCAGTGCACCCACGGCAGGCTCCAGACTGAGCAAGATGCTGAAGGTGTTTTTGGGCAAGTGCTTGAGCGAAAACATCTCGAGCGCGTAGGGGATCGCGCTCGAGAGCAAGGCCACAGCCAGACCGGCCATCAGCCATTGCGGATGCAGCAGTTCACTGCCTGCATGCCACACGCCAATGGGTGCCACCACCAAGGCGGCAGCGAGCATGCCCATGGGTGTGGCCATGGCCCCGTAGCGCAGGGACACGCGCTGGCCAAATACGATGTACAGCGCCCAGCAAATGCCGGCCGTGAAGGCGAAGAACACGCCCCAGGGGTCGAGCGCCGTGGCCGCATCGCCCCCGGGCAGGGGCAGCAGCAAGGACAGGCCCACGATGGCCAGCGTGACCCACAGCCAGTCGCTGGCTTTTTTGGAAGTCCAGACGGCCACGGCCAGCGGCCCGGTGAACTCGATGGCAATGGCCACGCCAAAGGGGATGGTCTTGATCGCGCTGTAAAAGAGCAAATTCATCACCCCCAGGGAGACGCCGTACAGGCCCAGCGGCAGCGCATCGGCCCAGACCCATTGGCGACGCCATGGCCGGAACACGGCCATCAGCATGAGCATGGCGAAAATGATGCGGTAAGCGGTGGTGCCCTCGGCACCCAGCACAGGGAACAGGCTTTTGGCAAACGAGGTGCCAAAAGCCAAGGACAACAAACTTCCCAACAGGGCCAGCATGGCCCACAAACGGAGATTCAAACAAGGCCTCTTGATTCAGCGTTCAAAACGATGGGCTGGCCGTGCGGGGTGCGCTCGGCGGCGTCGGCCCAGGCGTGTTCCAGATCATGGATTTCATCGGGTGTGCCCAGTTGGCGCTCGATGACCAGCTGCTCCAGAGCGTTGAGCCAGTGGGTGTAGTACAGGCTGCCGTCGCTGGCTTCGCCGCGCGCTTGACCCGCACGAATTTCCTGGGTCAAGGCGGTGGCCCATTCGGGCCAGGTGAAGACGCCTTTGTCGTGCAGCTGCAAGGTCATGGCAAAGGCGTGGGCTTGCCAGGGCTCTTCAAACACCGCGCCGTTGTTGGCCGTGGCGGGCATGGGAAAGCCATCGCCGCAGGCGAGGGCCAGGTCGTTCAGGTCTTGGAGGGCTGTGTTCATGGGGGTGGTGATCCAGTGGGGACCGCTTCCAGGTAAGACTCCCAGGCGTCCACGCTCACCTGGTGCCCGGCTTCGGCGTGTGGCCCCCACAGCTCGGTGCCGTCAAACACCACGGTATAGAGGTGCTCTGCCGTGCCATCAAAAGGCGGCAGCATCTTGTTCACATGCTGGTCGGGCAAAACGTGGCTGCCGTGGTGCAGCACCACGGTGCCCACATGGCCGCGCACATAACGCGGCAAGCGGGTGTGGCCTTGGGGGTTCAGGTTCAGGGCGCGCACCTTCTGGCCCACGGCAAAGCGAGGTGCTTGTGTGCTGGGGCGGTCGGCCGGGCTGCCTTTGGCCAGCGCCGCATCGACATCGGCGGCTTTGAGCACCCGCACGCCCGCCACGGGCGGGTTGAGGGGCTGGCCCTGGGCCAGCTCCTGTTCGGTGATCAGGCCACGCTCAATCAGCAGGTTTTGCAGCGCCTTGGTCCAGATGGCGTAGTAAGGGCCTTGCACATAGTCCAGCGGGGGCAGGGATTCGCGGGCTGAGCGGGCCAAGTCGATGTTCCACAGGCCGCTGGCGCCCATGGCCACCGTCACGCCCAAAGCGCGGCGCTCCCATTCGCCATGAAAGAGCGGCTCGTTGGCTTCGAGCTGAACCGGGCCGTAGCCTTGCAGGCCGCCCATGTCGTGCACGCCGTTCATGCCGCCACCTCTTTGCCTTTTGGATTCAAGGCCAAGCCGGTGCCGATCATGGCGTCGCGGGTGACCAGCTGGGCCAATTGCTCTTGGCTCCAGCCTTCGGTACCTGCAGGTCGTTCTGGCAGCACCAAATAACGCACTTCGGCGGTGGAGTCCCAGACGCGGATGTTTTGGCCCAGCGGCAAGGTGACGCCAAAATCAGCCAGCACAGCGCGTGGCTCGATCACGGCGCGCGAGCGGTAAGCGGCGCTTTTGTACCAAACCGGGGGCAAGCCCAGCACGGGCCAGGGGTAGCAGCTGCACAAGGTGCAGACCACCATGTTGTGCGTGTCGGGGGTGTTGGGCACGGCCACCATGTGCTCGCCTTGGCGGCCGGTGTAGTCCATCGAAGCGATGGCGGCGGTGGTGTCTTGCAGCAACCAGTCTCTGAAAGCCGGGTCGGCCCAGGCGCGGGCCACCACTTTGGCCCCGTTGTGCGGGCCCACATGCACCTCATAGGTTTCGATGATTCGGTCCACGGCGGCGGGGTCCAGGTAGCCTTTTTGCGTGAGCAGGGTTTCCAGAGCGCGCACCCTCAGGTCCATTTCGCTCAAGGTGCTGTGCTCGTGGTCATGGTCGTGGTCGTGGTCGTGGTCGTGGTCGTGGTCATGCCCGTGGGCGTGGCGGTCGGATTCGGTGGGCATGGCGTCTCCTGAAGGGCTGTTCAAGGCCTGCTCAATCAGGACCTGGACAGGGTGGTGGGGTCGGTTGGGGTCCCTTGACCGTTGCGTCCAAGGACTTTCAAAGGGCATCATAGCGCCGCATACAATGGCGGCTTCGTTCGCGTGGCGCAGTTTTAGCGCCCCCCTTTCTATCCGGATTTTTCCCTTTTGTGGAGTTCTCATGTTCATTTCTTCCGCTTTTGCCCAAACCGCACCCGCAGCCGCTGCTGGTGGCGACATGCAGTCCACCTTGATGAGCATGCTGCCTTTGCTGCTGATGTTCGCGGTGCTGTATTTCGTCATGATCCGCCCCCAAATGAAAAAGCAAAAAGAACACCGCGCCATGATCGACGCCTTGGCCAAGGGCGATGAAGTTGTCACCGCCGGTGGTTTGCTTGGCAAGGTCAGCAAAATTGGCGATGCCTACATTGGCGTGGAGTTGGCCACAGGGGTGGACGTTCAGCTGCAGCGCAGCGCGGTGGTGCAAGTGCTGCCCAAAGGCACCTTGAAGTAACTTTTCCGGGCTTTGTCCATGGGGCCAGGCGGTCGTCGGCCCCGCTTTTTCATCCTGCAGGCGAGTCTTTATGAACCGTTACCCGGTCTGGAAGTACGCGATCATCGTGATCGCATTGTTGCTGGGCGTGGTCTATACCCTGCCCAACTTCTTTGGTGAAGCGCCTGCGGTCCAGGTGTCTTCGGGCAAAGCCACGATCAAAGTGGACACGTCCACATTGCAAAAGGTCGAAGATGCCCTGAAAGCTGCGGGCTCAGCGCCTCAAAGTGTGGCCCTTGAAAACGGCTCGATCCGTGCCCGCTTTGACAACACCGACCAGCAACTCAAGGCCAAGGATGCCATTCAAAAAGCCTTGATCCCGGATGCAGCCGACCCGCAATTTGTGGTGGCTTTGAACCTGGTGTCCCGCTCGCCTGACTGGCTGACCGCACTGTACGCATCCCCCATGTACTTGGGGCTGGACCTGCGGGGCGGGGTGCACTTCATGCTGCAAGTGGACATGCAAGCGGCCTTGAACCAGCGTTTGGAAGCCCTGTCTGGGGATTTGCGCAGTGTGCTGCGTGAAAAAGACATTCGCCACGGCGGCATCACCCGCAACGGCCAAAATCTCGAGTTGCGATTGCGTGATGCGCAGCAAGTGGAAGCGGCCAAGCGTCTGTTTGCCGATCAGTTTGCTGATTTGCAGCTGCGTGAAGTGGCCGAAGGCAGCGAATTTCGCCTGATCGCCAGCATCAAACCCGAAGCCGCCCGCAAAGTGCAAGAGCAGGCTTTGAAGCAAAACATCACCACCTTGCACAACCGCATCAACGAGCTGGGTGTGGCCGAGCCGGTCATCCAGCAGCAGGGCCTGGACCGCATCGTGGTGCAGTTGCCTGGGGTGCAAGACACGGCCAAAGCCAAAGATATTCTGGGTCGCACCGCGACTTTGGAAGTGCGCATGGTGGACGAAAGCACCGAAGCGCGTGCCGCCGAGCAAGCCGGTGGCTTGGTGCCTTTTGGCACTGAGCGTTATCTGGAGAAAGACGGCCGCCCCTTGATCGTGAAAAAACAGGTGGTACTCACGGGTGACAACCTGACCGATGCCCAGCCGGGCTTTGATGGCCAGACCCAAGAGCCTGTGGTCAACCTGACGCTCGATTCCAAGGGGGCGCGCATCTTCAAGGATGTGACCCGCGACAACGTCGGCAAGCGCATGGCCATCATCTTGTTTGAAAAGGGCAAGGGCGAGGTGGTCACCGCTCCCGTGATCCGCGCCGAGATCGGTGGCGGTCGCGTGCAGATTTCGGGCCGCATGACCACGGCTGAAGCCAACGACACGGCTTTGTTGCTGCGCGCCGGTTCATTGGCCGCGCCCATGGAAATCATCGAAGAGCGCACCATTGGCCCGAGCCTGGGTGCCGAAAACATCGCCAAGGGCTTTGACAGCGTGACCTGGGGTTTCCTGGTGATCGTGGCCTTCATGGTCATTTACTACGCCATGTTCGGTTTGTTCTCGGGCATCGCCTTGGGTGTGAACCTCTTGTTCCTGGTGGCTATCTTGTCGATGCTGCAAGCCACATTGACCTTGCCCGGCATGGCCGCGATGGCGCTGGCTTTGGGCATGGCGATCGACTCGAACGTGCTCATCAACGAACGTGTGCGTGAAGAGCTGCGCAATGGCGCGAGCCCGCAAGCGGCCATCCATGCCGGTTACGACCGCGCCTGGGCCACGATTTTGGACTCCAACATCACCACCTTGATTGCCGGTGTGGCCTTGCTGGCCTTTGGCTCCGGCCCGGTGCGCGGCTTTGCAGTGGTGCACACCATCGGCATTTTGACGAGCATGTTCTCGGCCGTGTTTTTCTCACGCGGCTTGGTCAACCTCTGGTACGGCGGCAAAAAGAAACTCAAATCGGTGTCGATCGGCACCGTGTGGCGGCCCGAAGCTGGCACTGCGGTGAAAGCCGACTAAGGGGAAAAGACCATGGAATTGTTCAAAATCAGAAAAGACATCCCGTTCATGCGCCATGCGCTGGTGCTGAACGCGGTGTCTTTCATCACTTTCGCTCTGGCGGTGTTCTTCTTGTTCAGCCGGGGGCTGCACCTGTCGGTGGAGTTCACGGGCGGCACTTTGATGGAAGTCAGTTACAGCCAGCCTGCTGACCTGCAAAAGGTGCGTGGCACAGTGGCCACACTCGGTTATGGCGAAGTGTTTGTCCAGAACTTTGGTTCGGCACGCGAAGTGTTGATCCGCCTGCCCGCGCAAAAGGGCGTGAGCTCCGCGCAGCAAAGTGAGAAGGTTTTGACAGCGCTCAAAGCCAATGACCCGGATATCACGCTGCGCCGCACCGAGTATGTAGGCCCGCAAGTGGGCGACGAACTGGTGGAAGACGGTCTGATGGCGCTGGCCTTTGTGGTGGGCGGCATCATGCTGTATTTGGCCATTCGCTTCGAGTGGAAGTTTGCCGTCTCGGCCATCATTGCCAACTTGCACGACGTGATCATCATCCTGGGCTTTTTCGCCTTCTTCCAGTGGGAGTTTTCGCTGGCGGTGCTGGCGGCGGTGCTGGCGGTGCTGGGTTACTCGGTCAACGAATCGGTGGTGATTTTTGACCGGATCCGCGAGAACTTCCGCCGTTACCGCAAGATGAACACGGTCGAAGTGATTGACAACGCCATCACCTCCACCATCAGCCGCACCATCATCACCCATGGCTCGACCCAGATCATGGTGTTGTCGATGCTGCTGTTCGGTGGCGAGACGCTGCATTACTTCGCCATGGCGCTGACGATTGGCATTTGCTTTGGCATTTACTCGTCGGTGTTTGTGGCTGCGGCCATTGCCATGTGGTTGGGCTTGCAGCGCGAAGACCTGATCAAGCCGCTCAAGAAAGACAACGACCCGAACGACGAAAACTCGGGCGCGGTGGTCTAAGGACTCGTCCCAGCGAACAAAAAGCGCACCTGAAGTTGCGGACCTGCATGGGCTTACTCCTGTGGTCCCGTCGTGCACGGACACTCCCGTGTAGGTTGGCGGCTTCAGCCCCGACATGGGGCCTTCGCCCCAGCCTGCAAGCGTCTTATTGTTCCGACCTGATGATGTCTTCTGAACGCTTTTTGTAGGAGCGACGCCCTCGTCGCGAAAAGCCTCGCAGCCCACCCCCCATCGCCCCGGGGGCGGGGCTCCCACAAAAGGCAGGCATGCCCCTGTAGACATGATGGATGACCTGCCCACCTGACAAACGTGGGTTAAGTTAATGGGTGTGAAACCTTTATCAACCCAGTGCCACAACTCAGGAGGCAGGTCATGAAACAGTTTAACG
>JAIXOX010000029.1 GCA_027486555.1 Comamonadaceae bacterium
GACACGTCGATCTTTTCTTCCTTGCCGGTGAACAAGTCGTCGTAACGCGCCAGATAAGTGCCGGTGTCGCCGATGTAGCGGAAGTACGTGCCCAGTGGGCCATCGTTGTTGAAGCTCAAACTCAGTGTGCAAATCGCACCGTTGGCCGCTTGCAACTGAATGCTCATGTCCATGGCAATGCCCAAGGCGGGGTGGATCGGGCCTTGCACCGCGTTGGCTTTGACGATGGGGCTGCCGCACTGGTAGGCGAACAAATCCACCGTGTGGGCCGCGTGATGCCACAGCAGGTGGTCGGTCCAGCTGCGGGCCTGGCCCAGCGCATTCATGTTGGTACGGCGGAAAAAGTAGGTTTGCACGTCCATCTGCTGGATGTTGAACTCCCCGGCCTTGATCTTGTGGTTGACCCACTGGTGGCTGGGGTTAAATCGGCGGGTGTGGCCCACCATGGCCACAAGGCCCGTTTCCTTCTGGACGCGCAGCACTTCCTGGCCTTCTTTGTACACATCGCACAGCGGAATTTCGACCTGCACATGCTTGCCCGCCTTCAGGCAAGCCAGGGACTGGCTGGCGTGCATTTGCGTGGGCGTGCACAAGATGACGGCATCGACTTCTTTCAAAGCCAGCGATTCATTAAGGTCAGTGGTGACATGGCCAATGTCATATTTGTCCGCCACCTCTTTGGTTTTGGCGAACTCGCGACCGATCAGCGAGACGACTTCCACGCCGTCGATGTTCTTGATGCCGTCCAGGTGTTTGATGCCGAAGGCACCTGCGCCAGCGAGGGCGACTTTGATGGTTTTGCTCATGATGACTCCAGTGATGTGTTGGACATGTCACCCCGGACTTGATCCGGGGTCCTTATGGGCTTGTCACCCCGGACTTGATCCGGGGTCCATGCATTCATGGATTCCCGCCTTCGCGGGAATGACAATAAATCAGCTGTTTTCCAAAATCACATGCCCGACCGCCGTGTTGCTGGCAGGCACATGATAGAAGCGGTGACGCAATTGGGGCGCAGGGCCTGTGGCTTTGCCATCTTTGATGTCGCTCATCGCACCACGGGCGATCAACCACATGACCAGCTCGATGCCTTCGCTGCCCGCTTCGCGCACGTAATTGATGTGTGGCGTGGCCGCGCAGGCCGCCGGGTCCTTGATCAACTGGTCGAGCCAGGCGTTGTCCCACTCGCGGTTGATCAGGCCCGCACGCGCACCCTGCAGCTGGTGGCTCATGCCGCCTGTGCCCCAGATGTGCACGTTGATGTCTTCGTCGTAGCTTTCAACCGCTTTGCGGATCGCTTGCCCCAAATTGAAGCAGCGCTGGCCGCTGGGCACGGGGTACTGCACCACGTTCACGGCGAACGGGATCACCGGGCAAGGCCAGGCATCTTTGACCGGGTCGAGCGGGCCGCACATCAGCGACAGGGGCACCGTCAGGCCGTGGTCCACGTCCATTTTGTTGACAATGGTCAGGTCAAAGTCTTGCTGAATGACCGACTGCGCGATGTGACTGGCGAGTTCTGGATGGCCTTTGACCAAGGGCACCGGGCGTGGCCCCCAGCCTTCGTCGGCGGGTTGGTATTCGGCAGCGGTGCCTATGGCGAAGGTGGGAATCAGGTCGGAGCTGAAAGCCGTGGCGTGGTCGTTGAACACCAGAAAAATCACGTCCGGTTGGTTGTCCTTCATCCATTGTTTGGAGAAGTCGTAGCCCGCAAACACGGGCTTCCAGTAGTCTTCTTGCGTTTTTCCCAGATCCATGGCCGCGCCGATGGCGGGCACATGCGAGGTGTAGACGGATGCGGTGATTTTGGCCATGTTTGTTCTCTAAAAATAATTGGGGTGATCCAATTGAAGGTGGATCCCAATCAAACTTTCTTCCCGGCTGCGATGGACTGTTGCCCGGCTGCGCCTTGGGGCTGGTTGTGGGCTTGGGCGCTGCCGTTTTCGCCGATGTAGCGGTTGCCTTCCACGCTGCGCCCGCCTGCGATCATCATGTTGCGGTATTCCTCTTCGGTCATGCCGGTCATGGAGCCCGCCATTTGCTGGAAGCTCTTGCCGTCGGTCGCGCCGATCTTGGCGAGGAAATAAATGTTGCCGCCGGTGCGCATGCACCAGTTCAAATCGCGCGCCAGCACGGCCTGCTTTTGCTCTTCGGTCATTTGCCACTGATCCAAATAAGCGCGCTCATCTGCCTTGAAACGCTCACGGTTCTCGGCCTTCATGAGCGACATGCAAAACTGGTTGAGCCAATAGCCTTTGCGGGATTGCTCGGCATCAAAAATGATGGTGCCGGGGACGTCTTTGTAGGGTTTGTCTAATGCCATGTTCTACCTTTCAGGTCGATGGTGATTGCTGCAGGAGCCCACCCCTGTGGACGATGAGACCGTCGAAGGTCCACAAGCCATCGCCCAAGGGGTGGGCTCCTACCAAAACGGTTATGCCTGCTCTTCAGGCCAATAAAGGCGCATCGGGTTGTCCACCAGCAGTTTCTTTTGCAGCTCTGCCGTGGGCGCGATGTGCGGGATGAAGTCCACCAGCAGGCCGTCGTCGGGCATGTGGTCTTTCAGGTTGGGGTGCGGCCAGTCGGTGCCCCACAGCACGCGATCAGGAAACTCCTGCACGATGCGTTTGGCAAACGGGATCACGTCTTGGTACGCGTTTTGCTCACCGCTCAAGGCCTTGGGGCCCGTGACCGACAAACGCTCAGGACACGACACTTTGCTCCACACATTGGTGTGTTCGCGCATGAACTTCTGGAACAGCGCAAATTGCGGGCCGTCCACCGGCAGCGACACATCGGGGCGGCCCATGTGGTCCACCACCACGGTGGTGGGCAGCGCGGTGAAGAAGTCCCACAACTCGGGCAGGTCCACCGCTTCAAAGTAGATGACCACATGCCAGCCCCATTTCTGGATGCGGCTGGCGATTTCCATCAACTCGTCTTTGGGCGTGAAGTCCACCAAGCGTTTGACGAAGTTGAAACGCACACCGCGCACACCCGCGTCGTGCATGGCCTGAATTTCTTGGTCGGTCACGCCGCGCTTGACGGTGGCCACGCCTCGCGCCATGCCGCCCGAGTTGATCAGTGCATCGACCATGGCGCGGTTGTCTGCGCCGTGGCAGGTGGCTTGCACCACCACATTGCGCGCAAAACCCAAGTGGTCACGCAGCGCATACAGCTGGTGCTTGGACGCATCGCAGGGCGTGTACTTTCGTTCAGGTGCGTAGGGAAATTCAGCGCCGGGGCCAAACACATGACAGTGCGCGTCCACTGCGCCTGCGGGCAGTTGGAAGCGCGGCTTGGAAGGGCCGGTGTACCAGTCCATCCAGCCTGCGGTTTTGGTGAAGTCACCTGTGGTGGGTTTGCTCATGTCGAATTCCTTATAAATGTCTTTTGTAGGTCGGCACCTTCAGGTCCGACATCTTCAGCCTCATCTCAAGGCCATGTCGGGGCTAAAGCCGCCGACCTACATGGAATCGGTCTTTTGTCGGTCGGTGTCTTCAGGTCCGACTCAGCGCACCCAAGGTCCTTGTCGGGGCTGAAGCCGCCGACCTACAAAGAAATCAATCGATGTATTTAAGGCCAGCAGCCGCCAGCGGCTCGCGCATCTTGTACATGTCCAAGCCCAACACGCCTTGCGCCAATTTTTCTCGCTTGGCACCCTCGTTGGCTTCACGGGCTTGCGCCGCTTCCAGTGTCTTGGCCACCAAGGCTTGGGGCACACACACCACGCCGTCGTCATCGGCCACGATGGCGTCGCCTGGATGAACGATCATGCCGGCGCACACCACGGGGATGTTCACCGAGCCCACCGTGGCTTTGATGGTGCCTTTGCTGCTGATGGCTTTGCTCCAAGCGGGAAATCCCATCCGGGTCAACTCTTTCACGTCACGCACACCCGCATCGATGATGAGCGCGCGTGCCCCACGGGCCATGAAGGACGTGGCCAACAGGTCACCAAAATAACCGTCTGTGCACTCGGCGGTGATGGCCGCGACCACGATGTCGCCGGGCTGGATCTGCTCGGCCACCACATGCATCATCCAGTTGTCGCCAGGGTGCAGCAGCACCGTCACTGCGGTGCCAGACACTTGCGCACCAGCATAGATGGGACGCATGTAAGGCTTCATGAGACCCACGCGGCCCATGGCCTCGTGCACAGTGGCCGAGCCCAATGCGGCCAAGGCATCGGTGGCTGCGCTGTCCGCGCGGGTGATGTTGCGGTAAACAACGCCGAGTTCGTACATGGTTTTCTCCTGTCTATGCAAACGTGTTGAGGACTTCGTAGGAGTCCACCCCTGTGGGCGATGGGTGATTGGAGGCCAGTGCCTCGAACAAGCCGCAAGCCTGAACAAACCATCGCGACGGGGGCGTCGCTCCTACAAAAATTTCACTGGCCTTTGGCCTTGAGCAGATCGTCCAAGCGCTTGAACACACGGCGGGCGTTGCCTTCATAAACCATGTAACGCTCTTGGTCGTTCAGGTTGGCCGTGGCTTGCACATAGCGCTTGGTGTCATCAAAGTAATGACCAGTTTCGGGGTCAATGCCGCGCACCGCGCCGATCATCTCGGACGCAAACAAGATGTTCTTGACCGGAATGACTTTGGTCAGCAGGTCGATGCCCGGCTGGTGGTACACGCAGGTGTCAAAGAAGATGTTGTTCAGCAGGTGCTCGGACAACAAAGGCTTTTTGAGCTCCTGCGCCAGGCCCCGGAAACGGCCCCAGTGGTAAGGCACCGCGCCGCCGCCGTGCGGAATCAAGAACTTCAGCGTTGGGAAGTCCTTGAACAAATCGCTGGTCAGGCACTGCATGAAGGCGGTGGTGTCGGCGTTCAGGTAGTGCGCACCGGTGGTGTGAAAGCAGCTGTTACAGCTGGTGCTCACATGGATCATGGCGGGGATGTTGTACTCGACCATTTTTTCGTAAATGGGATACCAAGCCTTGTCGCTCAAAGGCGGCGAAGTCCAGTGGCCGCCCGAGGGATCGGGGTTCAGGTTGATGCCGACGTTGCCGTATTGCTCCACACACTTGACCAGCTCGGGGATGCAGGTGGCCGGGTCCACGCCGGGCGACTGGGGCAGCATGGCCGCAGGCACGAAGTGGTCGGGGAAGAGTTGCGCCACGCGGAAGCACAGTTCGTTGCAAATCGCCGCCCAAGTGGACGACACATTGAAGTCGCCAATGTGGTGCGCCATGAAGCTGGCGCGGGGGCTGAAGATGGTGATGTCCGAGCCGCGCTCTTTCATCTTGGCCAGCTGGTTGGTCTCAATCGTTTCGCGCAATTCGTCGTCGCTGATTTTCAGATCAGAGACATTGGGCATGGACGCCGGGTCCTTGATGCCAGCGATCTGGCGGTTGCGCCACTCTTCCAGCGCCTTGGGAGCCGTGGTGTAGTGACCGTGCACGTCGATGATCAAGGGTTTTGTTTGGCTCATGTCGGTTTCCTGCGTTGATGGTGTCATGTCGGTGGCTTCAGCCCCGACAAAGAGATCAGAGCCTGGCATTTTGTAGGTCGGCGGCTTCAGCCCCGACAAAGTTCAGCTGTGTCGCTTGTCGGGGCTGAAGCCGCCGACCTACGAGGCAATATCGTGATTGTGCTCAATCTCCTGGACATCGCCCAGCCCCCAGTGCATCTACCAGCTAGAACAAATCCGCATAACCAAGCCTTGGGTATGACAAAATCAACCCAACAGAAAGCCCCTTGCACAGCCCCTTATGGACCTCAAACAGCTGGAATATTTTGTGCGCGTGGCCGAACTGGGCAGTTTCACCCGTGCCGCCCAAGCCTTGAACATTGCGCAGCCCGCACTCAGCCGCCAAGTGCGCCTGCTCGAAGTCGAGCTGCGGCAAAACCTGCTCGTGCGCAATGGGCGCGGTGCCACCCCCACCCAAGCCGGTCAGTTGCTGATGGAGCACGGCCGAGGCATCTTGCATCAAGTTGAACGGGCCAAAGAAGAGCTGGGCCGGGTGCGCAGCGGCCTGTCAGGCCGCGTGGCGCTGGGCCTGCCACCCAGTGTGGCCAGGGTCCTGACGGTGCCGCTGACCCGGGCGTTCCGCCTGAAAATGCCTGAGGCCCAGCTGTCCATCAGCGAAGGCCTGTCCAGCGCCATGCAGGAAAACCTGCAAAACGGCCGCTTGGACATTGCCGTGCTTTACAACCCCAGCCAAACGCCCGGCATCGAACACCGCCCGCTGGTGCAAGAAGAACTGCTGCTGGTGCAGCCCCGCCCGCCCGGCCTGCAAGAAGACCCGCCGCCTCCGCCCATCGCCCTGAAAGACGTGGCCGCCCTGCCGTTGGTCATCCCCACCCGCCCCAACGCCATCCGCATGCTGGTTGAATCTGAAATGGCCGCCATCGGCTGCCGCCCGCACATTGCGCTGGAGATCGACGGCGTGAGTGCCATTCTGGACTTGGTGGCCGATGGCGCCGGCTTTGCCATCCTGTCACGCAACGCGGTCATGCGCTCGGTGCGGCCCTCTGCGTTTTCTGTGCGCCCACTGTGCAACCCATCCCTGCAAATTCCCTTGACCACCGCCGTCAGCTCGCTGCGGCCCACCACCTTGACCCAACAAGCCACCTTGGCACTGATCACTGAGCTGGCCGAGCAATGGCTGAGGACTTGAATCGCTATGACAAAATCAACACCATGGCTTTGAACCCTCGCCCCATCCAGGTCACCCCCCTCAACAACGCCAGCAGGGCGGGCATGGGCTTGTTGCCTGCAGACGCGATTGCCCATGTGAGCGCCATCCGACAAGCCCTGATATCTCTGCCAGATTTGCAATTGGCCGTCGTGTTCGGCTCCTTTGCCAACGGCCGCCAATCACCGCACAGCGACCTCGACATCGCAGTTGCACTGAATCAAACCATGTCGGTGGCGCAGCATATCGACGTCATCAGCAACTTGGCAGTGGCCACAGGTCGGCCCATTGACCTGATCGACCTGCGCAGCGCAGGTGAACCTTTGTTGGGGCAAATCATGCAGTACGGTGTGCGCATTTTGGGCAGTGATGTGCTGCATGCCCAATTCATGACCCGCCACATCATGAACGCGGCCGATTTCATGCCCTACCAAACCCGTATCCTGAAAGAAAGAAGGCAGGCATGGATCAGCAAGTGATCGATCAAAAGCTCGAGTCACTTCGACGCTGCCTCCTGCGCATCGAATCCAAACAACCTTTTGATGCCCACCAGCTCAGCGACGACTTTGACCTCCAAGACATCATCTCCCTGAACCTGACCCGCGCCGTGCAAATGGCGGTTGACATTGGCGCACACATTGCAGCCAGCCAAAACAGGCCAGGACCCGCCACCATGGGTGAAACCTTTGAGCAACTGTCGCAAATGGGCGTGATCACAGCTGTGCTGGCCACTCAGCTCAAGAAGTCCGTTGGATTTCGCAACATCGCCGTGCATAACTACAGCGCCATCAATTGGCAAGTCGTGCACGCGATCATTGCAGGCCACCTGCAAGATTTCACGGACTTTGCCCAAGCCGTCATGCGGTGGCAATCCAGCAACACCCAGGGCGAGCAGCCCCAAGCCTGAAGGTCTGACGGGTTCAAACTGCTCGCCAGCGCGCACGCCCTAGCGCAATAACCACAACAAAGCACTGAGTGTGAAGAAAGAACCCACAGTCGTCACCAACAAAGCCGCTGCACTGACCATGCCATGCCCGTGCCGCTGGTTCAAAATGGTGTAGATGCCCAGCATGGGCATCGCGCAAGTGAGCAATGCCGCAGCGCGCAGAGCGGGGTCATCCATGGGCACCAGCCACACCAGCACCGCCCACATGGCCAAAGGATGGAGCACCAGCTTGCCCAAGGCGATGGGCAAGACCGTGCCCTGCAGCCCTTGGGCTTTGAGGCCCACCAAAGCGCCCCCAATCACAAACAGCGACAGCACCGCACTCGACTGGGCAAACAAATGGATGGTGCGCCCCAAGGGCTCCGGCATCTGCAGGCCCGACATGGAAAACAGAAAACCCGCCACGATGCCCATGATCATGGGGTTTTTCACCAGGTTTTTCAGGGTCTGCAGCAGCAAGGCCTTCCTTTGCCCTGGCGGCCCCCCTTCGGCGTCGGCAATGGCCATGAGCAAGGGCAGCAGCAAGAAGTTTTCCACCACCATGTTCAAAGCCAGCGCGACCCCGGCGACTGGCCCCAAGGACAGCAAGATGATCGGGTAGCCCATAAAGCCACTGTTGGGGCAGGACATGCCCATGGCCAACATGCTGCTGTAACTCAGTGACTGCCCTTTGACCTTGCGGGCCCAGAACAAGGCCAGGCCCATGATGATGAGCGAGGCCAAGGTGTAGGCCAGCAAATAATTCAGGTTAAAAACCTCGGCCGCCCGGCGCTGCGACAAGGCATTGAACAAGAGTGCAGGCAGGGCCAATTGCAAGGTGAACTTGCCAAACGCCTGCATGTCGGCCTTGGCAAACAGGCCCTGTCGTGTGCAAAAAAATCCGAGGGCTATGGTCAGGTAAATGGGGCCGGTGATGGCCAGAATATCCAGAGTCGCGTTCATTCCAACCGTTCGGTGTGTTTGGTAAGCAGCTGGCCATGGGAAAGGGTGCCGCAAGCCCCCTGCTTAGAATCTGCAACCGTCTATTGTATTTTTATGTACCCAGCCCAAAAACCTGACCCTGACTTGCTGGATGTTCTGAACGATCGCCAGTTTGACGCCGACCGCGCCTCGCGCCTGCCCCTGCAGTTCCAGGCCGATGGCCGAAACGCCAGCCTGGCCCGGCTGATCGCGGGTGGGCGGGTGATGCACCTGGGGTTTGCCGACCATGGCCCCTTGATCGCCAGCAAACGCGCGCAAGGCACTTGGCTGCACGACCAAGTCATGGGGCACAGCGCGGCCAGTATCGGGGTCGACATCAATGCCGAAGCGGTGGCCCTGGCCCAAGGCCTGGGCGTGCCCAACCTGCATGGCCTGGATGTCTTTGCACCCGAGTTTGCCGAACTGGCCACGCAATTTGCCCCCACCCATGTGCTGCTGCCCGATGTGCTGGAGCACCTGCACGAACCGGTGGCCTTTGTGCGCCGCCTGGCGCAGGTGATGCCGCAAGTGCCCCTGGTGGTTTCGGTGCCCAACGGACTGAGCCTGCGCAATGTGTGGAACAGTCTGGCTCAGGTCGAACGCATCAACACCGACCACCTGTGCTGGTACTCGCCCTTCACAGTGGCCAAGGTGCTCAGCCGAGGCGGCTACACACCCGAGCTGTGGTGGAGCAGCCAGATCGCGCCTGCCGCTTCGCCCAAAGGGCGTGTTCTGTCGGCCCTGGCCGCTTGGCGGCCCCTGTGGGCCGACAACATCCTGGTGCTGTCACGCCCTGCTTGATCTGTCCACCGCAAGCAAACCGGCCGCAAAAGGCAGTCTGGCCACAGGCTCAATGCGTTGCGGATTCCTCACCACCGAACACCTGACGCGACGGGCTCAACACCACCCACAATGTCAAGCCGCCCAGACTCAGGGCCATGTAGGCGGCGATCACACTCAGGTGCTGACTGGCCGTGGCATGGCTCAGCCAGGGCATGACCACGCACAAGGCGATCAAGCCCAGATGGACGGTGATGCACAGCCAGGAATACACCACCGCCAGCCCTTTTTGGAACGGCCAGTGCGCATAAGCAGCCATGAAACAAGCGGCCATTTGCCAAGCCGCCAGCGGCCACACATAGCCCGACAAGCCTTGCCAGCGCGCATCGAGCCAGCCCAGGGCCAAGGCGCTTTGCGCCAAAGCCCCCACGCCCAGCACCAGGGCAGACGCAGTCCACGCCACATGCACAGGGCGCAAGCGAACAGCGCTGGCACTGCCCAAGACCACCTGCGCCCAAGCCGTGTGAACCAGCCCCGGGATGAAACTGAGAACGCGCAACACGGCCAGCAGCCAGCCCGCCTCTTGCGCACCGTAATGTGCAGCCCAGCTCACCGCCAAAGCGGTAGCGGCCAAGCCGTCAACCAAGGCATGCAGCATCTTGAGCCGGGCACTGCGCGGATCGGATTGCGGTGCGGCGGGCTCATCCACAACCGAGTTGCCGTGTTCTGCAATATCTACCTTCTGCCAAGCTGGCCATAGCCACCAAGCCCCGACGACATAACCCAGCACCGCCGAAGCCAGCAGCACTGGCGCACCGGCATCCTGGAAGCACCACGCCCCCAGCACCACCACACAAGCGGCCAGCACCGGCGGCACCATGCGCACCAGACCCATGGCCCAGCGGCTGCCCAGCCGCAGCGTCAGGCTTTGCGCCAACAGCCAGCTCAGTTGCGTCAGGCACAAGGCAGCAGCCCAAACCCACACCGCGCCCCCATGGTCCAAGCCTGCCCAGGCCACGCCCACCGCAGCCAACGGCGCCAGCCACGCCATGCGCCAGACGCTTTGCCGCCAGGCCTGACGCGCCTCTGCACGGGGTTCGTGGTGTCGGTTGGCCAAGAGGCTCAAGGGGCTTTGCGCCAAGGCCAGACTGGCCCAGAAAAAAGCAATCTGGCTGGTCACGGAAAACACGCCCACCGCCTCGGGGCTGAACAGCTTGAACAGCACCAATGCCAAAAAGCCCTGCGCCGCCAAGGACACCAGGCCACCCAGGGCCGCAGGTGCCGTGGCACGGGGCAAGGCTTTGAACAGGCTCATGCTTTGCCGCCAAACAAGGCGCGCCACACCGGCAAGTGCTGCAATTGCGCGGGCCAGCTCAGGTGTTGCAAATGTCGGCGGTCGGTCTGACGTGCAGGCACTTGCCGCACCGCCTGTTGCCAGGAGGGGGCGGATGCCCCTTTGGGCACCAACTGCACACGCCCCGGATGCGCCAGTGCTGTGCGCTGGGCCCAGGCATAGGGATTGCTGATGACAGGCAGCCCCACGGCCAGGTACTCCAGCATTTTGGTGGAGGTTTGTTGGCTCAGGGGCAGTACATCGGGCATCAGGTTCAGACCGCAACGGGCACGCCCCAATTGCTGGGGCACCTCGCTCTGTGGCACGCGCCCTGTGGACTGGATGTGCGCCAGGCCTGACAGCGCCACCTGCAAGGGCGCTGGCACATCCCCCACCAACAGCAGCGTGATGCCCGCCTGGTACAGGGTTTGGAGCAGCGGCAAAAAGTGGAAAAGGCGGCTCATCTCGCCCAAGTACACCGCATCAAATTCGGGCGCTTGTGATGAATGCGCCGTCAGAAAGTGATCGGGCACGCCCATGTCGCGCAAGGCAAAAGGCACCGCATCGCGAAAGCCCATGCGCTGGCGCACCCATTCGCTTTGAAACACCCGAAAATCCGGCACCGGGTGTTGCCATTGTTTGACACGGTCCTTGACCCAGGCCAGGGGTGCCACGCTGGCCGAGGCGTATTCGTGCACCTGCACGGCAGCGTGCAAGCGCCGGGCCTGGTCGTGCGGCACGCGCCCGCAAATCCACCACACCGCCTCGGCCGCATCGGGCACGGTCTGAGCGCTGGCATGCAGCTGCACGGTATGACCCAAGGCCTGAATGTGCCGGGTGTAGGCGGCCAGTTCGGGCAAATAAGAACTCGCGCCATGGACAAAATGAACGGTGCTCATGGCTTGGCCTTCGGGTCGTGGGCATCGTTTAGGCCTGAGGGTTTGTCGGGCCCCGCGCCCTGCCCTCCACCGCGCTGCACCAGGCGGCTGAGCAACCGATCCCAGTCCTGCGCAAACGCCTCAAACCCATGGGCTGCCACCGTCGCTTGCAATTGAGCCTGCAAGGCCTCGGGTGATTGCGCCAGGCAAGCTTGCACCGCATCGGCCAGGGCCAAGGCGCTGTGGTCGTGCGCCAGCCACAGGGGCGCGTGCGGAACCAACATTTCCTGCATGGCCGGGATCGGTGTGCTGACGCAAGGCACACCACAGGCCAGCGATTCCAGCGCCGTCATCGGGTAACCCTCGTACAGCGAGCACAGCACCGTGGCGCGCCAAGCCCGGTAGGTCTGCGCGCGCACGGTGTGTTGACCGTGCAAATGCAAACGTCCTTGCGCCAACACAGTCTGCCCGGCCCTTTGCATCGCGCCCATCAACTCGCCGTCGCCCACCACATGCAGCTGGTAGGCCGCGGGCAAGTGCTGCAGCATGGCGATCAGCTGCAATGGCTGTTTTTCGGGAGACAGGCGACCGACAAAACCCAAGGGGATCACCGGGTCTGAAACACCGCTTTGGGGGGGCTGGCTGCGTGCTGTGGCGCACTCGGTCACGGGGGCTGGCGCGTGGCTTGTGGCGGGTGCGGCATCGGGTGCAGACGGGTCTTCGTGGGTGCCTGGCACCACCGCCGGGTTGCGGATCACGCACACGGCTTGGCCGCCATCCCAAGCACCGCAGGCATGGCCTGCGTCAGCTTGGCGCACATGGCCAAACTGGCCCACCTGGCCCATCACCTGCTTGAAGCTGTCCAAAGAAGTTTGCGAGGCACACACCACCTGGCTGGCCAGGCGGTACACGGTTTGCAGCCAGCGGGTTTTGCGGCGTGAGGCCCCGGCCTGCCGCAGCACTTCGTTCAACGGGCCATGCACCCACACCACGCTGGGACGGCCACTCAGCCAGCCCAGAGCCACCGCCCAATAGGACGGCCAAAAATTGTTGGAGGCCACCAGCACCTGCGCCTGGCGCGCCGCCTGCCAGCAAGCCCACAGCGAATGCCTGCCTTGGCGCACCGGCAAGCGCGTGACCTGCCAGCCGTGCGCAGCCAAGGCCGTGGTCAGCAAGTTCAGCGTGGTCTGCACGCCGCCCACACCCGACTCCTCGGTCAGCAGCAACACATGGCGTTTCATCGGCAAATCGTCCTGCTTTATCGCGCACCGCGCCCGGTGAACACGGTCTGAACGGTTTTGAGCACGATCAGCAAATCCATGGCCAAACTGTAATGCGTGATGTAGTACAGGTCGTAGCTCAGCTTGATGGCGGTTTCCTGGGCGCTGGCGGCGTAGCCTTGTTGCACCTGCGCCCAGCCGGTCAGGCCGGGGCGCACCAGGTGGCGGTAGGGGTAGCTGGGCATTTGCTCGGCAAACTGATGCACAAAACCCTCTTGCTCGGGGCGTGGGCCAATCAGGCTCATGTGGCCCATGAGCACATTGAACAGCTGCGGAATTTCATCGAGCCGGGTGCGGCGAATCCAGTGGCCAAAGCGGGTGATGCGCGGATCGTCGGTTTGGGCAAACTGCACCTTGGCCAGCTTTTCATGCCGCATGCTGCGGAACTTCCAGATCCGAAAACCCCTGCCATGCAAACCGGTGCGCCGTTGGCTGAACAAAGCCGGGCCGGGCGAATCGAGCTTGACGCCACAAGCCACCAACACCGCCAAGGGCAACCACACAGGCATCAGGGCCAGCACCACCGTCACATCGATCAAGCGCTTGGCCAGGTCATAGGCCGGGTTGCCATCGGTTTGCCACAGCTCGTTGTCCAGGGTTTTCGCGGCGATGCGGCCAGTCACGGTTTCTTGCAGCGATTCGGGGCTGTACAGGTGGATGTGTTGCAGCTTGAGGGCCGTCAGAAAACGGCGGCGCTCCGGTGATGCCTCGGCGTGCGGCAGCACCACCGCGCCCTCGCAGGCCAGCGCCGTGCCGGGTGCCATGCCCTGCTCAGGCCAGCGCAGCAAGCGGATGCGGGGCAGCGCCTTGGATTGGGCATTGTGCAAGCAAGGGGCCAGCAGTTCGGGCACGCGGGGGTCCTGGTACACCAGCCTGAAGGGGCGATGGCGTAAAAACCACTGGTCGGCCAGCCAGAACCAGAAAGTGGACAGCAGGTAACTGAGCAACAAAGCGCCACGCGAATAAGGCTGCTGCAACAAGGCAAACGCCAAGGGCGTCAGCCAAAAGGGCAAGCCGGTGGTCACCAACAGCAAGCTGCCCCGCTCGGCAGCCGGCATGTGCGCCCCCCGGTAGAGCAAATGCGCCGCCACGGCATAGGGCACCAGACTGGCCAGCACCGTGTTGCCAAAATCCACCGTGGCCCATCCCCGCGCCATCAAGAGCTGGCTGATCGCGTAGGCCAAACCCACCATGAACAAGCCCATCAAACTCCAGACCAAATGGGCACTTTGCCGATGCGCCTGCTGCGAAGCCAGTTGCTTTTGGTGGCGGCTGGGCCGGGTCATGGGCCAGCGCGCCGTGGGCATCAAGGGCGCTTGCTGGTAAATGGCCAGCACCGGCGCGGCCATGGCCTCGGGCTGAAATTGGGCTTCATAACGGGCGCGGGCTGCACGGCCCAAGCGCTGGCGTAAAGGGGCATCGGTCAGCAAAGTCTGCAAGGCCTGGGCTACAGCCTGCGGTGCATTGGGCACCAACAAGGCGTGGTCACCGTCGGTCAACATTTCTTCGATGCCCGGCAAACGGCTGGCCACAATGGCCATGCCCGCGCGCATGGCCTCCAAGATGGACATCGGCAAGCCTTCATGGTCGGACAGCAGCACAAAAATCTGGTGCTGCGCCAGGCGCTCGGCCACCTGGCCCACATCGCCCAAAAATTCGATGTGCGGCATACCGGCAGCGGCCTTTTGGTGTGCCACCCAATCTGGCCCGCCCCCCAAAAACCGGGTCACCGGGCGCAGGCCTTGTTGCGCCAACAGCGCCAAAGCCGCGACCAGCACATCGGGCCGCTTGGGCGCGGCCATGCGGGCCACCATGACCAACTGCGGCGCATCGGCTTGCAGGTCGCTGCGCCAAGGCACATCGCCAATGGCGTTGTGCACCACGCTCACCCGATCGGGCTGCATGGGCAGTTGGCTGGCCAGTTCCTTCTCATAAGCGGAGACACACACCATGCGCGTGGTCCAGGCGGCCAACACCGCCTCGGCCAGCCAGGCGTTGGTGCGGATCAGCCAAGGGGCCTGGGGTTTGAAGCCAAACCCATGCACCGTGTACACCACCGGAAACTGCCCGATCTTCCCCGCCAGTCGGGCGATCACCCCCGCCACCGCACTGTGCGCGTGCATCACAACGGGCTGCAAAGTGCGCAAGTGCGCCAGCAAAGTCCGCACCGAAGCCAGCACCTTCAGCGGGTTGAGCGAATTTTGCAAAGAAGGCAGCGCCAGCACCGCGATGCCCAAAGCCGACAGGCCTTGCCCCAAAACACTGCGAGTCTCATTCCCACCAATCACCACCGTGAAGCGCACCCGATGCTGCAAAGCGCGGCAAAGCTCCAGCACATGCGTCTGCGCCCCACCGGCTTCGCCTTTGGTGATGACCAACACAACATGGGGGATGAGGGTGTGAGCGGGGGCAGACATGACAAAAAACCGTAAGAGCCGGTATTGTCACCGCGATTGTGATCAGCCTTGGCCGGGCTTGGGCCGAGGGCGCACAGCCACTTGGATCCGGTCCATTCAAGTCTTGAACAGCAGGGAGGAGGTTGTAGGAGCACACCCCGTGGGCGATGGGCGTGGTACACGCCCTCAACAGCATCGCCCTTGAAAACCATCGCCCACAGGGTGGATTCCTACCAAGACAAATATCCGCATGGCCTAGCTTGTGGCGTGTTACAGATCGAGCACCAAACGCGCCGTCTGGCTGCGTGAGCAGCAAATGAGCATTTGGTTGTTGGCTTCTTGTTCTTCGGAGCTCAGGAACATGTCCCAATGGTCGGGTTTGCCCGCCACCACCTGGGTCAGGCAAGTGCCACAAACCCCTTGCTCGCAGGCAAAGGGCACATCCACGCCCGCGTCGCTGAGCACCTTCAGGATGGACTGGTCTGCTGGCACTCGGTAGGTTTCGCCGCGCTGGGCCAAGTGGACTTCGAAGCTGCCGTCGGCAGCCAGCGGGGTTTGGGTCAGGTCTTCAGTGCTCATGTGGGGATTCCGGTCGCAGGGGTTGTCGGGAGTTCGGGGGCCTGCTCTTTGGCCAGCAAGCGGTCGATGATACGGCGGGACTGCACACCACCCGAATCGATGTTGAGCATCAAAAGTTTCCGGTCAGGCCATTGGCTGATGTTGGCTTGCTGCAGCTGCAGCATCTCCATGTCTTCATTAAAAATGCCACCTTGACCCGCACGGATCTTCTCGGTCAGCGCTGCATCGCCTGGCTTGAACTGCCTGGCCATGCCCCAGTGGTACCAGTGCGAAGTCTCGGTTTCGGGTGTGATGAAGTCCACCACCACGCTGTAGGCCTTGTGCTCAGGCGCGGCGTCAAAGCCGCCTTTGCCCGCCAACGCCACACCCACGTCGATCATGACGTGGCTGGGCGGCGTGAAGCGGCAAATCTGCCAGCGGTCCACCTTGGCCTGCGGGTCCAGCCCATTGCCGCTCATGGCCATTTGCCAAAACGGCGGGGCCTGAATGCCTTGCATGTGGCGCTGCAAGATGACTTGGTCGCCTTCGACTTTGGTTTCGCAAGGCGTCTCGTCGATCTCAGGCTGGCCAATGCTGCTGGCATGCACATAGGTCTCGTGCGTCAGGTCCATCAGGTTGTCGATCATCAGGCGGTAATCGGCCTTGACGTGGTAAAGCCCCCCGCCATAGGCCCAGGCCGGGTTGTCGAAAAATTCAAACACCGGCATCTGCGACTCATCGGCCTTGGAGGGGTCGCCGGGCCAGACCCAGACAAAACCATAACGCTCGACCACGGCAAACGCTTTGATGGCCGGAAAGCCGCGCACGCGCTGGCCAGGCATCTGCACCGTTTTGCCATCCACACCCATTTCCAGCCCGTGGTAGCCACATTGCAAATGGCCTTTGCAGACCTTGCCCAACGACAAAGGCGCGCCACGGTGTGGGCAGAAGTCTTCCACCGCCGCGGCTTTGCCTTCGGGGCCTCTGAAGAAAGCCATTTTTTCATTGCAAATGGTTCGGCCCAGGGGCTTGTCGCCCAGGGCTTCGAGTTCGGCCTCGGTGCAGGCCACATACCAAGCATTTCGTACAAACATGTTCCACCTTTTGTTGCGAATGCCCACAGTCCTTGCAAACATGGACAAGCGTTTAAACATCGAATTAAGCCACTGATGTGGTGGCCACTTGGAGTCAAGAAGAATTTCCAAGCCTTTGAAAGCTGAATTTTTAAGCAAAATAATGGCCCTCCTGTTTCCAAAGAGACAGGCCCAATCTCCAGCGACAATCAGGGCACTGGACCCAGAAAACACCATGAATTTGCAATTTCTTGAATTCGACTGCAGCGAAGACAGCGAAGGCGTGGTCTGTTGGGACGCGCTGGCGCAACCTGCCGCGCACCATACATTGGCCATGTTGCAGGAAGTGACTGAACTTCTGGCCTGGGCGCACAGGTATGCCACCTGCCCCCCGGGACCCTTGGAAGATGGCGCAGATTGGGACTTTGACCTCCAAATCCATGATGGCCATGCCTCGATTGAGACCCACTGGAACAGCTCGCGCCAAACACTGGACCTCTCAAAGACGCCTTCGTCAAGCACCGAGATCACTCTGAGCCTGAGTTTGAGCGGCACGCGGTCATTTGCCGGGGCCTTTCGTGAACATTGGAACACCCCATGAGCACCGATCAACGCCTGGCCCCGGTGAGCTTCAAGGAAGCCCTGCGCTTTTGGTTCTGGCTGGGCTGCGTGAGCTTTGGCGGCCCCGCAGGCCAGATCGCGCTGATGCACGAAGAGCTGGTGGTGCGTCGCCGCTGGATTTCTGAACAGCGCTACCTGCACGCCCTGCACTACTGCATGTTGCTGCCTGGCCCTGAAGCGCAGCAATTGGCCACCTACACGGGTTGGCTGATGCATGGCACCCGCGGCGGCCTGGCGGCGGGGGCCTTGTTTGTGCTGCCCTCGCTGTTGTTGCTGATCGTGTTGAGTTGGGCCTACACCGCCTGGGGCAACCACCCTTGGGGGCAAGCTGTGTTGTGGGGACTCAAACCAGCCGTGACCGCCTTGGTGTTGCAGGCGGCCCACCGCATGGCCACACGAACCCTCAAATCAAGCTGGCTCTGGTGGCTGGCGGCGCTGTCCTTTGTTGGCACGCTGTGGGGCCTGCCTTTTCCGCTGACGATTGCAGCTTCAGCCGCCGTGGGTTTCTACATGACGCGTCGGCGACCTGAAGCACCCAACACGGCCACAAAGAGCCCCTTAGCCGACCCCAAACCCGCCTTGTCGGCAAACCCGCCGTCTTCTGATGCTGCAGCGTGGCTCAACGACACCTCACCTCAGCCCGCGCACACCCACCACAGTTCAAAGCGGCTGCTTCGCGCGCTGGCCTTGGGCGTGGGGATCTGGGCGCTGAGCCTGGGCCTGATCGCCACGGCCTTTGGACTGCATCACACGCTCACGCACATGGGGGTTTTCTTCACGCAAGCGGCCTTGCTGACTTTTGGAGGTGCCTATGCGGTGTTGCCATTTGTGACCCAAGCAGCAGTGGTGCAATACGGCTGGCTCACAGCCGCCCAAATGATGGATGGCCTGGCCCTGGGTGAAAGCACACCCGGGCCGCTGATCATGGTGGTGGCCTTTGTGGGCTTTTTGGGTGGGCACAGCCAAGCTTTGCTCGGCGACCCCCTGCTGGGCGGCGTGGTGGCCGCATGCGTGGTGACCTGGTTCACTTTTTTGCCTTCCTTCGTGTTCATTTTGGCAGGCGGGCCACTGGTGGAGTCGACCCGACACATGCCTTCACTGACCGGCCCTTTGCAAGGCATCTCCGCCGCCGTGATCGGTGTGATCTTGCACCTGGCGGGTGTTTTCGCGCGTCAGACCTGGCTACCCGGAGGTTGGCACATGCCGCCCGATCTGAGTGCGATGGCCCTGACGCTCCTGGCCATCTGGGCTTTGGTTTGGAAAGGCATCAGCGTGGTGCGCGTGTTGAGCGGCTGCGTGTTGTTGGGTCTGCTGCGGTACGCCTTGTTGTGATGCAGCACAACGGGTCATGGGTTGCGCTTTAAGTTCTAGACCCTGGCTTGACTGCCTGAGACAATGCACGCCTTGACTTCGGATTTTTTCATGGCCCTCAACACCTCCTCCGCGTCCTCGGCATTTGCCCCATTGCAAAACGACACTTTCTTGCGCGCCTGCCTGCGCCAAGCCACCGACCACACTCCCGTCTGGCTCATGCGCCAAGCCGGGCGCTACCTGCCCGAGTACTGCGCCACCCGCGCCAAAGCCGGCAGCTTCATGGGCCTGGCCACCAACGTCGACTTCGCCACCGAAGTCACCCTGCAGCCCCTCGACCGTTACCCGCTCGACGCGTCC
>JAIXOX010000102.1 GCA_027486555.1 Comamonadaceae bacterium
ACTGGGTGTTTTTAGTTTGTGAGTGGTGGGACCAGCGGGGGTCGAACCCACGACAAACGGATTAAAAGTCCGCTGCTCTACCAACTGAGCTATGGTCCCTAAAGGAAGCCTTCTATTATAGTATGCCTTTCAGCCAAAACTGAAGCCCTGATCATTTTTTACTTGGCAGGGCAGGGCAGGACATGGCGTTCGGGGCTGGCCTGGCTTGATGGGCCTCCTATGCACTTCCAAACGCCTTGCATCAGGACAAATAAGCTGCTCAATTTTTCGGCGTTGTCGGTCAAGCCTTGGGTCCATGGTTTTTTTGACACCGCCAACCAATATACGATCCGGGGAGTTGTCACGCCCGAGGACAATGGGGTGGTCTATTTAAAATTCCACTGAACGCCTTTTGACACTTTGTTGACTTTCCAAGCACAAATGCGGAGTCAAATGCTGAGGCTTTAGCTTGATCTGTGCATAAGCAAAGAACAAATCAATGGTTGGTCATCGCACAAAAATGGTCACAATCTTGTGATTTGACAGTTTTACCGAAACCTGAACCCTCTGATAGAAAAAACAATCATGGCCAAAACGACACAAGACCAAGCCCTGACCGAATCGGAAGAGGTTTTTGAAAAAGCCGCCGAGGTCTTTCGCGTCATGTCGGCCCCTATGCGCCTGCGCATCATCAGCGCCCTTTGCAATGGTGAAAAAAACGTGGGCGACTTGCTGGCCGAGATCGACACCACCCAGCCCAACATGTCGCAACACCTGAACACCCTCTACCAGGCTGGCGTGGTGGGCAAGCGCCGCGAAGGTGTACAAATTTACTACCGCATCATCAACGACCGCGTAGTCACGCTTTGCCGCGCGGTGTGCGTTCAGATCGCAAGCGAAAGCGATTGAAAGATCAACGTCAGTTTCGGGCCGGGTTTTCACGGGCATGCTTTTACCATTGACCCGGCTAATATCCATACTTAAGGAGAAACGAATGAAGAAACACCTGCTATGGATGGTCGGCCTGTTGGCCTGCACCCTGAGCTGGGCCGAGATCAAGGTGGTTTACCACTTGAGCGAGGGCATCCCCCAGGCATCACGAGCCATCGGCAACATCCGCAACCACCTGGCTGCTGATCCGACCGCCAAAATTGTGGTCGTCACCCACGGCCTGGGCATTGACTTTTTGATCGACGGTGCCACCAACCAGATGGACCAGCCTTTTGCCGGAGGCGTCAGTGACCTGGTCAACAAGGGTGTGGAGTTCCGTGTGTGCAACAACACCTTGGTGTCGCGCAAAATTTCTGCCGACAAACTGCTGATGGAAGCCAAAGTGGTGCCCTCAGGTGTGGCCGAAGTGGCCAAGCTGCAGGCCAACGAGAAATTTGTTTACTTGCGCCCCTGATGGGCGTTGAGTCATTCGCCCCGACTGTTTTTTTCGAGGAAAACCCATGAAGATTCATCACGCTTTGACAGCGGCCGCCTTGGTCGCCTTGTCTGGCCTGGCCCAAGCCCAGGTCGATCCGCTGCATGTGCGCAGCTGGGCCGCTTCGTGCGCCGCCTGCCACGGCACCGATGGCCGTGCGCAGCCGGGCATGATTTCTTTGGCCGGCGTGCCCAAAGAAGTCACCCTTCAGAAAATGCTGGATTACAAAGCCGGTCGCGTGCCAGCGGCCACCATCATGCACCAGCTCGCCAAGGGCTATTCCGACGAGCAAATCGCTGCCATCGCTGGCTACTTTGCCGCCCAGAAGAAATAAGGAAGAACTGCCATGCAACGTCGTCATTTTTTGCAGACTGGCTCCGCTTTGGGCGCCATGGGGCTGGTTTCGGGCTGTGCCACCATGGGTGGCGGCAGCGGCCCCAAGGTGGTGGTGATTGGTGGGGGCTACTCCGGTGCCACGGCCGCCAAATACCTGCGCATTTGGTCGGAGCACAAGATCCAGGTCACCCTGGTCGAGCCCAACGATGCCTTCATGTCCTGCCCCATGTCCAACTTGGTCATTGGCGGCAGTAGAACCCTCAGCGAGATCACCACCCCCTATGACAACCTGACCAAGCGCCACGGTGTCAAGGTCGTCAAGGACCGCGTCAACAGCATCGATGCCGACAAGCGCATCGTCAAATTGGCCGGTGGCGCCGAGTTGAGCTATGACCGCCTGATCGTCTCGCCCGGTGTGGACTTCATGTGGGAAACCTTGCCCGGCATGAACAAGGCGGGTGCCAAGGACAAAGTCATGCACGCCTGGAAAGCGGGCGAACAAACCGTGACCCTGCGCAAGCAACTCGAAGCCATGCCCGATGGCGGCGTGTTCGCCATGTCCATCCCGCTGGCCCCGTACCGCTGCCCTCCCGGCCCTTACGAGCGTGCTTGCCAAGCAGCCGAGTACATCAGCAAGGCCAAGCCCAAGAGCAAAGTGCTGATTCTGGACGCCAACGACGATGTGACCTCCAAGGGTGCCTTGTTCAAAAAAGCCTGGTCTGAGCGTTACCAAGGCATCGTCGAATACCGCGGCAAAAACAACGTGACCGATGTCGATGCGGCCACCAACACCTTGAAGTTCGAATTCAACGACGACGTCAAGGCCAGCGTGCTGAACGTGATTCCCTCCATGCGTGCGGGAGACATCGCTGTCAACGCCGGTTTGGCCACGGCCAACAAGCGTTGGTGCGAAGTGGACTTCCTCACCTTTGAATCCAAAGCTGCCAAGAACGTGCACGTTTTGGGCGATGCTATTCAGATCGCGCCGGGCATGCCCAAGTCAGGCCACATGGCCAACCAGCACGGCAAGACTTGCGCGGCAGCGGTGATCGCCTTGCTGATGGGCAAAGAAGTCAACCCCATGCCCATCTACAACAACACCTGCTACAGCTATGTCAGCAGCAAAGACGTGGTCCATGTGGCCAGCGTCCACCGCTACGACGCCGAGAAGAAGACCATGCTGACCGTGCCCGGCTCAGGGGGCTTGTCCAGCGCGGCCAACGAGCTGGAGGGTGTTTACGCTTGGAGCTGGGCGCAAAACATCTGGGCCGACACACTGGCTTGATGCGAGCTTGAAGAAACGCCGCCGTCAACAGACGCGCGGCTTTTTTTCAGCTTTTTTTTGTGTTGGGCTTTCTTGACACATCCTCTTGCGCTTGCCTGCCCCGTCCCCATTGCAAGGTGGTATTGGCCGATTGGTCACAATAGCGGACTATGGCTTTTTTCAAAAACATCCCCTACGAGTTGGTGCTGGGCTGGCGCTACACCCGCGCTGGCCGCGCTACCCGGCGAAACGGTTTCATTTCCTTCATTTCCGGGGTGTCCATGATGGGCATTGGCCTGGGGGTGGCGGCGCTCATCATCGTGCTGAGCGTGATGAACGGCTTTCAAAAAGAGGTGCGCGACCGCATGCTGGGCGTGGTCTCGCACATTGAGGTGTATGCGGCCGATGGCGCAGCGGTGGCCGATTTGCCGGCCTTGTTGTCCAGGCTCAAGGCCCATTCGCAGGTGCTGGGCGCAGCGCCCTTTATCACCGCGCAGGCCTTGCTGGCGCGGGGCGATGACATGAAAGGTGTGCTGGTGCGTGGCATCGACCCGGCGCTGGAGCCCGAGGTCAGTGATTTGTCGGCTGACACCCAGGTCGGTGTGCTGCAAAAGCTCAAACCTGGTGAGTTCAATTTGGTGCTTGGACGCGATTTGGCTTACAACCTGGGCCTGCAAAGCGGCGATCCGGTGACCCTGGTGTCGCCCTCCGGTCAGGTGACGCCCGCAGGTGTGGTGCCGCGCATGAAGCAAATGGGCGTGGTGGGCACCTTCTCTTCGGGGCATTACGAATACGACTCGGCGCTGGCGCTGATGCACGTTGAGGACGCGGCCCGCATGTTCCGGCTGGAAGGCCCCAGCGGCGTGCGCCTGAAGCTGCGCGATTTGCACCAAGCGCGAGACGTGGCGAGAGAGCTGCAACTCGACTTGGGGCCTGGCTTTTTTGTGCGCGACTGGACGCAGCAAAACAAGACCTGGTTTGCCGCCGTGCAGGTGGAAAAACGCATGATGTTCATCATCCTCACGCTCATCGTGGCGGTGGCGGCTTTCAACTTGGTCAGCACACTGGTGATGACGGTGACCGACAAGCGAGCGGACATTGCGATCTTGCGCACTTTGGGGGCCAGCCCGCGCAGCATCATGGGCGTTTTTGTGGTGCAGGGGGCCACGGTGGGCGTGATCGGCACCATGAGCGGTTTGCTCTTGGGCCTGCTGGTGGCGTTCAACATCGACGTGATCGTGCCCGCCTTGGAAACCTTGTTCAACGCCAGCTTTTTGCCGCGTGACATTTACCTGATCAGCCGCATGCCCAGCGAGCCGCTGGCCAGCGACATTTGGCCGGTGGCCATCATTTCTTTGGTGCTGGCTTTTGTGGCCACGCTTTACCCCAGCTGGCGCGCCAGCCAGGTCAACCCGGCGGAGGCCTTGCGTTATGAATAAGCTCTCTCTTCCCGAACTTCCTGAGCTTCCGGACACTTTGGGTTCTTTGGGCTCGGTCGCCACGGCGGATTTGAAGGGGGCCAACGCTTTGGCCGGATTGCGCCCGCTCGGCGGTGGTGTTGTGTTGCAGGCCCAAGGCCTGACCAAGCGCTTCACCGAAGGGCGCTTGGATGTGACCGTGCTGCAAGGGGTGGACCTGTCCGTGCACGCGGGTGAGACGCTGGCCATCGTGGGCGCATCGGGCTCGGGCAAGAGCACCTTGCTGCATTTGCTCGGCGGCCTCGATGCCCCAAGCCAAGGCTCGGTGCAGCTCAAGGGCCAGTTGCTGTCGGCTTTGAGCGCGGCCGAGCAGGGCCAGTGGCGCAACCGCTACCTGGGTTTTGTGTACCAGTTTCACCACCTGCTGCCCGAGTTCAGCGCGCTGGACAACGTGGCCATGCCCTTGTGGATTCGCAGGCAGGGCCGCGACGAAGCGGCTGCCGTGGCCACGGGCTGGCTGCAACGAGTGGGCCTGGGCGAGCGATTGCATCACCGGCCCGCCGAGTTGTCGGGTGGCGAGCGCCAGCGTGTGGCCCTGGCCCGCGCTTTGGTGAACGACCCGGCCTGCGTGTTGGCCGATGAACCCACCGGCAACCTGGACCGCGAAACCGCCGATGGCGTTTTTGCCATGATGCTGCAACTGGCCCGCGAGCGCGGCACCGCTTTTGTGGTGGTCACGCACGACCAGGCACTGGCACAGCGTTGCGACCGGCAATTGCACTTGGTCAAGGGCGTGTTGCAAGCGACTGTGTGAGCTGAAAAACGGCATGTGGACCGACACGCACTGCCATTTGGATGCGGCCGAGTTTGCCGCTGACCGCGATGCGGTGCGCCAAGCAGCCCGTGCTGCTGGCGTGACACGTTGCGTGATCCCAGCGGTGCAGCGAGCAAATTGGGCCGATGTGGCCCAGCTGGCCCAGCGGTATGGCGACTTCTACGCCTTGGGCATCCACCCTTTGTATGTACCGCAGGCCCAAGAGGCCGATGTGCTGGCGCTGGACCAAGCCTTGCACGACTGCGCTGGCGACCCGAGGCTGGTGGCGGTGGGCGAAATCGGTTTGGATTTTTTTGTGCCTGAACTGTGCACGCCGGGCATGCGCGAGCGCCAATGGTTTTTTTACACCGCGCAACTCAAGCTGGCGCAACAGCACGGCCTGCCCGTGGTCTTGCATGTGCGCCGCTCGGCCGATCTCTTGCTCAAGGGCTTGCGCCAGTGCCCGGTGGTCTCGGGCATCGCCCATGCTTTTAATGGCAGCCATCAACAGGCGCAGGCCTTTGTGGACCTGGGTTTTGCTTTGGGCTTTGGCGGCACGCTCACCTTTGAGCGGTCTTTGCAGCTGCGCCGCCTGGCGTGCGAAATGCCTTTGAGCGCCATCGTGCTCGAAACCGATGCGCCCGATATTCCGCCGCAGTGGCTCTACCAAAATGCCGAGCAGCGGGCGCTGGGCGCAGCACAGGGTCGCAACAGCCCTGCCGAGTTGCCGCGCATTGCGCAGGTGCTGACCGATTTGCGAGGTGTGTCCTTGGTCGAACTTGCGGCTGTCTCTGCCACGAATGCTTGTCGGGTACTGCCCAAACTGACGGAGGGCCATACAAAGTTGTGAAGCATGCTGGGAAGAGATGATGCTGCAGTGCAGGTGCTTGCGGTTTCCTGACGATATTCGCTCTGACTTAAGTGTCAATTTCACAGCCTTGAAATTGACCGAAGTGCCACAAAAAAGCTTTCGAAACAAGTACATTCGCAATGAACATTTAAAGGTCTGCCGTGCGTGCTCCTTGTTCATGCCTTGCATCACTTTTTTTGGGCATCAAATGTTCATGTACCCAAATCAATCCGCCCTTTGCCTCGTGTAGCCATTCGACAGAATGGGCTAATAGGCCACTTCCCCCTTGTTCTTGTGCTGCTGCCATGATTTTTTAAAGCATATTGCGCATTGCAAATTGAGTGGTGCAAATCCGCACCACTCAATTTTTTCTGTGTCCAAAATGCGCGAGCTTGCATCCAAGGTCTTAGCGTGATGTCCTGCCCAATAAGCGTTCACGGTAAATCCGCCCAGCAAGCCTGTTTCAAATATCCATGGCCGTCTGACGATCTCGTAGACCCGCTGGACAAGTCCAGAGATTCCGACCGGTTGTGCTCAAAGTCTTGCCAAGACCGCTGATAAAGCATGCCCAGTGCAGCTGCTACGTGAGATTGGATGATGTCCTGCGTGCCATCGGTGGAGCCGGTGTCCGCAATTTCCCAGTGGTTGATAAGGGACAGCACGCTGTGGAGGCAATGCCTGATGACGTGTGCCTTGTTTTTCACGGTCATGCACAGGCAATTTGTGGCTCGTTGGGTGGTCGTGGGAAATTGCAGAAATTTGAACTTAAAAATAATCAAAAAAATAATTATTTACAAAAAATGCGTATTTAATAATGAAATTAATTATTAAATTAATTATTAAATTAATTATTAAATACTATATTTTCTTAAATTTTAAATTTTACAAAAAAAACCTTTTCAAGTTATGGATTTTTTTTAAATTCAACAAACAAAGTCTTTATGAATAACGACAATTGATTTACATTAACTTGTGGATTTTATGAGATTCAACATTTTTTTTGTCCAATGGAGCTTAATGTGAAGAAAACAGTCAAATTCAAAACAAACACCAAAAACTTGGCCGTGGGCCTCATGCTTACCGGGTTTGTGATCGCATCTGGTGCGCAAACAGCTGGTACATCAGGAGCTGGCGGGGCACCCGGTTCAGGTGGTACAGACGTTACCTCTCCGGGATCCGGTGGTGGACCTGGTGGCTTTGGTGGTGCAGCTGGTGCCGGAACTTTGGGTGGCAATGGCGGCGATGGTGGCACCGGTGGCATTGGTGGTTCTGGTGGTTCTAATCCTAACCAACCCGGGTTATTGGGTGGTGCAGGTGGCAATGGTGGTAATGGTGGTGGCACCGGTGCTACCGGCTCAGCTGGTGCTTTAGGTGGCGCTGGAGGTAATGGTGCCGCCGGTGGTGTGGGTGGAACCGGAACTATCACAGCTGTTGGTTTCAATGGCGGCAATGGCGGCATTGGTGGTTCGGGTGGTGATGCTGGTGCCACAGGAGCTGGTGGTGCACTGGGTGGCACTGGTGGTACTGGCGCTAATGGTGGAGATGGCTTCAAAGGTGGGGACGCCACAGTATCTGCCTCTGGCCTAGCTGGCGGCGCTGGCGGCAAAGGTGGTGCGGGTGGATCTGCCGGTGCTTCTGTTGGAGCAGTTCTTGGTGGTTCCGGCGGCGTTGGCGGGTCGGGTGGCTCTGGTGCTGTGGGTGCTGACGCTACACAAGCAGGTGTAACTGCTCCAGTTTTAAGCGTATCAAAGTATTAAAAATTACGGTTTCTCTAACGTGCCGAAGGGTGCCTGACACCGTCCGTTTCAGCTTCATCACAGTGTTTTGAAATCGTGTTCGATCTTGCCATTGTGGAGTGCAGGGCGTTCCAGCGTAGTCAGTTCAAGTGTTCCAGACAGTGTGCCATTCGCCTGCCATTACTGGTGGGGCATTTGTAGCTACCGACCCGACAAAGCCATTTGCTTCATGTTCTCAATCGACATCGAGTTCAAATAATTTGTGATCGGTCGCCAGTTAAAAACTCCTCTGCACTGATTAGTGAACACAACAAATGCATGCTAAAACGCTCTACAACGCACGATCAGCAGTGCGCAAATACGCAGAGTGCTGACTCGAATGTTCAGCGCTTGTAGGGCTTACTGCGCAGTCTGTTTTGGTTATCCACAGGGCGCGAAAGTTATCCACAAAAAATCTATGAAAACTGTGCTTTTACAAGATTTCGCTGGTTGAGCGTTGAAATCATTGAAGAAAATTTCAGTTAAAAAGTTATCCACAGGTCTTTCATTTTGATCCATTTCAAGCCTGAAACCCGCCACTTTGGAAGGACTCAGGTTGTCCAGATAAATATGTGAAAACACAATGCAGTCAACGCAAACACATGATTACAGGAGAACTGAAATGGCACAGGCAAAAACATTGACAAAAGAAGAATTGGCACACGTACTGGAATACATAGACACGCGACGTTTCCCGCAGCGCAACCGAGCAATGATGTTGCTAACGCACTTGGCGGGCTTGCGGATTGGCGAGGTGGCTTGCTTGCGATGGAGTGACGTCATCAACATGGATGGCACAGTGAAAGAAGAAATTCGCTTGCTCCCCAACATGACCAAGGGCAGACATGCACGCACAGTTTTTGTCAATATCAAATTGCGTGAGGAGTTGCAGACCTATGCCGCACAGGCCAAATGCGTGGACAGAAGCTATCCGTTCTTTGCCAGCCAAAAAAGCATCCTCACCGGGTTCAGCGCAAACAGCCTGGCCCAGACATTTGCGTTGTTGTATGAGGGCGCAGGACTGCAAGGTGCTAGCAGCCACAGCGGTCGCAGGACGTTTTTGACCTCACTGGCCAACAAGGGCACTGCGATTCACATCCTCAAAACTCTGGCCGGCCATCGCAGCATCCAGACAACTGCAGCATACTTGTACAGCAGCCCAAGTCAGTTAAAGGCGGCAGTCGAATTGGTATAAAAAATAATGGCACTAAATTGAGAACAATGGCTCTTTGCGAGATGGCACAGGACGTGGTGCGCAAATGTGGGTCAGGCACGGGCAAGTACCACCAAACACAGAAATCGTAGTGGTATGCGTAGCATCAATATTAAGAAAGTACTATTTATTACACATTGGAACTGGTCTATGAGCTTGATAAGAAAAAGCTCGAATGAAAGGTTAGCCGCCCTTGGTTTGATCGGCGTTCAAGCGGATTTCATCATTGACGCGCCCGTCCGCGTTGACCACATCACCCCAGGTTTGCGCGGCGACTTCACCGACCCGCATGCCCGCAAGGTGGGTTAAAAGCAGCATAGCCCTGTTACGCGCTGCGTGCGCGCGGCTCGCTATGTAGTCCTGCTCCCGGCGCAATTCCTGCGCTGTAAGCGTTTTTGCTTTGCCCATGAGCTGTTCTTCCGAAATCACATAAAAGCAGTGCTTTATTGTGTTTTCTTTGGTTCGGTCTGAGCAACCGAAGTCCGTCCAACCTTTCGGGTCAATGATTTCAACGACTTACGCTAGAACCAAAGGAAATGTGTATTTCATTTGGTTTTGGAAGTGAGTATTCGAATCCCTACCCAGCCGCCAGTACAAGACCTTCGAACCTGCTGAGCGGGCTTCGAAGGCGCAAAAAGCCCCGCACCGTGCGGGGCTTTTTGCGTTGGGCTCCTGACTGCGCCTTTGGCTGGTTGAGCCGGAAGGGCGTCTCAGGGGCCCTTTGTCTCAGGACCTCCTGACTTTTGGGGGTTCGGTACGGCTGCAAAGCGACTAGCGAACGGTTTTCAGGGTTCAGCCTTTTCGCCCACGAACCACGCGTCACTGGCCTCAACTTCCTTGGCCTTGACCTTGACCCTTGTTGGAGCGCAGGAAGAATGTCTCGTCGGCCTCGACCACGCCGGTGAGCACCCGCGCTTTGACCGGCTGGGCCAGTTGCAAGAAGCGGTGGCGCCAGCGAAACGCCGTCGAGCGGGCAACGCCGAGCTCGGCCGAGGCCAAGCGAACGACCAGGCCCCGCGCCAGCGCATCCTCTTGTTGCAACCACTTGGCCTTCTTCCGCAACCGGGCCAGCGGCGTCTTGGTCAGCGCGTAGAACGTGCGCTGGCAAGCCCGGCACTCGTAGCGTTGCAGGCCGCTGGCGCTGCCGTTGAGAACGATCCGCGTGCCTGCGCAATGAGGGCAAACCGGCAACCCACCGAGTCGCGACTCCACCAGGTCTTTCACCGCAGCTTGGTCGTCTCTGGCACTCAAGACTCTGAGCAAGTCTGCCTTCTGCGTCAGTGTCAGACGCGCCACCGATACCAACCACCTCTTCAGCTCTGCCGCATCCATCACCCGCTCCGAAGGCCCGCCACAAGGGGCCCATGCAACAAGTCTGACGCGCGGGTAGCTCATGAAGTGAGCCATAAAAAAAATGCGTAAAGGCCTTGAGCGTGGTACAGTAAAAGCCCGTACTTAGTCGCCCCTGAAAAATTCATTTTCAGACCAGCGTCAAGTTCATTGAACCGGACTTGACCGAGGGACCCATAAAAAACTGCCGTAATCGGTGACCCAACTCCCCCAAACCGGTGGACA
>JAIXOX010000064.1 GCA_027486555.1 Comamonadaceae bacterium
CTTTGACGGCTCAGCCTCCGAGATTGAGCGAACCAACTTTGACTCGACCGCCAAGGAATTCATTCTGGGTCTCTTTGATCCGGGGGCATTTGCCATTGAGGTCGACCAGGACAACAGCGATGCAGGCCAACTGGCTCTGATGACTGCGCTGGTGACCGGGGTGGCCAAGAACTTCAAGTTGATTTTGCCCAACGGCAACACCGCAACCTTCACCGCCTACGTGAAGAAATTCAACAGCCAGGGTGCAGTGGATCAGGCGATCCGGCGCTCGGCAGAGTTGCGGATTTCAGGGTCGATTACCTGGGCGTAAGAAATATTCGGCAGATCAGAGATTAACGCGTTTGTCGGAGTGCTTCATTAATCAACTTCATCTATTTCTGCCGACTTATCAAGCAATCCCCAGATGTGTAAAAGTTCCTCATAGTCCAAACCTTGTAGGGTATTTTCTTGGAGACCTAAGCCGACAAGTTTTTCAATATAGAACTCTTTTGGCAAAGGGAAAGTAGGGGTTCCCATAGTCGCTTCCGGAATGGAAGGTATCTCAGTGGGTTTGAAGAATGCGATGCAACGATTTAACCGTATACCTTTGGCAAGATCTTCGTCATCGTGGCAAAAATAAACTTCTTTTTCGCATTCATTGCAAAACCTAATGTTTTGGTTGTCTGTTTCAGTTAGTGCATTCCAATCATTTGGACATTTGTATGCAAGCACGCAATTCCGTAAAGTGGGCATATTGGATCCTTCGGTGAAATATAGGTCTTCAACACAACCGGATGCTTGGTGCAAGAGTCACCCGAAATCCACCCAAATGTTCTCAACAATGATAGCTGGTCATTTGAATAAATGTCAGCAAATCCGTACCCAAGCCCGCCCATGGCAAAAACATTGGCGGGTTTTTTCATTTCTGGAGTTTCTATGACACTACTTTCCAAATCAGCCATCCTTTGCGCCAACGACCTTCAAACAGAGGACGTCGATGTTCCCGAATGGGGTGGTTCCGTGCGCGTGCGCAGTTTCACCGGTCGCGAGCGTGATGCCTTTGAGGCCAGCATGGTCCGTGGCGAGGGCAAGGACCGCAAGGTCGATCTGACCAACATGCGTGCGCGCCTGGTGGGTCTGACTGTGATTGACGAAGGTGGTCAGCGCCTGTTCACTGACGAAGAGGTCGATCTGCTCGGTGCCAAATCAGGCGCGGCACTGGACCGGGTGTTTGCCATTGCGCAAAAGCTTAATGGCTTGTCTGGCGCAGATGTGGAGGAACTCACAAAAAACTCCAGCGGCGTCCCGAGCGCCGTTTCTACTTCCGACTCTGCCTTGCCCTTGGATTCCAACACCCTGACCATCTCCTCGCAAGCCTGAGTTCGCAGCAGGTTGCGGAGTGGATGGCATTTGCCTCTCTGGAAGGCCTGCCGGACATGCGCGCTGACTTTGGCTTCGGTCAGGTCTGCGCCACGCTGGCCAACGTCCACCGCCGCGAAGGTCAGGACGCGTACCAGGCCGATGACTTCATGCCGGGACTGCATGGACTAAGTAATGCAGAGCCTGCCGCCACCAATGATACCAATGCAGCGCCCGATGAAGTCTTTGATGTTGAGGCGCACAGCCGTTTGATCTCAGCCCTCTTGGGTAAAAAGGAATAACTCCCCCATGGCAACCCTCGCCAGTCTCGTGGTCAGCCTCGAGGCCAATGTCGCTCGCTTTGAATCCGACCTGAACAAGGCCGAGTTCATGGCCAAAAAAGCCATGGACACCATCGGCAATGTGTCTGAAACCGCCATGAAGGCGGTCAAGGGCGCAGTGGTGGCCATGGCGGCGGCATACACCTTTGAGGCCTTTGCCGATGGCATCAAGGGGGCGATTGCCTCGGCGGGCGAACTCGACCAGATGGCTAAGAAAACCGGGGCAACGGTGGAAGCCCTTTCGGGTTTGAAGTCGGCGGCCAAACTCTCGGGTACCAGTTTGGAAGAAGTCGGCGGAGGCTTGCAAAAGCTCTCCAAAGCCATGTTCGAGGCGGCAGGCGGCAGCCAAAAGCAGTCGGACTTGTTCAAAGCTTTGGGTGTTGAAGTAACGGACTCATCGGGGAAGTTGCGCGACTCAGGCGAAGTCATGCTGGACCTGGCCAAGAAGCTCGACTCCATGGACAGCAGCACCCAGGCGGTGGCAACGGCACAGATGCTGCTGGGCAAGCGAGGCGCTGAACTGCTGCCCTTCATGCAGGACTTGGCAGAAATAGGCGAACTAAACGCCAAAGTCACCTCCGAGATGGCTGCTGAGGCAGACCTGTACGAGAAGAACCTGGTGCGCCTGGAGGGCAGGAAGAAATCGCTCTACAACACCATCGCCTCGGCCTTGCTGCCGGTGATGCGCGACTTCACCGACGCCTTGCTGGATTCAGGCAGCATGACCGAGCGGCTCAACGACACGGCCAAGCAACTCAAGCAAGACAACGTGATCGAGACCTGGGCGCGGGAAGGCATGCGCGCGGTGGCGGCTTTCATTGATATCTTTGACGCCGTCATTCGCGTGGTGCGAATCGTGGGCAACTCCTTTGCAGCGGTCGCCGCCGATATCGTCTCGGTGCTTGCCTTCATGGACGGCATTGGTGCGGAGATGATCAGTGAGAAGTCACTCGATCCGGTCAAGCGCCGATTTGCAACTCTGACCTCTGACCTCAAGAGCCACGCCGAGTCCTTCAACCAGGACATGGTCAAGATTTGGACTGCGCCCCTGTTTCTCACCAAGCTAGATGAGCAGTTTGCCCAGCGCGATGCGGGTCTGAAAAAGCCCGTCGAGTCAGCCAAGCGCTCGTTTGCCATTCCAGACCAACGGCCTGACAAAATCAGCCCGTTCGATTCGTATCTGGACTCGCTCAATGTCGAATCCATCAAAGACAAACTTGGCAAGTACGAGGCCATGATCGAGAAAGGCCGCCTGCTGGCGGTCAAGGAAGGCCGTCTTGGTGACATGGCCAAGGTGACGGCCACTGTCTCAAGCATCCAGTCCATTGACGAAGGCAAGCGAATCGATGCCTTCGCCCGCAGCCTGGATGTGGCCAACCAGCAGTACGAGTTTCAAAACACCCTCATTGGCCTGAACGCCCGAGATCAAGCTTTGGCCACGGAAGGACGCAAGAACTTCCTGGCCGTTGAGCAGCAAATATGGGACGCAGAAAAGAACGGCTCCAAGTTGTCTTCGGAGGCGCAGCAGAGATTGCGCGCTGAGGCTACCAAGTCCACAGCCGCCCTGGTGCAGGCCGTCAATGACCGTTTCGATGCCCAGCAGAAGTTCGATGAGTCTAAGCAGATCAATGCCTTCACCCGCAGCCTGGAGCAGGCCAACGAACAGTACCAATTTCAGAACACGCTGATTGGCCTCAATGCCCGCGATCAGGCACTGGCCACCGAGGGCCGTAAAAACCTCTTGGCTGTTGAACAGCAAATCTGGGATGCAGAAAAGAGCGGTACCAAATTGTCCGCTGAGGCGCAGCAACGTCTGCGCTCTGAGGCTATCAAGTCGACTGCCACTTTGGTGCAGGCGGTGAATGATCGTTTCGATGCCCAACAAAAGTTTGATGAGACCAAGCGCATCAATGCCTTCACCTACAGCTTGGAGCAGGCCAACGATCAGTACATCTTCCAGACCAAGCTGATTGGCTTGAACGCCCAGGCGCAGGAGATTGCCAACGTTAAGCGCAAGAACTTCCTCGCGGTCGAGCAGCAGATCTGGGATGCCGAGCAAAGCGGCACCAAATTAACAGCAGATACCCAGCAGCGCCTGCGCGATGAGGCCGTCAAATCCACGGCAGTCATGATCAAAGCGATTGAAGCCCGGTGGGATGCTGAGCGCTCTTGGGAGATGGGCGTTACCAAGGCGCTGAACAACTACATCGACACCGTATCCAACGCTGCAGCCCAGTCCGAGCGGCTCTTTACCAATGCGTTCAAGGGCATGGAGGACGCGCTGGTTAGCTTTGTGCAGACCGGCAAGCTCGACTTTAAGAGCCTGGCTAATTCCATCATCGCGGACCTGATTCGCATCCAGATTCAAAACAGCATCATGAAACCACTGGCGCAAGCGACCAGCGGCATGTCGCTCTCAGGGATGTTCAGCAGTGCAGGAAACTTCCTGTCGGGTTTGTTTAAGGCTGATGGCGGTCCAGTGGCCGGTGGCCAGCCCTACATCGTGGGGGAGCAAGGTCCCGAATGGTTTGTGCCCAATGGCGCGGGAACGATCGTCCCCAACGGGAAGTCGGCTGGCACAACATCTTCTCCCGGCAGCAGCGACAGCAGCACGGCCACAGCCCAAGCGCCAATCAATATCAATTTCTCGGTACGGGCCATGGATGCGCGAAGCTTCCAGTCCGCCATGGTGCAAAACAAGGCGGTAGTGGTGGGCATCGTGAACCAGGCGCTCAACATGCGTGGACGCTATGGGATTACGGGCTAAGTCATGAGCGGCACTTTTCCATTAACCCCCGCGCCCAGCGCCATCAAGATTCAGTCCTATCAGCCTACGCGCGTGTCGATATCGCACAACCTGCGCCGCAGTGTGCGCACCAATGGCGCTCAGCGGTGGGTGATCACTGCGGACTGGGTGGGTTTGACCCGAGCGCAATTCGCACCGATTCAGGCCTTTGTTGTCTCCCAGCGCGGCCAGTGGGACAACTTCACCGCTGTGCTCCCTGCGCACAAGTTGCCTCAAGGCGTGGCCACCGGCACACCGCAGATCAACGGGGCCAGCCAGCAAGGCAGAAGCATCTCCACGCGCGGCTGGACGGCAGGACTTTCCGGCGCACTCAAAGCGGGTGACTTCATTGGCGTTACTGGCCAGACCAAGGTCTACATGGTCACCGCTGATGTGAATGCCGATGCCTTTGGCCTGGCTACCGTGGCGATTGAGCCCGCCTTGATGGCAGTGCCTGCCGACGGCGCAGTGATCACTGTGCGCAACGTGCGGTTCACGTTGGCTTTGGGCACGGACACGATGGAGTCGGCTGTGGCCCCCGGGTCGATTTACAACTTCAGCTTGCAGTTGGTGGAGGCCTTTTAAGGTCAAATTTTATGGATCGCGGAGCAAGTTCAGAATTCATCGCCGAGATCCTCAAGTCCAGCAATCAGCCCGTCTACTTGGTTGAGACCTGGTTCGACGACGGCACCATCCGCATGACTGACGCCTGGATCAACGTGCTGTGGAGCACCAATACCTATACGGCCAACGGTCACTTTCTCGGGTTCTCCGGCCTGTCAGAGACCAGTGACATGAGTATTCTCAATGTCACGGTGCAAGTCTCGGCGGTCGACCAGACCTGGATTTCTATTGCGCTGTCCAAGCCCTATATCGACCGGCGCATCGCCATCTACAAAGGCTTCCTGGATTACCGCCTGGCCATCATCAGCAACCCATTGCTGGTGTTCGATGGTCGGATTGACAGCATGGAAATCTCCGACGACCCCAACAACGGAACCTGCACGATCGCAGTCACTGCCAGTTCGCAATGGGTGGATTTCCAACGCACGCCGGGCAGGCACACCAATGACCCAGAAGAGCAGA
>JAIXOX010000049.1 GCA_027486555.1 Comamonadaceae bacterium
GTCTCGCGGCCGAAGTAGGCTTGGATGTCCTTGCCATTGACCGTGATCTTGCCAGTGCCTTTTTTCAGAAACACGCGGGCGACGCTGGATTTGCGACGGCCTGTGCCATTGTTCCATTCACCAATCATCTCAAGGCTCCTTAGATGTCCAGCACTTTAGGCTGTTGGGCGGTGTGGGGGTGCTCAGCGCCACCGTACACCTTGAGTTTTTTGATCATGGCGTAACCGAGTGGGCCCTTGGGCAGCATGCCCTTAACAGCCTTCTCGAGTGCGCGGCCAGGGTGCTTGGCTTGCATGTCGCGGAAGTTGGTGGCAGTGATGCCGCCTGGGTAGCCGGAATGGCGGTAATAGATCTTGTCGATCGTCTTGGTGCCCGTCACTTTGAGCTGGGCAGCATTGATGATGACGATGAAGTCACCGGTGTCGACGTGAGGCGTGTAAATGGCCTTGTGTTTGCCGCGCAAACGGAGAGCAACTTCGCTGGCTACTCGTCCGAGGACCTTGTCGGTCGCGTCAATCACAAACCACTCGTGCACGACCTCAGCGGGTTTTGCGCTGAAAGTTGTTGTCATGAGTTTTCTCTTTGAAAGAAAGGTTTGGCGGGTCCTTTTCCACGGTCGGTGCTCCTCTTTTGGGAGCCTCTTAGGTGGTAATTTGCTTGGGCCTTGCGGCGTTTGGCGTCTTCGCCGCGGGACCTCTGAATCGCTGCGAAGCCTTCCATTATACGAAAAATCAAGGACTTGCGCGCGTTATTGGTTACCATCAAGGCATGTTCAGTTACCGACACGCTTTTCACGCGGGCAACCATGCCGATGTGCTCAAACACATCACCTTGCTCGCCACCATGCGCCACCTCATGCAAAAAGAGGCTGGCATCACCCTGATTGACACCCACGCCGGAGCCGGTTTGTACCGCCTCGACGGCGACTACTCCCAAAAAGGTGCCGAGGCCGAAGACGGCTTGTTCAAGCTTTTGGCCGCTGCTGAAAACATCGACACCTTGCCTGAGCCTGTGCAGGATTACCTGGAACAAATCGCCAGCTTCAACCCCAACGGGCAAGCCAAAATTTACCCCGGGTCGCCATTTTTGATGCACAAACTCATGCGCCACGCCTCTCGCGACCGCCTGCGTCTGTTTGAGCTGCACCCCACTGACAGCAAATCCCTGACCGCCAACATCGCACAACTCGAAGCTGGCCGCACCATCACCGTCAGCCGCGAAGATGGCTTTGAGGCGCTCAAAAAAATCCTGCCGCCACCGCCCTCGGCCACAGGCTCCAAGCGGGCCATGGTGCTGATCGACCCCAGCTACGAAATCAAATCGGATTACAGCAAGGTCGCCAGCGTCATCCAGGAATACCTCAAGCGCTTTTCTACCGGCACTTATTTGGTTTGGTACCCGATCATCCCGCGCCCCGAAGCGCACGATTTGCCCAAACGCCTGCGCACCTTGGCCAACCAATCTCAAAAGCCTTGGCTCAACGCCACGCTCGCGATTGGTCGTGGTCCCGGCGACGAAGGCGGCTTGGTGGCCAGCGGCATGTTTGTCATCAACCCGCCCTTCACGCTGAAAGACCAAATCCGCAAGGCTCTGGACATGGTGGGACCGGCTTTGGCTCGCGGGTCCGGCAAAAATTGGGCGGTGGAGTCGTCTTGAGGTGCGTTGAGCGTTGAGCGTTGAGCGTTGAGCGTTGAGCGTTGAGCGTTGAGCGTTGGGCGTTGAGGGTCAAACACTGAGTCCACGCGCCTCACTCTGAACGCTGAACGCCTCACGTTACTCGCTGAACGCTGAACGCTGAACGCAAAAATAAGTGCAAACCCTGATCAAGGGACATTGAAATTAACCGACCGTACGGTCGGTTAATGGGTATACTGGCATCTGCGCCGCGATCATTCCATCCTGTTTGGCGCAGGAGAAACCCATGTACACGCAATCATTCAGCGTCCCGGACAGTTCCGACGACGCCAAGTCGGTCGGCCTGAAAGCCGTCCCCAAAGCCTTGAGCGCACAAGACACCGCCCTGCAAGCGGCCTTTGACGCCCGCATCGACGCTGATGGCCGCATCGAGCCCCGCGAGTGGATGCCAGACGCCTACCGCAAGACCTTGGTGCGCCAAATCAGCCAGCACGCCCACAGCGAAATTGTCGGCATGCTGCCCGAAGCCAACTGGATCAGCCGAGCCCCCAGCCTCAAGCGCAAAACGACTTTGATCGCCAAGGTGCAAGACGAAGCCGGCCACGGCCTGTACCTCTACAGCGCTGCCGAAACCTTGGGCACCAGCCGCGACCAGATGCTGGACGGCCTGCACAGCGGCAAAGCCAAATACAGCTCCATCTTCAACTACCCTACGCTCAACTGGGCCGATGTGGGCGTGGTCGGCTGGCTGGTCGATGGCGCGGCCATCATGAACCAGGTGCCCCTTTGCCGCTGCTCTTATGGCCCCTATGCCCGCGCCATGGTGCGTGTGTGCAAGGAAGAAAGCTTCCACCAGCGCCAAGGCTACGAAGCCTTGCTGGTGATGATGCAAGGTACCGCCGAGCAAAAAGCCATGGTGCAAGACGCTGTGAACCGCTGGTGGTGGAAATGCTTGGCCATGTTCGGGCCGCCTGACGCCGACAGCCCCAACAGCGCACAAGGCATGCGCTGGGGCATCAAGCGCATCAGCAACGACGACCTGCGCCAAAAATTTGTCGACGCCACCGTGCCTCAAGCCAAAGTGCTGGGCGTGACCCTGCCCGACCCGGACCTGAAGTGGAACGAGGCGCGTGGTCAACACGACTACGGCCAAATCGACTGGGACGAGTTTTGGGCCACGGTGAATGGCAACGGCCCCTGCAACAAAGAACGCCTGGGCGCCCGCGTCAAGGCCTGGAACGACGGCGCGTGGGTGCGCGAAGCTGCGCTCGCCCACGCCAAGAAACAACAAGTACGCCAATTGAAGGAGGCCGCATGAACGCCACTGCCAACACCGCCGCATTGAAAGAATGGCCCCTGTGGGAAGTTTTTGTCCGCTCCAAGCAAGGTCTTGAGCACAAGCACTGCGGCAGCCTGCACGCATCCGATTCGGAACACGCCCTGCAAATGGCACGCGATGTCTACACGCGCCGCCAAGAGGGCGTGAGCATCTGGGTCGTGCCCTCGGCCAACATCTCGGCCAGCGAGCCCAACGACAAGCCCGAGTTCTTCGACCCGGCCAGCGACAAGGTGTACCGCCACCCGACCTTTTACCAAATCCCCGACGAAGTCGGCCACATGTGATTCATGTTTGGCGTTCAGCGATCAGTGTTGAGCGCCAATCACACGACTCGTCTAATATGAACACGCTCAACACCCAACACTCAACGCCCAACGCGCCAGTCAACTACCTGCTGCACTTGGCCGACAACGCGCTGATCCTCGGTCAACGCAACGCCGAATGGTGTGGCCACGGCCCCATCCTCGAAGAAGACATCGCACTGTCCAACAACAGCTTGGACCTGATCGGCCAGGCCCGCATGTTGTACCAGCACGCGGCCGAGCTGCAAGGCGGCGGTGCCACCGAAGACACGCTGGCTTATTTCCGCGATGTGCCAGAATTCCGCAACTACACCTTGTGCGAATTGCCGCACACGCCTTTGATGTCGGCCACAGCTCAGGGCGACCGCGATTTCGCCATGACCATGGCGCGCAACTTTCTGTACAGCAGCCTGATGGTGCTGGTGTGGGACCAGTTGCAAAATTCCAAAGATGCACAACTGGCCGCCATTGCTGCCAAGTCGCTCAAGGAAGTGCGTTACCACCTGCGCCATTCGCGCGACTGGCTGGTGCGGCTGGGCGATGGCACCGCCGAGTCCCACGCCAAAGCGCAAGCGGCCCTTGACCAATTGATCCCCTACACCCAGGAATTTTGGGCTGGCAGCCCGCACGAAGCCGCCGCCCTGGCCAACGGCACGGGCATCGACATGGCTGCTTTGCAAAACGACTGGAACCAGATCGTGAACGAGGCACTGCTAGAGGCCACCCTGAAACGCCCAGCCGATGGTGGCTTTGTGCCCACGGGCAAGCAAGGCATTCACTCCGAGCACCTGGGTTTCGTGTTGGCCGAGATGCAAAGCCTGGCCCGCACCCACCCGCAAGCGACCTGGTAAGTCCAAGCCATGCCTGCCCTCACTTCGAAGTCCAGCTCCGCCGACGTGGCCCGCGCCTGGGTCCTGCTCGATGCATTGACCGACCCGGAAATTCCGGTGGTCACCTTGCGCGAACTGGGCATTTTGCGCGACGTTCGCGCAGGGGATGCGGGGCTAGAGGTCGTCATCACGCCCACTTACAGCGGCTGCCCCGCCATGGGCCAGATCGAAGACGATGTGAAAGCCCTGTTGCAGGCCCACGGCCTTCAAGGCCGCGTGGTCACGCAGCTGGCCCCGGCCTGGACCACCGACTGGATGAGTGAAGCCGCCAAAGACAAACTGCGCGCTTATGGCATCGCCCCGCCGCATGCCTGCGCCAGCAGCGGCACAGGAGCGGCCAGCGTGGTGCAGTTTGCAGCGCGCGGAGCCAAACCCGAAGTGGTGCACTGCCCGCAGTGCGGCTCTGCCAACACCACTGAAACCTCCCATTTTGGCTCGACCGCTTGCAAGGCCCTTTACCGGTGCCTGGCCTGCATGGAGCCCTTCGATTACTTCAAACCTTACTGAGTGGCCGAAAACCACCCAGCTTCAGAGCCTCAAGCCATGTCCGCACCCCGATTTCACGACCTCCCGATCGCACGCATCAGCCCCGAAGCGGCCGGTGCGGTGGCAATCACGCTGAACGTGCCTCCCGATCTGCGCAGCAGCTTCGACTTCCAGCCCGGTCAGTTCCTGACCTTGCGCGCCGACATTGCTGGCACCGATGTGCGCCGCAGCTACTCCATCAGCTCGGCACGCAGCCAACTGCAAAAACATGGCGTGCTCGAAGTGGGCATTCGCCCCGTGGAAGGTGGCGTGTTCTCCAACTGGGCCGCCAGCCAACTCAAAGCGGGCGACACCCTGCGCGTGATGCCGCCCGATGGCCGCTTTGTGGTGCAGCGCCCCCGCGCCATCCACCGTGTGGGCTTTGCGGCAGGCTCGGGCATCACGCCCATCCTGTCCATTTTGTCCAGCACGTTGGAAGAGCAACCCGACAGCAAATTCACCTTGGTTTACGGCAACCGCCGCATGGACAGCGTGATGTTCAACGAAGCGCTGCAAGACCTGAAAGACCGCTACCCTTCACGCCTGACGCTGATCCACATCCTGTCGCGCCAGGCGCAAGAAGTGCCGCTGCTCGAAGGCCGCATTGACGCCGCCAAAGTGCAGGCCATCATCGACGCCTTCTTGCCCGTGAGCAGCATGGACGAGGTGTTTGTGTGCGGGCCAGAAGCCATGATCGAAGCCACCGAGCAGGCGCTGCTGAGCGCAGGCTTAAAAGCCGACCGCATTCACACAGAACGCTTTGGCTCACCCACATTGGACGCACTGACGCCAGAAGCACGGGCCAAAGCGATGCCGGGCAAACCCGATGAACGCGCCCAGGCCTCCAACAGCGCCGGTGGTGAATTGGGTGAAGTGCAACTCACAGTGGTGCTGGACGGCAAGCCCTACAACATGTCGATGAACCGCAACGAGAAAATCCTCGACATTGCCTTGTCACTGGGTCTGGACCTGCCCTACTCCTGCAAAGCTGGCGTGTGCTGCACCTGCCGCTGCAAAGTCATGGAAGGCACAACCGAGATGGAGAAGAACTTCACGCTCGAAAAGCCCGAAGTTGAACAGGGCTTCATTCTGTCCTGCCAAGCGCGCCCCACCAGCGGCCGCGTGGTGGTGAGTTTCGACGAGCGCTGAAGCTCGCGCAGCAAGCCCGCCATGGTCGCTGCGCAAAACGATGCTTGTCGGACCTGAAGGTCCGACCTACAGGACAGCCCACAAGCCAACCCGGATTCACTCGCTCGACTGCTGTATCGCCCACATGCTGGCGTAACGGCCTTGTTGGGCCAGCAGCTGGGCATGGTTGCCGCGCTCGATGATTTGCCCCGCTTCCATCACCAAAATCTCGTGCGCGTCGACCACCGTGGACAAGCGGTGCGCGATCACCAGCGTGGTTTTGTTTTGCGCCACATTGGCCAGCTCGGCCTGGATGGCGCGTTCATTGGCCGAGTCCAGCGCCGAGGTGGCCTCGTCAAACACCAATATTGGCGGGTCCTTGAGCAAGGTGCGGGCAATGGCCACACGCTGCTTTTCGCCACCCGACAATTTCAGGCCGCGCTCCCCCACCGAGGTCAAATAGCCTTGAGGGGTCGACGCGATGAAGTCGTGAATCCGGGCCGCGCGGGCAGCCCCTTCGATCTCGGCCTGGCTGGCCCCGGGTCGGCCATAGGCGATGTTGTAGGCCACGCTGTCGTTGAACAGCACCGTGTCTTGCGGCACGATGCCCAAAGCCCGGCGCACGCTCGACTGCGTGACGTGCCGGATGTCCTGGCCCGCAATGCGGATGAAGCCTTGCTGCACGTCGTAAAAGCGGAACATCAAGCGCGCCAACGTCGACTTGCCCGAACCAGAAGGCCCGACCACTGCCACGGTTTTGCCGGCCGGAATCGTGAAGCTGATGTCTTTCAGGATGGGGCGGTCGCTCTCGTAGGCAAACGACACGCGGTCAAACACCACATCGGGTGCGCCTTGCCAAGACAGCGCGGGCGCACCGGGTGCGTCGGCCACTTCACGTTCGCGGTCCATTAACACAAACATCTTGTCCAAATCCGTCAGGCTCTGCTTGATCTCGCGGTAGAGCACGCCCAGAAAATTAAGCGGAATGTACAGCTGGATCATGAAGGCGTTGATCATGACCAAATCGCCCAAAGTCATGCGCCCTGCCACCACGCCTTCGGTGGCCCGCCACAGCATGGCCACCAAGGCCGCGGCGATGATGAGCTGCTGACCGGTGTTGAGCAGGGACAAACTGGTTTGGGCCTTGAGCCGGGCCCGGCGCAGCCGCTCCAGGCTTTCGTCATAGCGGCCGGCTTCAAACACCTCGTTGCCAAAGTATTTGACAGTTTCGTAGTTCAGCAGCGAGTCAATGGCACGCGTGTGTGCCGCCGAATCGAATTCGTTGGCCTGCTTGCGGTAAATGGTGCGCCACTCGGTGACGCGCACCGTGAAGAAAATGTAAAAGCTCAAGGCCATCAAGGTGATGCCCGCAAACCAGGCGTCAAATTTGACGGCCAAAATCGTCAGTACCATGAACACCTCGATCAAGGTGGGCACGATGCTGTAGAGCGAATACGAAATCAAGGACTCGATGCCGCGCACCCCGCGTTCAATATCCCGTGTCATGCCGCCGGTCTGGCGCGCCAGATGAAAGCGCAGGCTCAGCGCGTGTAAGTGCTCAAAGGTCTGCAAGGCGATGCTGCGCGATGCGCCTTGTGTGGCTTTGGCAAACACCAACTCGCGCAACTCGGTGAATGCGGACGTCAGCAAGCGCAAAGCGCCGTAACCCACCAGCAGTGCCACCGGCACCACCAACACCGCTTGTGGGTCAGTGGGCTTGAGGCTCATGGCATCCACCAGTTCCTTGAGCAGCAGGGGCACGCTCACATTGGCCAGCTTGGCACACACCATCAGACTGAGGGCAATGCCCACACGCCATTTGTATTCCCACAAGTAAGGCAACAGGCGCGACAAGGTGTGCCAGTCGCCACCCTCTTGGGCTCGGGGCGATGCGCCTGCAGGCGCACCTGGTTTGGGGGGTTGAGGGGCTGCGGAGGCTGCGGTTTCGCCGTGGTGGCGCATAGGGGACAATCCAGTGATTTGCTAAACCTTTGATTGTGCCCATGTCTGAACCACAACACCCATTCGCGGTGTCTTTGCCCACCGACCAAGAACTGGTGCTCAAGGTCATCCCCATGCCCGCCGACTGCAATGCCAGTGGCGACATTTTTGGCGGCTGGGTCATGGCTCAGGTCGACTTGGCGGGCGCGGTACTACCCGCGCGTCGCGTGCGCGGGCGCATGGTGACAGTGGCGGTGAACGAGTTCATCTTCAAACAACCGGTGAAAGTGGGCGACATCTTGTCGTTTTTTGCCCGGATTGTTCGGGTTGGACGCACCTCCGTCACCGTCAAAGTCGAGGTGTTTGCCGAACGTTTTCAGCTGCAAGGCCAATACATCAAGGTGACCGAGGCGAACCTGACCTACGTGGCGGTGGACGATCAAGGGCAGCCTCGGCCTGTTCCGGCGGAATAAGCCCACGATGAGGATGCCTCTTTTGTGAGGTGTAACGCGCAGCGAAAGGGCAGGACCAGTGGCCGATCAAGACACGATGTAAGCCGCTGCGCCGGTGGACATCAAAGTGCCGTCGGGCCCACAAAACTCCATGCGGGATGACCCCACACGCGAGCCCACACGCAAGGCCTTGGCCGTGATGGTGAAGTGCTCACCAATGCCGGGGCGCAAGTAGTCCACACGCAAGTCGATGGTGCCCAGCTTGGCAAAGCGCTCCAGGCGCTTTTCAGGAGGTTCGTCCATGTGCTTGGCGGCCAGTGCCGCCATCACGGCTGCGCTGCCGATGGCGTCCAGCACCGCGCTGATGACCCCGCCATGGATGCGGTTGTAGGCAAAGTGGCCCACCAACTCGGGGCGCATGTCGATGCGCGCCTCCACCCCTTCCGGCGTGACCTTCACCAGCTTGAGGCCGAGCGTTTTGTTGAAAACAATTTTTTCTTCGTAGATCTGGCGAAACCCTTCGATGTACTCGGGTTCCAGAATAACGGGGGTCTGGGCGGTATGGGGCATCGGATGATTCTATGGAAGAACCGCGCTCAGCCGCCCCAGCACTTCACAACTTGGAAAAATCCGGTTTGCGTTTTTCCATGAAAGCACCAAAGGCTTCTTTGGCTGCAGGCTCGCGCAGCATGCGGCCAAAGCTTTGGCCTTCTTCGTCCATTTTTTGCAGGACGGCTTGGGTGTCACCTTTCATCAAACGCTTAGTGGCGATGAGTGATGACAAGGGCTTGGCGGCCAGTTTGCGGGCCTGCGCTTGGGCGTAGCCGTTGACTTCGGTGGGCGGCACCACGCGGTTGACCAGCCCAACTTCTTGCGCGGCTTCGGCAAAGAAGGGCTCGCCCATGAGCAGGGCTTCGGCGGCGCGGTGGTAGCCGAACATGCGCGGGGCCAACAAGCTGGACGCCGCCTCGGGGCACAAGCCCAGGTTGACAAACGGCATGGAAAACGCCGCGTTGTCACCGGCATAAACCAGATCACAATGGAACAGCAGGGTGGTGCCGATGCCCACCGCAGGCCCGGCCACAGCGGCGAGCAGCGGCTTTTCGAAAGTGGCAATGCCGCGCAAAAAACGGAACACAGGCGACTCTTGCGTGGTCGGCGGCTGGTTCAAAAAGTCGCCAATGTCGTTGCCCGCACTGAAAATGCTTTCGTGCCCCTGAAACAAGACCACACGAACGCTGGCATCGGCCGCCGCCTGAGCCACCGCATCGGCCATGGCCGCGTACATGGTCGAGGTGATGGAGTTCTTCTTGTCCAAACGGTTGAAGGTGATGGTCATCACCCCCGCGTCGGTGTGGGTCAGGATGTCAGACATGGTGTTCCTTTTGGTGTGTAGTCAAAGCGAGCGGGCTTACTGCACCCGAATCCAGGTTTGCGTGCGCCCCAGCATGGGGGAACCGATGTAGCCGCGCACTTCCAGCTTTTTGCCGCCGTCGATCGGCGTCAGGCGCAGGCTGTAGTTCTTGCCGTTCTCGGGATCTAGGATTTTCCCACCTTCCCACACCGCTTTGCCGTCACCTTGTTGACCGCCCCGGATGATTTCCAGACCGATTTTGGGTTGACCCTTGCGGTCGTCGGTGCACAGATTGCAGTTGGGGTCGGTGTTGGGGTTATTTTGCAGCCCTTTTTCGACCACGCCCGACAGACCCGCATTGGCCGTTTGGGTGATGCGGATTTCTGCTTTGGGCTGCTTGGTTTCGTCGTCGATGCTGCGCCACAGGCCCACCGGAGTCATTTGCGCCTGCGCCAACAAGGTGAACAGGCCGAGGGTCAATGCCAATGTTGGCTTGATCATGTTCATTCCTTTCAAAGCATCACGCCAGTGCGGCGTCGGTGTCCATCAGCACATCGCTGCCGGCACGGATGCGGCGCATCAAGCTCGATGTTTCGGGCATCAGGCGCGTGAAGTAAAAACGCGCCGTTTGCAGTTTGGCCTGGTAGAACGGGTCGGGGCGCTGGGCCTCCTCTTCGGCCTCGGCCAGTTTGACCAAGGCAATCTGCGCCGAGCGGGCCCAGAAGTAACCCAGCACCAAGTGACCCACCACGCGCAAATAATCCACCGCAGCAGCGCCCACTTCGTCGGCGTTGCTCATGGCTTTCATGCCGACTTCGCCGGTGAGCTGCGTGAGCTTTTGACCCAAATCGGCCAGCGGCTTGATGAACTCGCCCATGGCCTCGTTGGCCATTTCGGCCTTGACCAACTGCTCCACCAACTTGCCGAATTTCTTCAGCGTCGCGCCCTGGTTGCCCAGCACTTTGCGGCCCAACAGGTCGAGCGACTGGATGGTGTTGGTGCCTTCGTAAATCATGTTGATGCGGGCGTCGCGCACGAACTGCTCCATGCCCCACTCCTTGATGTAGCCATGGCCGCCAAACACCTGCTGGCAGGCCGAAGTGGCTTCCCAAGCGTTGTCGGTGGTGAAGGCTTTGACGATGGGCGTGAGCAAGGCCACGACTTCGGCGGCCTCGGCACGCACGGCCTCGTCGGGGTGGTTGAGCTCTTTGTCGAGCAGCAAGGCGCAGTAGCAAGCCAATGCGCGGCCGCCTTCGGCATAGGCCTTGGCGGTCATGAGCATGCGACGCACATCGGGGTGCACGATGATCGGGTCGGCTGGTTTGCCGGGGGCTTTGACGCCAGTCAGCGAACGCATTTGCACGCGGTCTTTGGCATAGGCCAAAGCATTTTGGTAGGCCACTTCGGTCAGGCCCAGCGACTGGTTGCCCACGCCCAAGCGAGCGGCGTTCATCATGACGAACATCGCGGCCAAACCCTTGTTGGGCTGGCCCACCAAGGTGCCCACGGCATCGTCCAACACCATTTGGCAAGTCGCGTTGCCATGGATGCCCATTTTGTGCTCCAGGCCACCGCAGTAGATGCCGTTGCGCTCACCCATGCTGCCGTCTGCCGCCACGTTGAATTTGGGCACGATGAAAAGGCTGATGCCTTTGCTGCCGGGAGGCGCATCGGGCAAACGGGCCAGCACCAGGTGGACGATGTTGGGGGCCAAGTCGTGCTCGCCTGCGCTGATGAAAATCTTTTGGCCGCTGAGCTTGTAGGTGCCGTCGGCTTGCGGCTCGGCCTTGGTGCGCAAGAGCCCCAAATCGGTGCCGCAATGCGGCTCGGTCAGGCACATGGTGCCGGTCCACTCGCCACTGGTCAGCTTGGGCAGGTACAGCGCTTTTTGCTCGGACGTGCCGTGCGCGTGCAAGCACTCATACGCACCATGGCTCAAGCCCGGGTACATGGTCCAAGCTTGGTTGGACGAGTTGAGCATCTCGTAAAAGCACTGGTTGACCACAAAGGGCAAGCCCTGACCGCCAAAGTCGGGGTCGCAGCTGAGCGATGGCCAGCCACCGGCCACGTATTGCTCATAGGCCGCCTTGAAGCCATCGGGGGCTTTGACCTCGTGGGTATCGCGGTTCAGTTGGCAGCCTTGGGTGTCACCCGAAATGTTCAGAGGAAAGACCACTTCGGATGCGAACTTGCCGCCTTCTTCCAGCACCGCATTGATGGTGTCGGCATCGGTCTCGGCGTGCTTGGGCAAGGCTTTGAGTTCGGCGCTCACGTTCAGCAACTCATGCAAGACAAACTGCATGTCGCGAACTGGGGGGGTGTAAACGGGCATGGGAAGACTCCTTGGATCGGTGTGTCAATGAGGATGGGTAAAAAATCAGTCCTTGGTCGGCTTGCGACGGGCTTTGGGCACGGCCACGAGTTTGGGCGGTTTGGAGTCGCTGACGGGCTCGATCGGGGCATTTGTGCCAGAGCCTGCGTAGCGGGTCAGGATGTGCTGAAAGCCTTGGCGGGCGCGGTCGGCGGCTCTTGGGTTGCGCAAAAAACGGGCTTCGTAATGCAGCGCCAGAATCAGACCATGGATTTCAAAAGCAATCTGGTGGGCGTCGGCTGCTCGGCTGAGCTGGCCTTCGACTTGGGCCAGTTCCACAGCCCGGCGCAAAGCAGTTTGCCAAGTGGCCACCGAAGAGGCCAGCGCGTCGCGTACGGGGCCGCTGCGGTCGTCAAATTCGACCGCGCCGCTGATGTAAATGCAGCCCGAATCGATCTCGGCCGAGGTCTGCACCATCCAGTTGTCAAACATGGCCTGCAAACGCGGCGCACCGCGCGGTTTTTGCATGGCGGCGTAAAACACCTCGGCCTCGAAACGTTCGTGGTACTGACGAATGACAGAAATTTGCAGCTCTTCACGCGAGCCGAAGTGGGCAAATACGCCCGACTTGCTCATGCCCGTGACCTCGGCCACTGCCCCAATCGACAGGCCTTCCAAACCAATTTGCGCGGCCAAGCCCAGAGCAGCGTCAATGATGGCTGCCTTGGTTTGCTGGCCTTTGATCAGCACACGGCGGCCATTTTCGGCAGCGGGAGAAGGCTCGGGTTTGCGCGCAGGTAGGGTGTCGGTCATGGTGTATAAAAAAGAACGATCGTACTATTTTGCACCAATTTTTGCAAGGCACACGCATGTACCTTTACAAATCAGGGTCAATGAAGGGGGTGTTGGGCACTGCACGCTGCACGCTGAACGCACAACCCTTGACTCTGTGCGCTAAAAATCAGGATCCAGGGTCTGATCCGCTATGACTCTTCAGTGGCAAATGTCCCGCCAACTCCAGCTGCATGCAAATCATGTTGACCAGCATGGCCACCGAAGGGCGGCCGGTCTCCAACACAAAATGCGCGGTGTCTCGGTAAAGCGGGTCACGGGCATCAAAAAGTGCCCTCAATCGGTTCAACGGGTCATCGACTTGCAACAAGGGCCGCCCTGTATCGTGGCGCAAGCGTCGGTACACATCTTCAGGTGTTGAACGCAAGTAAATCACATGACCACGCGCATGCAAATGCTGGCGATTGGTTTCACGCAGGACTGCACCGCCACCGGTCGCGATCACCCCCTGGTGCGACTGCGTCAAGTCATCGATCACTTGTTGCTCAACATCACGAAAACTGTCCTCGCCCTGGTGCTCAAAATAGTCCCGTATTGAACACCCCAATCGGTGCTCAATGACATGGTCAGAATCGACGAAGGGCACGCCCAGTCGTCGTGAAAGTTGTCGACCAATGGTGGTTTTACCCGAGCCCGGAAGGCCCACAAAGATGATGCTCAATGAAATCTCGTACAGGGTAGTAGGGGCTGACCAAAGGTTCCCAGCCAACGCCTCTTGAATAAAGCTGAAGTGTATTCGAACGATGGCCCGCCCCTGCGATACCTACAGGACTTTGCGCGATGAGCGTTTCAAGGTGGCGCCTGCGCTGGTCCATCGGCCATGACCCTGGGCGTCAAGAAAATCAGCAACTCGCTTTTGCGCTGCGCCTGATCCCGGTTCTTGAACAACCAACCTAAGGCGGGCACATCGCCCAAACCAGGCACTTTGGATTCATTGCCTCGGTCTGTTTCTTCGTAAATCCCCCCCAGAACCACGGTGCCACCATCCTCCACGCGCACCTGAGTTTTGACGTGTTTGGTGTTGATCGCATACCCGGCAGGCGTGATTTGCCCCACACTGTCTCGGTTGACGTCGACATCCAGCACCACAGATCCGTCAGGCGTGATTTGTGGCGTGACCTCGAGCTTCAAATTGGCCTTGCGAAACGTGATCGATGTGGCCCCGCTGGCCGAGGCTGTTTGGTAGGGCAATTCGGTGCCCTGTTCGATCAGGGCCTTGGTTTGATCGGCAGTCACGACCCTTGGGCGCGAAACCACCTTGCCACGGCCATCGGCTTCCAAGGCTGAAATTTCAACATTGATGAATCGGTCTGCAGCAGCATTAAAAAGAGACACCGCAAAGTTGGCGGGCGTGTTCAGGGTCTGCCCGGCCGAACCAGCGGGGAAATTCACCTGGTTCCCGTTCACCACGCCTGCCCCTGTGGTCGAGTTGGTGGCCCCCAGCGCCAAGGTGTTGCTGCGGTTGTTCATGCGCAAGGGCACCGCCAGACCGGCCCCCAACTTGACCCCCAGAGACTGTCCAAACTGGTCATCGGCCTCGACAATTCGGGCTTCGATCAGGACTTGCCTGACCGGCACATCCAACTGGGCCAGCAGAGTTTGCACATCGACCAAACGACCTGGCAAATCAGACACAAACAACTGATTGGTGCGTGGCTCGGACATGACGCTGCCCCGACTGCTGAGCCAACGCCCCCCACTGCCGCCCGGTGCAAGTCCGCCACCTTGCAAACGCTGAGCCACCTCGCTGGCCCGGGCATATTGCAAACGCACAGTCATCAACTGAAGGGGGCTGACGGCCTCCAGAGCTGCTTGTGCTTCAAGTTGTTTTTTCTCACGCAAGGCCCATTCTTCTTGCGGTGCGACCCACAACACGCGTCCCTCTTGTCGCGAAGCCAGGCCCATGGACTGCAGCACAATTTGCAAGGCTTGTGGCCATGGCACTTCCGTCAAGCGCACAGTCACTTGGCCGCTGACGCTGTCGGTGGCAATCAGATTCAGCCCTGTGAAATCGGCAAACACTTGAAGCAAGGTCTTGATGTCAATGTTTTGAAAGTTCAGGCTGATCGTTTTCACTGGAGGCGCCACACCGCCCGAGGACGCTGATGGCTCGGCATCAGATCTGACGTCAGCCCCCCAAGCGCCCATTGTCCACACCGTGCCTAAAAGGATGACGAACGCCGTCAACCGCTGACAGATCTGTTTCATTTGAAAGCCTTTTCAAAACTCAAGACCCTTGGGGGCTCCATCCCCGCGCGCAAGCTCACCGCCTGATCGCCAATGGCCACCAAGCGATGGCCCTCCTGGCTCACGCGTTGACCTATTTGGGCGCTGACCCAATGCGGCCCTACAGCCAAAATCGCGTGGGCAGTTTCGGGTCCATGCCAAACACCCAACAAGCGCAAACCTGTGATGGGCCAGTGCACGGGGTCAGGCGAATCCTGCACCGCAGCTTGTGGGGCTGCCAAGGCACCATCGATCCCCGAAGACGCAAGCGACATGGCGGACCCCGAACCCGACAAAGCGCCATGAAAAAACACGGCCGGTTCCTGGATGGACACTGTGTTGGACACGCTTTGCCCTCGCCATGCTTTTTCCCCGTCTTGGTCTGCTCGCAACCAAACACGCAAGAGCACATCGATCTCGACCCAAGGCGCATGGGCTTGAGGCGTGATGTGCACACGCTCTAATGTCCAGACGGGCATGCCTTCGCTCAAGGCGGTCCAAGCACGCCCCCAATCGTCAAAGCGCCCCCTCAATCGCAAGGCCACGGCCTGACTGGGCAGGGGCGCGGCCACGGCGTCACTCACTGGCTGCAGGGACAACAACACCAAGCGGTGGCGCTCAAAGCTTTGTTGCAAGGCAGGCCAAAGCTGCGACCGGGACGAAGAGCCCGGCAAATGCGCCAAGCTCTGGGCCAGCGCTTGGGCCGCTTCCCCCTTTGCCAAGCTGGACGCCAAAACCAAGTCACGAGGCTGCGCGGCCACCTGGTCGCGCAATTCGCTCAACACGCTCTGGGCTTGCCAGAGTTCTTCCAGAGATTCGAGCTGCCAAAGCCCAAACACCAACAACATCGCAAAAAAAGCCGCACAGGCATACACCCAACGCCGATAGATCCGCCGAGCCTGTCTTTGTAGCCAACTGGGGCCCTCGGATCGCCAAAGCTGCCAAAGTTCTGGCCATGACTGGGACCTGCTGCTTGGCAGTGTGATGGTTCGTTGCGAAATCACCGTCATGGCGAAGCCTTTTCCGAAGACCCAGAAGGCAAAGCAGCGCCGGGTTTTTCAGGCCGGGCACGCAGCGCCGGCCAATGGGCGTGCCAGACAAACTCCACCGCTGCCAACCGGTCGGCCTGCGTTTCGCTCGGGTTGGCGCCACGCCCATCGGCGACAAACTGGGCCCGGTTCAAACTCAAAACCCAAGGCAAGTCTTGCGACAGCCGCTCTCGGGCTTGGTTCATGCTTGTGAGGTCTTTGGCTCGGCCCTGCAACTCCAAACGATCAGAGGTCAATTGCAAACTCAACAATTGCAAGGCACCCTGGCCTGCCTCTTGTTGCAAGGCGCGGTTCAATGCCTCCCAAGCCTTGTGTTGCTCTGCCACCTGTTGCAAGTGCTTCAACTGAAGGTGCCCTTGACCTTGTTGAAGTTTCGATTTTTCGGCCGCTTGATGCTGCAGTTTTTGTGCGTTGACTTGGGTTTTTATGCGCTGCTGCTCTTGCTGCAAAAACAGTTTGTATTGATCGCTCCAATGCAAGAGCAACAAGGCCACCAAACTCCCTGTCACGACGCCCGCGGCCAAGGTCCAACGCCGATGGAACCGTCTGCGTTGTCGGTCCAAACCGGGGTAATTGAGCAAATTCAAGGTGACCATCACAACCACACCCTCAATGCCAAACCCGCAGCCACCAGTCGCGCCCCAGCCTCAGATTTCATGGCTTGGTGCAGTCCTGGGTCGGCCATCAAATCCAGCGGGTTCCCCTGCATCTGTGCCGCCAACTCTTTGACAGACTGCACGCGAAATTGCCAATCTTGTGTAGATTGGGTCAACAAACTGCCCATGCCGCCTTGCAAAGCGGCAACAGCCCTTTGCGCGGCCAGCACGGCGGGCTCGACACTCTCGATCTGCCACCCGGCAGCACGGGTGCTCTTTTTGTAGTCGTCGATTTGCGATTGCGTGCAACCCACCCAATGGACTCGCTGAACGGCTTCGCGGATTCGGGTTTCAGGGTAAAAATCAAAATGGACTTCATCGGCTGGCTTGCCCAGCAATTGCGAGACCTCCAACTGCACATCGGTGGCGCATTCCTCCATGGCCAAATGGATGGGCAACTCCAACACCCCGGAAACCAACTGCTCACTTGACAGCGCCATGGACACACGGTGCTGCTGTCGGCCGCGCAGCGCTCCGGCTTCACGCAAGCACTTGCCCAATTCAAGCCAGACAGACTCATCGTCTGTGAGGGACCATTGAATGCTGGTGTGAACACTGACCAACTCAGGCGTGAGCAAGTTCAATCCCACCAAACTCCAAGACGGCCCATGGCTGGCCAAACCCCAAGCCTGCCGTACGGGTCTAACCGACATCCTCTGCCAAATCCTGGACCAGGCCTGCATGAATATCCTCTGCTCAAAGCCTCAAAAGTTGCGCCAATGCAGCTTTTGTAACATGAATCACGAGTTAAAACTCATTTATTTAAAATTAAAGTATGCATAAATAAACCACTCAATCCACGCCACACACCAGAGATTTTTATAATGTACACAGTTCAGCAACCCGCTGGGCAAGCCTCCAATTTTTCATGCCCACCACCGACCCCCACAAGCACACCCCCGCCAAGGCCGTCCCAAGCAAAGGCCCCAGGAGCTTGGGTGCCTGGTTCGTCCAATTGGCCATTTGGGTTGTCGGCCTGGCCGCAGCCGCTTTGTTTTCCTTATTGATGGTCGTGGGAGTCGCCATGGTGGTGGCCTTCCCGAATTTGCCGGACGTCTCCGATCTGGCCGATTACAAACCCAAACTGCCCCTTCGCGTATTGACCGCTGATGGTCAACTCATTGGCGAATTCGGTGAAGAGCGCCGCAACCTGACCCCCATCAAGGACATTCCCCGCGTCATGAAGAACGCCGTGCTGGCCATTGAAGACAGCCGGTTTTATGAGCACGGGGGAGTGGACTATCTGGGCATTTTGCGTGCAGGTATCGCCAACATTGGACGCGCCAAAAGCCAGGGTGCATCCACCATCACCATGCAGGTGGCACGCAACGTGTACTTGTCATCCGAGAAAACCTTTACCCGCAAAATTTACGAGATTTTGTTGACCTACAAACTGGAACACCTGCTGAGCAAAGACCAAATCCTTGAGATTTACATGAACCAGATTTTCCTGGGCCATCGTGCCTATGGTTTTGCGTCTGCCAGCGAAACTTATTTTGGAAAGCCCCTCAAGGAAATCACCATCGCCGAAGCTGCCATGCTGGCGGGCTTGCCCAAAGCGCCCTCTGCACTCAACCCGATCAACAACCCTAAACGCGCTCGCTCACGACAGCTCTACATCATTGAGCGCATGGAAGAAAACGGCTTCATCACGGCTTCTCAAGCCATGCAAGCCAAAGCCGAGCCCCTGAAATTGCGATCATCGGGCGACAAGAAAATTTTGCATGCTGAGCATGTGGCTGAAACCGTGCGCCAAATGGTTTTTGCCCAATACGGGCAGGACACTTATACCCGAGGCTTGAACGTTTACACCACCATCCAATCGGGTGAGCAAATGGCCGCTTACAAGGCCCTGCGCCAAGGCCTTATGGACTTTGAGCGACGTCAGATCTATCGGGGTCCGGAAAAATTCATCGTCTTGTCCAGCGACCCCAAAAAGGCCGAGGAGGCCATTGACGATGTTTTGGACGACCATCCGGACAATGGTGACGTCATGTCTGCTGTGGTGCTGCAGGCGTCGGCGAAAAAGGTGGTGGTCATCCGGCAAAACGGTGAACAGATCACCATCACGGGTGAGGGGCTCAAACCCGTTCAATCGGGCTTGGCAGAGAACGCCACACTGGCCAAACAAATCCGACCAGGTGCAGTCATTCGCATTGTACAAATGGCCAAAGGGGGCTGGGAAATCACGCAACTGCCTGAAGTCGAAGGCGCATTCGTGGCCATGACCCCACAAAATGGCTCCATTCGGGCGCTGGTTGGTGGCTTTGACTTCACCAAAAACAAATTCAACCACGTCACCCAAGCTTGGCGTCAACCGGGCTCCAGTTTCAAACCCTTCATTTACTCTGCGTCCCTTGAAAAGGGGTTCACGCCTGCCACCATCGTCAACGATGCGCCTCTGTTTTTTGATGGCGGTGTGACCGGTGGTCAACCCTGGGAGCCCAAAAACTACGACGGCACCTTTGACGGCCCCATGAGCTTGCGCCGTGGCTTGGCCAAGTCGAAAAACATGGTTTCCATCCGCGTGCTGCAGTCAGTGGGTGCGCGCAACGCGCAAGACTGGATCAGCCGTTTTGGCTTTGACGCCGAAAAGCACCCCCCTTACCTCACCATGGCACTGGGTGCCGGCTCGGTCACGGTGATGCAAATGGCCACGGGTTACTCTGTTTTTGCCAACGGCGGCTACCGCGTTCAACCCCACCTGATCACCCGCATCACCGATTACAAAGACCGAATTTTGGTAGACAGTCCGCCGCATGCCATCACGCCTGAAACGCCCCACGCCATTTCATCGCGCAACGCTTATGTGATGACCAGTTTGCTGCAAGAAGTCACCCGTTCAGGAACGGCAGCCAAAGCGCAAGCCATCCTCAATCGCAGCGACATTTACGGCAAAACAGGCACCACCAACGATGCCATGGACGCTTGGTTCGCGGGCTACCATCCAAAATTGGCAGCCGTGGTGTGGATTGGTTATGACACGCCCAGAAAGCTGGGTGACCGTGAAACGGGCGGTGGTTTGAGCTTGCCGGTCTGGATCAATTTCATGGAGACGGCCCTGCGCACTTTGCCTCAAGCTGAACCCTTGGCTCCAGCGGGCTTGGTGAACATCGGCGGTGAATGGCTTTACGATGAATATGCTCAGGGCGGCGGAGTTGGCTCACTGGGCACCAACACTGAATCGACCCCCAAAACACCTGCGTCCTTGCCACCGGCTGAAGAAAGAAACCGGATTCTCGACCTCTTCAGAAACTGACCTGAGGCCACCAAAGCCCATCTGGGCCTGAAATGGCCTGTGAGCGGGCAAGGTCAACGGGCTTGGCGAACACTGACCCTCAAGCACCAAATTTCAAGGACAGCCCAGCTTGCTCACTGGCGTAGCGTGACAAGCTGGCCCAAAACTCACCTTGGCCCTTGGTGTCCATCCACTGAGCGCCATCAAATCGGTAATGGAACCCGCCGCATCGGGCAGCGAGCCACACTTCATGCAGCGGCTTTTGCAGGTTGACGACGATCTGGCTGCGGTTAGGAAAAGTGAGGGTGACCATGCCGCCCACGCGCTGGTTGTCTACATCGGCATCCGTGTCGTCGTTAAGCCGGTCGCAAGTTTGCTCAATGCCACTCAAAAGGCGCTCGGCTTGGTCCATGAATTCAAGGTCGGTCATTACAATCGCAGGATGTTGAAGGTTATGAAGATTTTAGTCATGCTGCATGTCCTTGTTGGTGGTGCGGCTGTGCTGAGCGCGTGCGGGCAAAAAGGCCCCTTATTCTTGCCCACTGCACCTGAATCGACGGGTCGTGCAAGCTTGCCCCAAACCTTGAACCCTTGGCACAGCCCTGCACCAAGGCCATCTTCTGGGCAATCATCTGCGCCTTCGCCTGCACCGACCACTGCCCCAGCCACCCCAACAATGGCCCTGCCTGTCCGCTGAATCAGTTTCTGAGCGGCCACCTCCCCCTCCCTCTTCACACCGCCCCAAGCCTGCGACATGAACACCTCCACCAACGCCAACTTGCCCGGCCAACCCCACATCGCTTACCTTGGCGACCAGCTGCATGTGGAGGGCGTGGCGCTGTCCCAACTGGCCCGCGAACATGGCACGCCCTTGTTTGTGTACTCCAAAGCCGCGATGCTCTCGGCCTTGGCCGCCTACCAGCGCGGCTTTGCCGGCCGCCAGGCACAAATTTGCTACGCCATGAAGGCCAACTCCAGCCTGGCCATCCTGCAGGTGTTTGCTGAAGCTGGTTGCGGCTTTGACATCGTCTCGGGGGGCGAACTGGCCCGTGTGCTGGCCGCAGGCGGCGACCCGGCCAAGGTGATTTTTTCGGGTGTGGGCAAAACCCGTCACGAGATGAAGCAAGCCCTGCAAGTGGGCATTGGCTGCTTCAACGTGGAAAGCGAAGCCGAACTCGATGTGTTGAGTGCTGTGGCTGTGAGTATGGGCAAACATGCCCCGGTGAGCCTGCGCGTCAACCCCAATGTGGACCCCAAAACCCACCCTTACATTTCAACCGGCCTCAAGGGCAACAAATTTGGCGTTGCCCATGAAGAAGCCCTTCGCGCCTACCGCCATGCGGCCAGCCTGCCGGGCCTGAAGGTGGTGGGCATCGACTGCCACATTGGCTCGCAAATCACAGACAGCACGCCCTATCTGGACGCCATGGACCGCGTGCTGGACTTGGTGGCCGAGGTCGAGTCAGCGGGCATTCCGATCCACCACATCGACTTTGGTGGCGGCTTGGGCATCAACTACAACGGCGACACACCGCCGCAAGCAGATGCGCTGTGGGCACAGCTGCTGGCCAAACTCGATGCCCGTGGCTACGGCCAGCGCCAGCTGATGATCGAGCCTGGCCGATCACTGGTGGGCAACGCGGGCGTGTGCCTGACCGAGGTGCTTTACCTCAAGCCAGGCGAACAAAAGAATTTTTGCATCGTCGACGCCGCCATGAACGACTTGCCCCGCCCGGCCATGTACCAGGCTTTCCACCAGATCGTGCCCGTGACACCCCGCTCAGGCGATGGTGTGGTGTTCGACGTGGTCGGCCCTGTGTGCGAAAGCGGCGACTGGATCGGCCGCGACCGCCAAATGCTGGTACTGGCCGGTGATGTGCTCGCCGTGTTGTCGGCAGGTGCCTACTGCATGAGCATGGCCAGCAACTACAACACCCGAGGCCGTGCAGCCGAAATTCTGGTGGATGGCACAAAGGCCCACCTGATTCGCCAACGCGAATCCGCGTTTGATACTTTTGCGCTGGAGCAATTGGTCTGAAAAGTGCTGTACAGCCGGTACCGGCTGTACAGCTGCTAAAGAAGCGCTCAGGATCGGCGCGCTGACCGCAACAAACGCCAGCCCAGCAAAGCCGCCAAGATGCCTGCATAAACCAACACCTCGTCAAAGTCCTGCTTGCCCGCGCGCATCCACCAAAAATGCAAGACGGCCAACACGGCCACCGCGTATACACCCCGGTGCAGCATTTGCCAGCGCTTGCCGCCCAGCCAACGCACGGCCCGGTTGAACGAGGTGGCGGCCAGCGCCAGCAAGACCACAAAAGCACTGAAACCCAACCAGATGAAGGGGCGCTTGAAGAGGTCTTGCAGCGTATCGGCCAAGTCAAATCCCATGTCAAACCAGGCATAGCACAGCAGGTGCAAACTGGCGTAGCCAAACACCAGCAAACCCAGCATGCGTCGAAACCGCAGCAGCTCAGGCCAGCCCAGCAGCACGCGCAAAGGGCTCACCGCCAGCACCACGCACAGGCTGCGCAGCGTCCAGTCGCCTGTGGCGCGGATCAGGGCTTCTGCGGGGTTGGGGCCGAGCTGGTCCTGCAGGGTTTGCGTCAGCAACCAGGCCCAAGGCATGCAGCCGAGCACCAAAAGGACCCACCAAGCGGCGGGATGACGCAGCGCCGCCCTCATGCTCTCATGCCCTCAAGACTTTGACCCGAAGCGGCATCAGAAGAATTTCTTCAGGTCCATGCCAGCGTACAGCTGACCGACCTGTGACTCATAGCCGTTGAACATGAGCGTCTTGCGTTTTTTGGCGAGCAAGCCGTCTTCGCCGATGCGCCGCTCGGTGGCTTGGCTCCAGCGGGGGTGGTCCACATTCGGGTTCACGTTGGAATAAAAGCCATACTCTTGCGGGGCAGATTTCTCCCAGGACGTGACCGTTTGCTTGTCGGTGAAACGGATCTTGACCAAGCTCTTGCCACTCTTGAAACCGTACTTCCAGGGCACCACCAAACGCAAGGGCGCACCGTTTTGCTTGGGCATGACCTCGCCGTACATGCCAAAGGCCAACAAGGTCAATGGGTGCATGGCCTCGTCCATGCGCAAGCCTTCGACATAAGGCCAATCGATCACACTGGAGCGCAGACCCGGCATGGTCTTGGGGTCGGCTTGGGTCACGAACTCCACAAACTTGGCCCCCGGCAAAGGCTCCACGCGTCGGATCAGATCGGCCAGCGAATAGCCGATCCAGGGAATCACCATGGACCAGCCTTCCACGCAGCGCATGCGGTAAATGCGCTCTTCCATGGCTGCCCACTTCATCAGGTCTTCCAGGTTCACGCGCGCGGGCTTCTTGACCAACCCCTCAATCTCCACACTCCAAGGATCGGTGATGAGGGTGTGGGCGCGCTTGGCCGGATCGGCCTTGTCAGTGCCAAACTCGTAAAAGTTGTTGTAAGTGCTGGCATCCTGATACGGGGTGGGCTTTTCCATGGTGTTGGCACCCAAGACCCCCGACTTGCCTGCGGCCAGCACCGGCAACTTGCCAGGCCGCGCCATTTGCGCCTGGGCATCGCGCAGCCCCCAACCCGCCAAGGCCAGCCCCGCTGTGCCCAGGGCCATGTGCCGTACGATCTCGCGTCGCGAATGGTAGACGCGTGATGGCGTGATCTCACTGGGCACAGGATGCTGAAAACCGTTGTTGGAATAGGTGATGATCATGGTCTTTTCAAAAAAATAAAGCCAGATGAATATTTTGAACTGTATCGACTTGTCCCGCAGTCTCTCACTGTAAAGGCCTTGTGTTCAAACCCAACTCGACTACAAAACTTGAGCTTTATGAAAATAGAACCTCAAAAAGTGACAGAAGTCAAATAAATTGATTCTTTATTTCGCTAAAATTGTTTTTTAGTTCCATTCAATACTTATGAGCCCTCCTACCCTCATTGAAGTCGTTGACGATGACGAAGACGTGCGCCGCATGCTGGTGATGGTTTTGGAGTCGCACGGCTTCAAGGTCAGACCCCATGACGGGGGCGCGTCGTATTTGAAATCCCCTCGAGCGAGCACCCCACGCGTGATGCTGCTCGATGTGCGCATGCCTCAAATGTCGGGCATTGAATTGCAAATTCGCCTGAAGGAAATGGGCGATGACATCCCCGTGATTTTCATGAGCGGGGAAAGTCTTCCCCATGAAACACAGGCCGTACATCGCTCGAACGCCATAGGCTTCTTGTTCAAGCCGTTTCACACCGCTCAGCTGCTGCAAGCCATTGAGGCGGGCCTCCAGGCGCAAACTCAGGCCAGCAACATGCCGACCTGAATCGAGCTGGCACTGGCGTCAGAGGGTGCCGTAGCTGTGCAACCCGCTCAGGAACATGTTGACGCCTAAAAAGGCAAACGTGGTGATGCCCAAACCGACCAAGGCCCACCAAGCGGCCACCGTGCCGCGCAAACCCTTCATGAGCCGCATGTGCAGCCAGGCGGCGTAGTTCAACCAAACGATCAAGGCCCAGGTTTCTTTCGGGTCCCAGCTCCAGTAGCCACCCCAGGCCTCGGCCGCCCACAAAGCACCCAGGACAGTGGCGATGGTGAAGAAGGCAAAGCCCACAGCGATGGACTTGTACATCACATCGTCGAGGATTTCAAAAGAAGGCAAACGCTCGGCAATGCGCCTGCGGCCCATCAAAATGCCCGCCACAATGAAGGCGGATATTCCGAAGTAAACCATCCAGTAGCTGCTGGTCTGGTCGTTGGCAGACTGGCGGAACACCACCGGCTCGAAGCACAGCACAATGCCCAACAGCCACAAGGGTGCCAGCTTGTACCAACGGGTTTCGCTCGCTTGCTGCTTGATCAGGTAGGCAAAGGCCACCATGGCAGCCAAGGCAAAAGTGCCGTAACCAATGAAGTTGGCCGGAACGTGGATCTTCATCCACCAGCTCTTGAGGGCGGGCACCAGAGGCTGAATTTCATGCGCCTCACGCACCAGCGTGTACCAGAGCAAAAAGCCCACCGCCGCACTGACCACCAGCATCACAAACGCACCCAAAGCACGCGTTTTGTACTGAGCTTCGTAGTACAGGTAAAAAGCCGTGGTCATCCAGCAAAACATGATGAACACTTCATACAAATTGCTCACCGGGATGTGGCCAATGTCAGGGCCCAACTGGTGACTTTCGTACCAGCGCACCAAGGTGCCGATCAAGGCCAAACCCACCGCCACCCAAGCCATGCGCGAGCCCAAAGACTCCATCGCGTCTGCCTGGCCCCGGATGAAGATGCCCGCCCAATAAAAAACGGTGCTGATGAACAGCAGCATGCTCATCCAGAGGATGGCCGACTGGCTGGACAGGAAATACTTGAGCAAAAACACCTGCTCGGACCGGGCCAGATCACCCTGATAAAGGTAAATGGCCAAGAGCGACAGGCCCGTGACCACCAGCATCAAAGTTCGCAGCGGCCGCCAGAACCAAGCCAGCCAAATCACGGCCGGCAAGCTGCAGACCAAGATGGCCTGCTCGTACACATCCATCGCGTGCTGATAACGGGTGAAGGCAAACGCCGTGCCCAACAGGGCCAGCAAAGCAAAGCCCCAGTCCAGGGCAGAGCGCGTCGAAAAATAACCGGGATTCAGAGTGACAGTGGTCATGATTTTTTCTCAGAACGACCCAACAAACGGGCGGTCAATTGGTCAAATTCGCGGTCGACATCCATCGTCTTGCGGTTGGATGACAAAGCCATCGTCGCGTGGGAGCCATCGGCTTGAGGTGAGAGCCACACCCACAAACGACGTTCCCGAACATACAGCATTGCAAAAATACCGAGGATCAAAAGGGCACAACCGAGGTAAACGATGGACTGGCCGGGGGCCCTGGCCACCTGGAACACGCTGGCTTGCACCTGCTTGAAATCCTTGAGCAAAAACGTCATGGGTGCAGGGTAAAACGGTGCGTCCGACAGCGCCAGCACCGCCTGTGACATGAAGCCCTGCACCTTCTCGGCGGGCAGCGGCTTGGCGGCGGCTTGCTCGCGGGCCACTGTGTCCAGCTCCAACAAGGTGCCATTCAAGATGCGCACAAACATGTCGCCAGCGCGCTGGCGCTCTGCCTCGGGGACATTGGTTTCCAGAAAATCAGCCAAAGCCTGCAAGCCTGCCACTTTCTTGCCATTGACTGCCTCTTGACCCGCAAACAAGCCCAAAGCACGCTGTGCCGAATCGGCCAGCTGCTGGGTCAACTCGGGACGCTGCGGGTCCACCGCCTTGCGGGCGTAGCGCTGCACCGCACGCTCGCGCAAGGCGGGCGTTTCCAGCGCGGCGCGCAATCGGATGAAGCCGGTCAACTCGCCATTTTCATCGGCTGGCGGCCGCAGATAACGGTAGGGCTCACTGGGCAACTCGCGCATGCCCAACAGGAACACCGGCACACCGTCACCCGCATCCACGGGCAGCATGTAGTTGTTGTATTCACGGGCTTGACCCGCCGCATCGCGCAGCTTGTAGCTCACGCTCGGGCCCACGTTGCGCAGTTCTTTGGTCTGGGTGGTCTTGTGGCCAGCACCCAAGCGTTCATCAATGGCGCTGCGCAAATCCACCTTGCGCACATCCACCTTGCGCACATCCACCGCCGTGCCCTCGGAGCCAGCGCCACCGGACATGTTTTCCACGTTGATCACGCGCAGGCCGGTGAACTCCAGGCTCATTTTTTCGTTGCCATTGGTCAGGTCGGTGCTGCCGCCAATGGTGCCTTCCACCTCAAAGGACTTGGTGGCCGCCGACATGGGCACGGCTTGCAGCTTGACGCTGGAGCCGCCGTCGTCAAAGCTGGACTGGTAAATGTTGATGCCCTTGAAGCTGGCCGGGTGGTTGACCTCGACACGCGCTTCCTTTTTCTCGCCTGTGGCCTTGTCGTGGATGATGATGTCGCTGGCAAACAACTTGGGCATGCCCGTCGAGTAGTACTCGACGATGAACTTTTTCAGCTCAATCACAAAAGGCAAGTCCTGCAGCAAGATGCCGTTGGACTGGTTCAAAATGGCCGTGCCCGACGCGGTGTCTTCAGCCACCAGCAAATTGGCTCGGAACGCCGGGTTGTTCACGGAAAGGCGGTGCTGCTCGGGCACATCGGCGATCATGCCGCCCCCGTTGTAGATTTCCTTTCCGCCAAACCACATTTGGGTGCGCACCGCCAGGTCGCCATCGAGCAGGCCCCCCACACACACCAGCACAATGGCCGAGTGGGCTGCGATGTAACCTATTTTGTTGACCGCACCCGCCTTGGCCGCCAGCATCCAGCCCTTGCCTGCCGGGGTGTCGCGCTCTTGCAGCTTGACCTTCCAGCCTCCCGTGGCCAGCAAGGCCCCCAATCGGTGGGCGGCAGCTTGGGGCAACTCATTGAGAGAACCTTCGGCCTTGTTGTGAAACGCCTTGAGGCTTTGCTCCCGGATGTTTTCCTTGTAGTTTTTAAGGTCTACCAGAATTTTGGGCGTATTGCGCGCAATGCACAGGCTGGTGCTGATGACCAAAAAGGCCAGAATCAGCAAAAACCACCAAGCGCTGTAAACCGTGTTGAGCTTGAGCGTGGTGAACACCTCGGCCCAAAAAGGGCCGAACTGGTTGATGTAGTTGTTGCTGGGTTCGTTTTGTTTGAGTACCGTACCGATCACCGAAGCAATGCAGATGATCGTCAACAAGGAAATGGCAAAGCGCATGGACGACAGCAACTCGATCAATGCCTGCCCTCGGGGCGAACTGCTCTCGGATTCAGGGCGGGATGCAACAGTCGTCATGAGGTGTTCAAAAAAGAATCAGACAAAGAAAAGGCGGGGCATGGCCCGCCAGAAACAATCAAGGCCGGGAAAACCGGCCTTGGATCAAGTTCATGTCAACCGGGAATGAATTGTGCCGCAGGGGCATGGACCCAGACCTCAATTCCCCTGAAACCAGCAGGACAAGTCCAACACACCCAGCAGCAGGCCCGCCTGATTTCAGCGCAAACCAGCGATGTAATCCGACACCGCCTTGATTTCGCGGTCATTCATTTTGGCGGCAACCTGTGTCATTTGCAGATTGTTCTTGCGCACGCCTTCACGGAACATCACCAATTGGCCAGAGGTGTAGTCGGCGTGCTGACCCGCCAGCCGAGGGTACTGCGAAGGCATGCCCGCACCGTTGGGTGAATGGCAGCTCGCGCAAGCGGCGATTTGACGGTCAGGGATGCCACCGCGGTAAATGCGCTCGCCCCAGGCCACAGTCTCTTTGGCGTTGGCAAACCCAGGTTTGGCTTGCTGTGAGGCCAGCCAAAAAGCGATGTTGCGCATGTCTTCAGGACTCAGAGCTGCGACCATGCCGCTCATCACGGCGTTGGCTCGTTTGCCCGATTTGTACTCTTGCAGTTGCTTGAGTAAATACTCTGGGTGTTGCTGAGCCAACTTGGGGTTGGCTGGCGTGCTGGAGTTGCCGTCTGCCGCATGGCAAGCCACACAAGCTTGGCTGAAAATGGCTTCGCCTTTGGCCAGATCAGGTTTGGCCACTTGCGGCGCAGGGCCAGCAGCCAACACAGAACCGGCCACCAGAGTGGCTGAGAGGGCGGTGATCAAGAGAGAGGAAATCGACTTCATGGCGTGATCCAAGAGTTGGCGCAAAACTCACGGATTCTACAATGAGGTCTGCGTCAGTTTCCTGGCGACCCGAGGTATCCCTGATTTATGAGCTCACGCCCCCACGTTCGCGCCCCCGCCAGCCCCAAAGCCAAGCGATCGGTCGCCCAGACTGCCACCCCGACAGCCGTCACGGCCAGCTCTTTTGCAGCGTCCACAAATGCTCCTTCGGCTCCCGCAGCCAACCTGGTCACACCCATGGGCTGGATGCACACCGCGCGGTTCCTGACCACCGCCGCGCAGCTGCACCACCTGCCCGCCATGGACACCCCCGAAATTGCTTTTGTGGGCCGCTCCAACGCCGGCAAGAGCACCTGCATCAACACCTTGACGCAAAAAAAACAGCTGGCCTTTGCCTCGAAAAAACCCGGTCGCACCCAGCACATCAACCTGTTTGCACTGGGCAAACAAGGCATCACCGACACAGTGCTGGCCGACCTGCCCGGTTACGGCTACGCCGCCGTGGCCAAGATGGACAAGCTGCGCTGGCAGCAAGTCATGGCCAACTACCTGGTCAGCCGCGAAAACCTCAAAGGCATTGTCATGATGTGCGACCCGCGCCACGGGCTGACCGAACTCGATGACATCCTGCTCGAAGTGATCCGCCCCCGTGTCGAAGAGGGCTTGAAGTTTTTGATCATCCTGACCAAAGCCGACAAACTGACCCGCGCCGAGCAAGCCAAGGCCCTGTCGATCGCGCGACTTCAAGCGGGCGGTGGAGAAGTGAAACTCTTTTCTGCCTTGAAAAAACAAGGCGTGGACGATGTCGCCCAGCTGCTGTGGGACTGGACACACCCTGCACCAGGGGCTGTGGCACCCCCCATGCCTCTTGCCATCGAAGAAGAACCCGAAGCCCTGGACGAGTGAGGCGGCGTCGCAGTCGGCACTGAATCACCGCCCTTTATGGAGTGATCTGCCGTGCCCCCCCATTTACAAACCTGGCAGCAAGACCTGCCCCACGGCATCACACTCAGTTGCCGTGCTTTTGGCGAGCCGGGCCGTCCGGTGTTGCTGTTTTTGCACGGCTTCCCCGAAGGCGCTTGGGTTTGGGACCCTTTGATGGCGTACTTTGCCCAACCCGAAAACGGGGGCTACCGCTGCGTGGCCCCCAACCTGCGGGGCTATGAACAGTCCAGCACCCCGCAAGACGTCAAGGCCTACCGCGCCAAATACCTGGTGCAAGACATCCTGGCCCTGATCACACACGAATGCGGACAAGCCCCCTTGGCAGCGCTGATCGCGCACGACTGGGGCGGCGCCGTGGCCTGGAACCTGGCCAACCAACAAGCCGAACGACTGCGCCAGCTGGTCATCATCAACTCACCCCACCCCGGTCCGCTGCTCAAAGCCTTGCAAGACAACCCAGAGCAGCAAGCGGCCAGTGCTTACATGAATTTTCTGGTGCAGGGCGATGCCGCCGAGCAACTGGCCGCCGGTGATTTTGAACGCCTGTTTGGATTCTTGACCGGACAAGACCACAGCCTCCAATCCCTTACCGCCCACCCACCCAACCCGCCCGATCCGTCACACTGGCTCAAGCCAGAGCTCAGGGAGAAATACCGCTCAGTTTGGCAGCACGGCTTGCAAGGCGGCCTCAACTACTACCGCGCTTCGCCCTTGCGCCCACCCACGGCCACCGACGCCGGGGCCTCGGACGTGCAGATACCGCCTGAGGCCTTGCGCATCACCATGCCCACCTTGGTGCTGTGGGCACAAAACGATGTGGCCCTGCTGCCCTGCCTGACCGAGGGTCTGGACGAGCACATTCCCCACTTGCAATTGGTGCCCATCGAAGACGCCACCCACTGGGTGGTGCATGAGCAAACCACCCGCGTGATCCGGGAAATTGCGCTCTTTTTAACGCCCACAAGTCAGTAAACCCCGGGCTCGCCCTCGGGTCGGGTTTTGAACCGCTTGTGCACCCAGTAGTACTGCTCGGGCATGGTGCGGATAAAGGACTCCAACACCTGGTTCATGCGCTCGGTGTCAGCCTGCAGATCGCTGCTCGGGAAATCCGCCCACAGCGGACCGACCTCGGTGCTGTAGCCCGATGGCGTCATGCGCGTGACCACCGACAAGACCTGCGCCCGGCCCAAGCGGGCAAAGCGCGACAAAGAAGGCACGGTGGCGGTTTGAATGCCAAAAAACGGCACAAACAAGGACTCTTGACGCCCAAAATCCATGTCGGGCAACAAATAAAGTTTGTCACCCTGGCGCAAGCCAGACACGATGGGCTTGACCCCCCCATGCCGGAAATACAAAGCCACCGCCCCCGAACGGTTGCGCCCATCGCGCACCCAATCGTCCAACGCCAAAGTGCTTTGGGGCACATAAATGCTCGCCATTCGCACGCCCCCCAGCATGGTGAGCGCTGTACCGCCCGCATCCAGCCCGACAAAATGCGGCGCCAACATGACCACCGCAGCATCTCCCTGAAGCGGCGACACATCGCCCAGCACCGTCAAGCGCCGACGCAACTGCGCCACCGAGCCATGCCACAACCAAGACCGGTCCAGCAGAGACTGCATCACCCGAACCACATGGTGGCGCGCCATGCGGGTGCGCACCTCGTCGCTCAAATCGGGAAAACACAGGCGCAAATTGACCTGCACAATGTGCCGTCTTTGGTGTGCCAAGGCATACAGCACATGGCCCAAAACCCATCCCAAAGCACGCACCCAAGACAAAGGCAGGGGCGCGAGCAGGCGCATGAAAACCAGCAGCCAATGCGACATCAGACCTCCTGGCGGGGGGCTTTGTAGCGGGCGTACCCCCACAAATACTGCTGAGGGCAGGCCAAAATCATCGCCTCCATGGCCTCATTGATCTGCACCACGGCGGCCTCCAGATCGTTAGACAAGGCCCGATCCAAGGCTTGTGTGTGCAGGCGATAACCCAGCCCCCAGGGCAAGCGCTCGCCCCAAATCAGCACCACCTTGGCCCCGGTTTGCAAAGCCAGACGCGCCGCCAAGGTCATGGTGTAAGCGGGTTTGCCAAAAAACGGGGCCCAAATGCCCATGCCCTCAGGCGGCACCTGGTCGGGCAACAAGCCCACCGCTTGCCCGGCCCGCAAAGCCTTGATCATTTGGCGCACCCCCGACAAGTTGGTGGGCACCGCTTGCAAACCCGGACGGTTTCTGGCCAAGGCCATCACCTCGCCCAAGGCCGCTTGCCTGGCCGGACGGTACAGCACCGTCAAAGGCCCGTATTGCGCACCAAATCTCGCGGCCAAAGCCTGGGCCGTGATTTCAAAGCAGCCCATGTGAGGTGTGAGAAACAACACCCCTTGCCCCAAGGCGTAGGCATCGGCAGCGGCCTGCGCATCGGCCCAAACCACCGCAGGCGTTTGGCCCAACCACAAACGCGGCAACTCGGCCGACATGCGCCCGGCCTGGCCCACCGCCCCCATCAGCGTGCGCCAACCCTGGCCCGCCTGTCGGGCATTGGCCCCCATGCGGCGGCGGTAAGTGGCTGAAAAAAGCCAGGCCAGCCAGCCGCCCGCCACACCCAGGACATGCAAGGACCACAAAGGCCAATGAGAAAAAAATCTGAACCAACGAAGCATAGAACCCTGATTTTGCCCTGAACTCCAACACCCACAGCACCACCACAACACCAGCCAAGCGCTTACCGGTTTGTGTTGCGGGCACTACCCGTTCTGAGAAACCCCGAGGCTTCAAGCGCGTTCTACCATGCCATGACCCTCAAAAAGACCAAGACACCCAAGCCTGTCCAAGCGAGCACCGCACGATGAAAAATCTACACAATCCCCAAAATCCACAAATTTATGTCAGCACCAGCCAAGCGGCCAAAACCCTGGGTTTGTCCGTGGGCACGGTCCAGCGCATGGTGCAAAGCGGGGTCTTCAAGGCCTTCCTCACCCATGGGGGTCACCGCCGCATTCTTTCTGATTCGGTCATGGACTATTGCAAAGGCCAAGGTTTCAACCTGCTTTACCCTCTGCCCGAGGCACACACGGGCAGTTCCTTGGTCTGCGTTTTGCACGACGGTGAGCACCTCTCTCAGGCCTTGGAGACCTTGGCGCAGTGGCCACACATCAAGGTCATGACCCACCCCCTGGATTTGATCGAAATCAAGCAGGACGTGAATGCCTTTTTTATGGACGCCAGAATTCCCTGGCTGCACACCTCGGCCAAGCATCTGCAAAACGCCCGCATGCAACAAGCACACATCGTCATTTACAACTGCTCCTGCCTGCCCGGCAGCAGCACCTTGCACCATGCGCCTCACCTGAGCTTGTTTGAAGGCGACATCAGCACCGATCTGGTGAATGGGTATTTGCTCAGCTCCCACCACGCACCTGACAGCCGAAAACACGCCCATTGACGCCCTCGGAAAACCCTGCCCCTTGAAATGCACCGAAATGGCCTTATCATTAGCACTCGATGGAGATGAGTGCTAACAAAACCCCTCTCCTCAGATTTCAGCTGCACTCTTTGGGTGCTTTTGTTTTTCAACCCTTGTTTCTAATCAGGAGATTCCATGAAACTGCGTCCTTTGGGCGATCGCGTGATCGTCAAGCGTATCGAAAGCGAAACCAAAACAGCCTCGGGCATCGTGATCCCCGACTCGGCTGCAGAAAAGCCCGATCAAGGTGAAGTCTTGGCCGTCGGCCCAGGCAAGACCAACGACAAAGGCGAGACCAAAGCCCTGAGCGTGAAAGTCGGCGACCGCGTGTTGTTCGGCAAGTACAGCGGCCAGACCGTCAAGGTGGCTGGTGACGAGTTGCTCGTCATGAAAGAAGAAGACCTGTTCGCGGTCGTTGAGTGATTTGCGGGACAGACCGACAGACGCGCGAAGCGCCCTGTCGCTCTGTCCTCAACTGATTAATCTGAATTTAGGAGCTTAAAAATGGCAGCAAAAGACGTAATTTTCGGCGGCGAAGCCCGCGCACGCATGGTTGAAGGCGTGAACATTTTGGCCAACGCGGTCAAAGTGACTCTGGGCCCTA
>JAIXOX010000105.1 GCA_027486555.1 Comamonadaceae bacterium
TCGCCCAATCAGCCTCGTAGTCCCTGATCCACAGTCACTGACAGAGAAGACAAAAGAAACAGAGAGATAGCTGTAAAACAACCGACACCTATTGACAGGTCAATCCATACCAGGAGCGCCGCCCTCGTCGCGAAAAGCTTCGCAGTCCACCAAGAATCGCCTCGAGGGCGGGGCTCCTACTTGAGGGTCATCAACGGGATGTCTTTGGCCACCGCCAGCTTGTCGAGCTGGGCGCGGGTTTGGCTGGCCAAAAAGGCTTCGATGGCTTGGCGGGTGGCGGGTTTGAACAGGTCTTTGACCGGGTGGGTCAGTGAGACGCCAGCCGCTTCGCACAGGCTCATCGCAAAGTGCGGCTCCAAGGCTGCGACGGCCACACGGCCGTTTTTGCAGGCGTAAACGCGATAGCCGGCGTGCGCACCGCCGACCGCACCGTCGGGCGTGGTCATGCGCAGCTGGCGGGGCAGGGCGAGCCAAGCGGCGGCCTCTGACAGGGCCACCTCATGGCGTGAGCCTTTGCCCTTGGCGCGCTGATGAAGCACCGCTTTGAGCGTGGCTTCGCTGGCCATGAGTGCGCCGCCCATGTCGGCAAACAAACTCGGGGGCAGGTCCATGCCGTTGACCAAACCGACTTCGGCTTGGTAGGTCAAATCATGGCCGGGAATCTCGGCCAGTGGGCCGGGGGCACCCACCACTTCGATCAGGCTCAGAGCGGGGTATTGCTTGTGCAGACTTTTCCAGCCCAAACCCAGCTTGGTCAGGGCTGAGGGGCGAAAGGACGTCAGCAGCACATCGGTCTTGTTCAACAGCTTGTGCAGGGCAGCTTGGCCGGCATCGGTTTTGAGATCGAGGGTGTGGTGCTTGACCCCCTTGTGCATGAGCGCGTAACCCTCTGGGGTGTAGTGCTGCATCGGATCGCCCGATGGGGGGTTGACCTTGGTGCAAGTCGCGCCCATTTGGGCCAATCGCATCAGTGCTGCCGGGCCGGGCAGGTTCAGGGCCAGGCTGACAACGCGCGTGCCGCGCAGGGGTTGGGTAGATGACATGTGGTGAACTTGAATGCGTTTTTGACGGTTTTGCATTATCGGCAAAGTACAGGATGCAGACTGTCACTCAACCCTTGCTTTGAAGTTAAAAAGCCATGATTTCAGCCTGTTGGGGGGTGACAGCCTGGGTGTGTGGGTGACCGCCTTAAATGCTGCGGTTGCGCGCCAGTGGCGGGTTGCGTGAAAAGTATTGCAAGATGCCGCGCAACAAGGCGTCGGTGAGTTGTTTTTGGTAAGCCTCACTGCGCAGTTTTTCTTCTTCTTCCGGGTTGCTGATGAAGGCGGTTTCGACCAGCACGCTGGGGATGTCGGGGGCTTTGAGCACCGCAAAACCGGCTTGTTCGACCCGGGGTTTGTGCAAGCGACCCACACCGCCGATCTCGCGCAGCAAACTGTTGCCCAACTGCAAGCTGTCCTTGATCTGCGCGGCTGTGCTCATGTCCAGCAAAGCACGTTGCACTTGCGCGTCTTGCGTGCCCAGGTTGATGCCGCCAATCAAATCGGCTTTGTTCTCTTTTTGAGCCATCCACCGCGCGGCACTGCTGGATGCGGCCCCCTGACTCAGGGCAAACACACTGGCCCCACTGGCCTGCGGCGTGAAAAACGCATCGGCATGGATGCTGACAAACAGGTCGGCCTGGACGCGGCGTGCTTTTTGTATCCGCACTTGCAGCGGGACAAAAAAATCGGCATCGCGGGTGAGGTAGGCCCGCATGGGGCTGCCTGAAACGCTGCTGGCGTTGATGCGGTCGCGCAACATTTTGGCGATGTTGAGCACCACGTCTTTTTCACGCGTGCCAGCCGGGCCGATGGCGCCAGGGTCTTCGCCGCCATGCCCGGGGTCCAGCGCCACCACGATCAATCGCTCTGTGCTGGTGATGTTCGCTTTGGGGTGGGCATGGTCGGGGCGATCCATCGACGGGGTGCCTGGGGGAAGCTTGTCCACCCGCCGGGTGCTGGAGGGGGGCAAAACCACCGCCCCTGCGCCGGGCATGCTGTGCCTGGCCATCAATTCGCCCAGGGGGTCATTGACGGCGGCTGAGGGCGATGGCAGGCCGACCGATGGGGTGATTTTTTCGGCCATACGTTCCTGGATCAGTTGTTCCAGGGGGTCAAGGGCTTGCGCGGGGTAGAGGTCCAGTACCAGTCGGTGGGCATAAGCGGCCACCGGTTGCAGGGTGAATACCTCGGGGGCAATCGGGCGCTTGAGATCGATGACCAGGCGAACCACCTGGGCACTGAATTGGCCGATGCGAATGCCAGAGATGTTCGGGTCAGACGCTTGCACCTGCCCGACCAACTCGCGCAAGGCGGCATTGAGCTGCAGGCCTTCAATGTCCACCGCCAAGCGAGGGGGTGATGTGATGAAGGTTTGTGTGGTTTTGAGGGGGGAGTCCGACTCCAGAGTGACCCGCGTGTAGTCGGCAGCAGGCCAAATGCGCACAGCCAGCATGTTGGCCCCGCGTGCCAGTTGGGCGGACCCCAAACTCAGCACACACAGGCCAGCCTTGAGCCATTGGCGTCGGTCAATCGGCATGCGTGGCCCCTTGGGTCCAGGACTGCAGCCAGCTTTGCCCTAAAGGCGTGCCTGCCGTGATGTGCACACGGCGCTGGTCTTCGTCGACCGCTTCAATGGCAATCACCCAGTCCGCGGCAGGCAGTTGCCCGGCCACCTTGTCCGGCCACTCCATGAGCTTGAGGCCCGGCCCTGCAAAGATGTCCCGAAAACCCGCGTCTTCCCACTCTTGCGGGTCATTGAAACGGTAAAAATCAAAATGCCAAATGGGCCAGGCCTTGTCGCCGCTGCCGACTTGGTGCGGTTCGACCACCGCATAAGTGGGGCTTTTGATGCGCCCTTGCACACCGGCTGCACGCAACAGGTGCCGCACCAGCGTGGTTTTGCCTGAGCCCAAATTGCCGCACAACTCGATGCGTGCATCACGCCCTTTTGCCCATGTTTGCAGCGCCGCAGCCAGCTTGATGGCAAAGGCCTGTGTGGCCGCTTCGTTGGGCCACAGGGCCGTCCAGCCGGGGGCTTTGTCGGCGCTTTCTACAATCGGCGGGTGACTGCTCAACGTACTCAAATCAACCTTCTTGAACTGTGGCCCCGTATCCAGGTCTGGGCGGGTGAATTGGGATTGTCCCAAATTGGTGTGGCGGGCATCGATTTGTCCTCGGCAGAGCCCGGATTATCCGCTTGGCTTGAGGCGGGTTTTCAGGGCAACATGCATTACATGGCATCACACGGCCTCAAACGTGCCCGACCCGCCGAACTGGTGCCTGGCACGGTGAGCGTGATCACCGCCCGCATGGACTATTTGCCGCTGGACACGCCCAACGATTGGCTCGCCCGAGAGAGTGCCCGCAGCCTGCAGCCCGGCGAGGCGGTGGTGTCGCTGTACGCCCGGGGGCGCGACTACCACAAGGTGTTGCGCGGCCGCCTGCAAAAACTGCAAGATCGCATCGCCCAGGCGATAGGCCCCTTTGGCCACCGCGTATTCACCGACTCGGCCCCCGTGATGGAGGCCGAGCTGGCCACCCGCAGCGGTTTGGGCTGGCGCGGAAAACACACCTTGGTGCTCAACCGAGAGGCCGGCTCGATGTTTTTTCTGGGCGAGTTGTTTGTGGACTTGGCTCTGCCCGAAACACCTTCGGTGTCGGCGCATTGCGGCCAATGCAGCGCCTGCATGGACTTGTGCCCTACACAGGCCATCGTGGGGCCCTACAAGCTGGATGCGCGGCGGTGCATTTCGTATTTGACGATCGAACACGCCGGACCGATCGACGAAGCCCTGCGCCCCCTGATTGGCAACCGCATTTATGGCTGCGACGATTGCCAGCTGGCATGCCCCTGGAACAAGTTTGCGCAAGTCAGCCCTTTGCCCGACTGGCAAGCCCGTGAGGGCTTGGTCGAGTCCAGCATCGCTCAGCTGATGGCCTGGAGCGAAGCCGAATTTTTGCGCCGCACCGAAGGCAGCGCGATCCGCCGCATCGGCCATGCCCGCTGGTTGCGCAACCTGGCCCTGGCAGCGGGCAATGCGCTGGCATCGTCCGACCTGAATGCCGAGGACCGACGCGCTTTGCTTCAAGCCCTGAGCACACATTTGGCTCACCCTGATCCGGTGGTGCAAGAGCAAGTGCAGTGGTCGCTGGGCAAAGCGTGATGCAAAGCACAAGTTCTCGAAGGTCCCATCTGGCGTCCATTGGCAATGGCGTGCCGGGCGCTGATGTTGGCGATGTCAACGCTGAAGCTTTGCCGGTGAATTTTTAGCGCAAAACACCCAAAGCAAAAGGCAAACTCAACATGCCCAATAAGGTGGACAGCGTGACCAAGGCGGCCACATAAGGGCCGTTGTAGCCCATGCGAGCGGCCAACACATAACAAGTGGATGCTGTGGGCAAGGCCGAAAAAGTCAGCAGCACGGTGGTTTGCAAAGTACCCAGTTGGAACAATTGGGCCAAACCCAAGGCCATCAAGGGCATGGCCACATGTTTGATGCTCAGCACACTCAAGCCCAGCAGTTGGCCTTGGCGCAAAGTGCCCAGCTGCATCCCCGCACCGGCGGCCATCAGTCCCAATGCCAATGAAGCGGCCCCAATGCGACCCAAGCTGGGGTCCAGCCAAACGGGGATTCGAAACCCCGCCAAATTGGCGATCAGACCAGAGCCCGTGGCAATGATGAGGGGGTTGCGCACCAATTCCCGCAAAAAACCTGTTTTGGCGTGCCGGGCCATGGGCCAGACGGCGCCGATGTTGAACAGTGGAACGCACACCCCGATCAACATGGAAATCATCAACAAACCTTCGGGCCCGCCCAAGCGTTCGGCCAGAGCCAAGGCCATGAAGGAATTGAAGCGGAAACCAATTTGTGCTGCGGCTGCATGGTCCCGGCGGTCGAGTTGACGGCCCAAAATCGGCCAGTAAGGCAGGCTGTAGGACAAGGCGATGGCACAAAACGCCAAGCTCACGCCTGCACCGATGAAGCTTGAGGCGGCGCCCAAGTCGATCGGGCTTTTCACGATGGAATGAAACAACAGCACCGGGAAAAGGAAAAAATACACCAGGTTTTCGACCGGTTGCCACACTGATCGCCCCAATGCAGTGAAGCGGCAAAGCAAGTAGCCGCACAAAATCAGGGAAAAGTCGGGAAAGAGGAGTTGGGCAAAGTTCACTGGGCTAGGATAACTGCGCATATAGCGCTTCAGGAAGCACAGCTGTCACCTTGGAGCGATGAAGACCTCAATCGGAGCGTTTTTTGCCTTTTCTCACCCAGGCAATCTCTGCCGATTGAATATGATGTATTTATTTCAAGGAGTTTTCGAATGAAGCGACGCGATTGGATTTCCGTAGCCGTGATGGCCGCCAGCACCGCAACCGTTGGTTCCGTCTGGGCCCAGGCTTACCCCAACAAAACCATCAAACTGCAAGTGCCTTTTGCGCCAGGCGGCACGACCGACATCGTTGCCCGGGTCATTGCCGAGCCCTTGGGCAAAGCCTTGGGTCAAAACGTGATTGTGGAAAACAAGGCTGGCGGCGGCGGTGTGGTCGGGGCTACTGAGACGGTGCGCTCTGCGCCCGATGGTTACAGCTTGGGCATGGCCACAGTGTCAACCACCGCTGCCAATCCGGCCATCAACACCAAAATCCCTTACAACCCCACCACCGACTTTACCCCCATCATCAACATCGCAGCCACGCCCAACGTGATTGCCGTGCACCCCAGTTTTCCAGCCAAAGATTACAAGGGCTTCATTGAAGAGTTGAAGAAAAACCCCGGCAAATACTCCTATGCTTCTTCGGGCACGGGTGGCATTGGACACTTGCAAACCGAGTTGTGGAAAAGTCTGGCTGGGGTGTTCATCACCCATATTCCTTACCGTGGTGCAGGTCCGGCCCTGAACGACACCGTGGCGGGCCAGGTGCCGATCATTTTTGACAACATGCCCTCGGCCTTGCCCTTTATCCAGCAAGGCCGTTTGGTGCCCATTGTTGTGGCTGCTCCCCAGCGCTTGCCGCAGTTGCCCAATGTGCCCACTTTCAAAGAAGTGGGCTTGGAGCCAGTGAACCGTATGGCCTATTACGGCATTTTGGGTCCCAAAAATCTGCCCAAAGAGGTGGTTGACAAGATCAGCGCCGGCGTGAAAAAGGCTTTGCAAGATCCAGCTGTGACCAAGCGCATTCAAGATACGGGCTCATTGGTGGTGGCCAACACACCCGATGAGTTTGCCGCCCAAATCAAGGCCGAGTTTGAGGTCTACAAAAAAGTGGTGGAACAGCAAAAACTCAAGCTTGACTGATGCACATCCATGCATGAGGCCAGTCAGGACGCCATCGATCTTTTTGTGGAGTCCTTGTGGCTGGAAGATGGTTTGGCCGCCAATACCTTGGCGGCCTACCGTCGGGACTTGACGCTTTTCGCCCATTGGCTTTTCTTGACGCATCGGCTTGCCCTCTACGCCAGTCAAGAGTCGCACTTGCAAGCTTTTTTTGCCGAGCGCTACCCCCAATCCAAAGCGACTTCTGCCAACCGCCGCCTGACGGTTTTCAAGCGGTTTTTTCGCTGGGCTTTGCGCGAACGCTGGATGCAAGCTGATCCGAGCTTGCGCCTGTTGGCTGCCAAAAAGGCGCAAAAGCTGCCCGGCACTTTGGGCGAGTCACAAATTGATGCCTTGATGTCGGCCCCGGATGTGAGCACCGATTTGGGTTTGCGCGATCGGGCCATGCTGGAGTTGATGTATGCCAGTGGCTTGCGGGTCACGGAACTGGTGTCCCTTCAAATCTTGCATGTCAGTCTGAACGAGGGTGTTTTGCGCATCACTGGCAAGGGCAGCAAAGAGCGCGTGGTGCCCTTTGGTGACGAAGCCCGTGCGTGGTTGCTGCGCTACGTGGGTCAGGTGCGTCCGGCTTTGTTGGGTTCGCGTCTCAGTGAAGATTTGTTTGTCACCTCCAGTGGCCCCAAACCAGGCACGGGCATGTCCCGCATCATGTTCTGGAGCTTGGTCAAGCGCTACGCCATTGCGGCGGGCATCACCTCGCCGCTGTCGCCCCACACTTTGCGCCACGCCTTTGCCACCCATTTGCTCAACCACGGTGCCAATTTGCGGGCCGTGCAAATGTTGCTTGGGCATGCCGATATTTCATCCACCACCATTTACACCCATGTGGCCCGTGAACGGCTCAAAGCCCTGCACGCTCAGCACCATCCGCGAGGCTGAAATCCGTTTCTTCAGACCAAGCTTTGCCGCAGTTCGGTTTTAAGGACCTTGCCATAATTGTTTTTGGGCAGGCTGTCCACCACCACGTAGCGTTTGGGGCGCTTGAAGCGGGCGATCTCTTGCAGGCACAGCGCGTCCAATGCAGCGGTGTCGATGGTGTGCTCAGCTTGCGGCACCACAAAGGCCACCACCAACTCGCCCCATTCGGCGTCCGGTGTGCCCACCACCGCCACTTCAGACACGCCCGGCGCATGCAGCAGCACCTCTTCGATTTCGCGCGGGTAGATGTTGGAGCCACCGCTGATGATCATGTCTTTGCTGCGGTCTTTCAGAGTCAAAAAACCGTCTGCGTCCAGACACCCCATGTCGCCGGTGAAGAGCCAGCCGTTTTGGATGGCTTTGGCCGTGGCCTCGGGATTACGCCAGTAACCGGCCATCACGCTGTCGCCTTGAAGCAGCACTTCGCCGACCTCTCCGAGCGGCAAGTCGCGGCCTTGCTCGTCGGTGACTCGGATGTTCACCGGGGTTTGTGCCACGCCAATTGACGCCAAGCGATCCAGGTGGCGGGGGTGCTCGGTGTCTTGCAGGTGGTGCCGTGACAGGGCCGTGCCCACCATGGGACTTTCGCCTTGGCCGTAAATCTGCACAAAACGCGGCCCCATGACACGCAGCGCCCGTTGCATATCGGCCGCGTACATGGGCGCACCGCCATAGACCACGGTTTTGAAGGATTGGCTGCAAGTGCGCTCAGACAGTCCAGCAGATTCGGCATGGTCCACCAAGCGTTTGACGATGGTGGGCGCTGCAAACATCGACAGGGGTCCGACTTGTTGGCCCAGCGCAAACAGCTCGGCCGGATCGAACCCGCCCGAAGGCGGCACCATGTGCCGTGCCCCCGCCATGAGGTGCGGAATGGCGTAAATGCCCGCGCCGTGCGACATGGGAGCCGCGTAGGCAATGGTGTCTTTCGGGCTGACGGCGTCCACATCGCAAAAATAGCCCAGTCCCATGGTCATCAGGTTGCGGTGGGTGATCATCACGCCCTTGGGCCTGCCGGTGGTTCCGCTGGTGTAGAACAGCCAGGCCAAATCGTTTGCGTTGCGCTCGCTGATCGGGGTGTCAACAGCTCGTTCGGGCAGTTGCCAGAGGGTGTCGGCCTCGGCGCTGTCCACGTCGATCACCCGCTCCAGACCCGAGAGGTTTTCTCCGGTGTCGTGGGTGATGTCGGCCGTGACGAATGCCCAGCGGGCCTGGGCGTTGTCGAGGATCCATTGTGCTTCGCGCACATGCAGCTTGGCGTTGATGGGCACGACGGCTAAACCTGCCCACCAAGCGGCAAACACCAACTCGAGGTAGCGCACATGGTTGCGCATGAACAGCGCCACGCGGTCACCGGGTAGCAAGCCCGCCGCTTGAAAGTGCAGCGCCAAGTGCTGGCAGCGTTGTGCCCACTGCGCATGGGTGGCCACACAGTGGGTGCCATGGAAGATGGCCGGGCGCTCGGGGGCCATGCGGGCTTGGCGTTGCAGCAAGTGGGCGAGGTTCAATTCAGTGTCTCCAGCAAAAGTGCTGCTATTTTGACCCTGACTTGCACAAGCAGTTTGTCGCTTGGACGTCTTGACCACTGACCAGTCAAGCCGACTTTTTTAGAAGCGGCGCCCTCTACGCGGTAGAGCTTTGCAGACCGCTGCCCATCGCCCCGAGGGCGGGGCTCCCACAAGAATGCATGGCGCTTGTGCAATGAAAGGCCCTTTCCTGGCGGACGATGCTGTCCCTTTTTTTGATCTGGCCCCATGATGATTGCATGAACGCTTTTTTGTAGGAGCGGCGCCCTCGCCGCGATAGAGCTTTGCAGACCCCTGCCCATCGCCCCGAGGGCGGGGCTCCCACATGGATTACAAAGCTGATCGCTGTGCCCAAGACAAGCTTTTCACTTGAAACTTCTCCGGGCAGGCGCCTAAGGCGCCAGTGGTCAGGCGCGGCGCAAGAGCAAACGCACATCTGGGCCGATGCGGTCCATCGCATGGAAGGCCAATTTTACGGAGTCGCTCAGGGCCGTCAGCGCAGGCAAATTGGCCATGCCCTGGCCGGGTCCGAGCAGCTGCGGTGCGATGTAGACGAGGTATTCATCCACCAGACCTTCTCGAATGAAAGAACCGTTGAGCTTGTGTCCGGCTTCCACATGCAATTCATTGATCTCGCGCCGGGCCAGGTCGCGCAGCATGGCAGCCAGATCGACTTTGCCGCCCGGGCCGGGCATGTCGATCAGGGTGACGCCGCGTGCGCTCAGAGCGGCTCGTTGGCCTGCGTGTTGTGCATCAAGGGGAGCGGTGGCGGTGTAAATCCAAATTTGCCGGGCTTGCTCGCCCGTGCCTTGGGTGTCCAGCAGTTTGGCCGTCAAGGGCATGTCCAGACGACTGTCCACCACCACCAGGTGCGGCTGGCGAGGCACATCAAGGCCGCGCACATTCAGCTGCGGATCGTCTTCGAGCACGGTGCCAATGCCCGTCAGGATGGCGCAGGCACGGGCACGCCAGGCATGGCCGTCGGCACGGGCCTGCGGTCCTGTGATCCACTGGCTTTGGCCGTTTTGCAAGGCGGTTTGCCCGTCGAGCGAGGCGGCCACCTTCATGCGCACCCAAGGCAGGCCAAGTGCCATGCGGTTGAAAAACCCGATGTTCAGTTCATGCGCTTGAATGGCTTCCTCTGAACTGGAGGCCAGCGTTTCGGTCTGCACCCCCGCAGCTGCCAAACGTGCCATGCCCTGACCGGCTACTTTCGGGTTGGGGTCGGTCATGGCCGAGACCACGCGGCCAATGCCTGCGGCGACCAATGCGTCGCAACATGGTCCGGTGCGGCCCGTGTGGGCGCAAGGCTCCAACGTGACCCATGCGGTGGCACCTTGTACGCTGTGACCGCGCTCGGCGGCGTTGCGCAGGGCCATGATTTCGGCATGCGGACCACCCGCCCGCTGGGTGTGGCCTTGGCCCAGCAGCGTGCCATCGGCGGCCGTGATGACGCAGCCCACACGCGGGTTGGGCGAGGTCAGCCACAGGGCTTGGTGGGCCAGTTCCAGGGCAGTTTGCAGGGGATTGAGCAAAGGGGAGAGAGGAGCGGTTGAAGCAGGCACGGTGGTCAAAATAGAAGGAAATTCAGGCGCTGCACCTGAAAAAAACAATTATGGCCCGGATACCCAAGCGGGCACAGCCGCGACACTGGTGTGCCATTCGATGCGGTTTTCTGACGAAGTGCCCGACGTGTCGGGGCCTTTGCTGGGGTTGCCGCTGCTTGTCCAGATCACGCGCACTTGCAGGTCCTGCAAGTGACCGTTGCCGCGCGGCGTACTGCCTGTTTGACGGCTGTAGCGCACGCCTTGAATCTGAACTGTTTCTTCGGCTGGGCATGGAGTGGCGCTGCCCCGAATGCTGGCCACCAAGCAGTCAAGACCTTCTTGCGCCAGCCGTTGAGCTGCCGCGTGTTGACGGCTTTCGCGGCTCAATTGCAAAGTTTTCAAGGTCAGTTGTGTGGCACCCATCAGACCGATGCCCAGCACGGCCGATGCGATCAAGGCTTCGATCAAGGCCATGCCTTGCTGGGGGTGTTGTGCACCTTTCATGGCGCGCTGGCGGTCCAACTGCCGTTGATCCGTTGAACACGCGAGGCGTTCATGCCGTCCGGCCAGTTCAAGATGTAAGCATTGCGCCCAGCCGGACGGGCCAGCACTGTGCCTGATCGCCACTCGGGAATGCCCGATTGCACCACCAATTGGCCCTCAATGGTGCCGCCTTGCCAGCCGCGCATTTTGTCGTCGCTGCAGCCCGAGTCGATCAAGACGCTGCCGTAGATGAGGGTGTTGGCACCGATGCGCGGGCAGCGCAGTGCGCAAGCTTTGGCAGAAAACACCAGCAGTGCCGGGGTGTTGGCTGTGCCCACGCTTTGATGCCAGTCGTTGGGGCTGTCGATCCAGTAGATCGAACGAGGTGGGGTGGTTTGCGCACTCAGGCCGTTGCGTTCTTGAGCGGTGGACCAGGCTTGCAGTTGTGCATCGGTGATGGGGCCCAGCACACTTTGCCAGGCCGCGCGGCTGCAGGGACTGCGCGGCACAGCTTGGGCTGGCCCGGTTTTGCCACCACCGCCGGGTAAGCTCGTATCGCTCAAGGCCAGACAGGCATTTTTCTCTGCCGCTGAAATGCTGCCATTTCGGTTGGTGTCCACCACAAAATGGGTCAACACTGCGGGTCCTTTGGCGGTGCTGGCGCAGGCCTCGCCCTTGTTGACCAAGGGGCACACCCGCAAGCTGGCCCCGGGGGCTTCGGTCACACAACCGTGGAGCACCAGCGCAGCGGGCTCTTGCAGCTCGGGCGCTGGTGCCACCGTGGGGATGAAAACACTTTCTTTGCCCAGCGCTTGGCTGTGCTGTGTGCCCATGCGGGCGCTGGCGTGAAGCGCCAGCACATGGGGTGAATCGACCAAGTCGCGCACAGCGATGGCGCTCAGCTGGGCCAGTGGCATGGCAGGGTGTTGCTCGGGCGTGAGCCGTGTGCACTGCCACTGGGGTCCAACGACACCTGCGGGGCAGGAGGTCAAGGCCTGCAAAAGGGTGTCCAATGGGGTGCTTGGGTCCAGCAACATCGCTTGCGCCCCTGCCAAAGCGGCCGTTGCAGCCCATCGGGCTTGGTGGCTTCGGGCGTGGTTGAAAGTGGCCAGTTGGTCCATTTGGGCACTGCGTGCGCTGTAAAAACTGGCCAGGCTGGCCAGCATCACCAAGGTCATGGCCATCAATAAGGTGATGGCACCCGTCTGCGGCCTGAGGGCAGGGGTGCGCGTCATGGGCAAAACTGCGTTTGGACGCTGGCGGGCAAATCGTTTTGCAAGCGCACGGTTTGTCTCAGGCTGATTTGGCGGCTGGGGTCGTGCGGCCATGCAGCGTTCAGCGTCATCTCTACCGAGCGGCGCAACCAACCTTGTACGACTGAGCAATGGAGTGTCCACTGCAGGGCGCTGACTTTCAGGCTACCCGTGTCGGTGATGGCTTGCCAATCACCTGCATGCTCGCATGAACGTTTGATTTGAATGGTTTGTGCCGCGAGCCTGAACCCCATGCACTCGTCTTTGTCGCGCAGTCCGTTGTGGTTGCGGTCATAACTGAAGACCAAGGCCGGGCCACTCAGACTGAAGTCTTGCGCATCCTTGCAAAAAGTGTCCAGACACCTGCTTGGGCTGCGTGTTTCCCAGGCTTTGGCCGAGTACTGCGCTTGACTCAACTCTTTGGCCATCCAGTCCATGGCTGAGCGCAGGTCGTGGTGCAGGTGGGTGTCGTGCAGTGCTTGGCGGTGACCGCGCAGTTGGTTGGCCAGCATGGCGCTGCCCCCTGCCAGCACCACCAAGCCCAGCGACAGCCCGACCAGCAGCCCGGTCAAGGTCTCTCCTTTTTGAAGGCGGCGGCGGGTGGTGCTCATTTTTTCCAGCAGCGCTCGGGGTCACCACCCATGTGTTGGCCTGCGCTGAACAAAGCGTTGGCCGGTCCTTGCCAAGTCAACCTCAAGGGAGCGCACAGGACGTCGGCCGATTGAGCGCCAACGGGCGTGGCCTCCAATGTGAAGCCGTCGGCATCGGACAAGGTGATGCGCAGTTGGTAATGGGCTTGACTCGATCGGTCGGTGGTCCAGCCCAAAGTGTTCAGTGAATCGGCATGCTGGTCATGAGCGCTGCGCCATCGGATTTGGTCCATTTGCAATTGCAGCAAAGCCGCTTGGCCGTCGATGCGTCTGGACTGGCGTTGCTGTTGTTGGTAGGCCGGCAGCGCCAAGGCCGCCAGCACGGCCATCAGTGCCAAGCTGATCAGCAGCTCGGTCAGTGTGAATCCCCGATTCTGTGAATGCACTGTGGTGTCTGGTGGGTGGTGACCGAAAAGGCGCATGGCGTGATTCCTTTGATTTGGTTTTAATTGTGGTCTTGTGTATTCATTTTGTACAGTTCAAAATGATGGCCTGCCTGAGGGCACGATGTGCGCACATGAACCGAGGAGGACGAGCCATGCATCGCCAAACGCTGCCCTGCGGCCCATGGCCCCGTGACCCGCGCAGTGCCCAAGCGCCGCGGGGCTTCAGCTTGCTGGAGGCCTTGGTGGTGCTGGCGTTGTTGGGCGTGCTGATGGCCATCGCGGTGCCGTCCATGTCGGACTTGCGGCAACAGCATCAGCTGCAATCCCGGGCCGAGGCCTTTTTGAGCAGCTTGGTGTTGGCCCGCTCAGAAGCTTTGCATCGCCAGCAAAGAGTCACAATGTGCGCGAGCGCCATGCCCGATGCTTTTTTGTGTGACCCCGAGGGGCATTGGCAGCAAGGCTGGCTGGTCTTTGTCGACAGCAACAACAGCGCCCGCAGGGACTTGGGCGAAGTGCTCATTGAGCGTCAAGACGCCATGCCTGTGGGCATGAAAATGACAGTTTCCAATACTGTGAAATCTTATTTTTCGTATGGCGGGGAAGGTCGAAGTGTGAGCCTCAGCGGGGCCTTCATGGCGGGCGCATGGCGCTTTTGTTCAGCGAATTTGACACACGGCTGGCAGGTGGTCAGCAATGCCGTGGGACGCCCCAAGATGGAAAAAATATTGGCCAAGGACTGCGATTGATTCATCTCTCAGCGCCAGGCAGTGCCCCGAGCAAGCGCTTCAGCGAACTTCGTCAACCAAGGTTTTGAAGTCGTCGATGTCTTCAAAATTGCGGTAGACACTGGCAAATCGCACGTAAGCGACTTTGTCGAGTTTTTGCAATTCACGCATGACCCATTCACCAATGCGGTGAGAAGCCACTTCGCGTGTGCCCAAATTGAGCAGTTTTTCTTCAATCCGCTCCATCACCTGATCGACTTGTTCGGTGCTGACGGGCCTTTTGCGCAGAGCCAAGTTGAGGCTGCCACGCAGTTTCTCGCGCAGGTAATCGATGCGTCGACCGTCTTTTTTGACGATGGCCGGAAAGTTGACTTCCGGCTTTTCGTAGGTGGTGAAGCGTTTTTCACACGCACCACATTGACGACGACGGCGGATGAAATCCCCGTCTTCGGCCAGCCGTGTCTCCACCACTTGGGTTTCGAGGTGACCGCAAAACGGGCATTTCATCGTGTGGTCCGATCAGCCGTAAACAGGGAAACGGCTGGTCATGGCGTGTACCTTGGCGCGCACAGCGGCCAAATTGGCTTCGTCCAGTGGGTTGTCCAGCACGTCTGCGATCAGGTGGGCCGTGGCGCGGGCTTCTTCGTCCTTGAAACCACGTGTGGTCATGGCTGGGGTGCCGATGCGCACGCCACTGGTCACGAAGGGCTTTTCAGGGTCGTTGGGGATGGCGTTTTTGTTGATCGTCATGTGGGCGTTGCCCAAAGCGGCTTCGGCCACTTTGCCGGTGATGCCCTTGGCCCGCAGGTCCACCAACATGACGTGGCTTTGGGTGCCACCGCTGACGATGCGCAGGCCGCGAGTGGTCAATGTCTCGGCGATGATCTGCGCGTTTTTGATCACTTGGGCTTGGTAGGCCTTGAACTCAGGTGCCATCGCTTCTTTGAAAGCTACAGCCTTGGCCGCGATGACGTGCATGAGCGGTCCGCCCTGCAGGCCAGGGAAGATCGCGCTGTTGATGGCTTTTTCGTGCTCGGCCTTCATCAAGATGATGCCGCCACGGGGGCCGCGCAGGCTCTTGTGGGTGGTGGAAGTGACCACGTCCGCATGGGGCACGGGGTTGGGGTAGACGCCTGCAGCGATCAAGCCGGAGTAATGGGCCATGTCGACCAAAAAGATGGCGCCGACTTCTTTGGCCACTTTGGCAAAGCGGGCCCAGTCGATGTGCAGCGAGTAGGCCGATGCACCCGCAATGATCAGTTTGGGCTTGTGCTTGCGGGCCTGGGCTTCCATGGCTTCGTAATCGATGGCTTCGTTGGCATCCAGACCGTAAGACACGGCATTGAACCATTTGCCCGACATGTTGAGCGGCATGCCGTGGGTCAGGTGACCACCTTCGGCCAAGCTCATGCCCAAAATCGTGTCGCCGGGTTTCAGGAAAGCCAAGAACACGGCCTCGTTCGCCGATGCGCCGCAATGCGGTTGCACGTTGGCGGCTTGCGCGCCAAAAATTTGTTTGATGCGGTCAATGGCCAATTGCTCGGCCACGTCCACATGCTCGCAACCGCCGTAATAACGCTTACCCGGATAGCCTTCGGCGTATTTGTTGGTGAGTTGACTGCCTTGTGCGGCCATGACGGCGGGCGAGGCGTAGTTTTCGCTGGCGATCAGCTCGATGTGGTGTTCTTGGCGCGCGTTTTCGGCCTCAATGGCGGCGAAGAGCTCGGGATCGGTTTGTTCAATCAGTGTGTTGCGGTTGTACATGGCAGTCCTTTGGATGGAAGTGACCTTGAATAAAAACGAAATGGAGCATGTTTTTGACAAGGGCTGCCCAGGCGAACGGCTTAGACCGGCTGGGCTTTACAAAATGCAACAGCTGGTTGCACGCTTCCCAGTGGTTGAGGGTGGGGATTCCACCACAATCCACGTCAGAGCAGTCGCTGACTTTGTCAAAGCCAGAACGCCGCCCCTATCGCCAGTTGCGCACAAGAGTAGTGTAGCTGAGGGCTTTCAGCCCTTGTGCAAGGTCCGTGATCAAAGCGGAAGTTGAGGGGTTTTCACCCCGACTGATTGCATGGGTGTAACCCCTGCAGTTTTGAGCCCTTGGGTCAGTTTGTCCAGCTGTTTTTGCTCATTCAAGACCCGGTCGATGTAAGTATCGTCTCTGGCTTGTCCCGAGTCGATGGCATAGAGCCGCAGTGCTTCTTCAATGGTGCTGGATTGTTGGATCAAGAACTGCAAATGGCGCGTGCCCACGCGCAAATTGGTCAGTGGATCGAATGCGGCCAATCGACCACCAAAGGGCGTCAGAGCCTGACTATGGGCATTGGGTTCGATTTGCATCAATCCCATGCCGCCCTGTGTCCCTGAAGCAAAGGGGTTAAACCGTGACTCAATGGCCATCACCGCCAATATCAAGGTGGGTGCGATTTGGCTGCGTTCACCCACCGTCCAAGCTTCGGAGACCAGCGCGCCCACGGGTTCCGGTGACACTTTGTATTTGCGACTGAGCCACTGGGTCACGGCCAATTGGTCTGAAGGCAAGCTTTTCACACTGGTTGCCGTTGAACGTGATGCACCCTCCAGAAGAACGTCGATGTCCAGCGTCTCGGCTTGGCGCATTTCCAACCAACTCATCAGGGTTTCACCGGCATGCACCTGCAAAGCGGGGCGTGCAAAAAAAGTCAGGGCCACAGCCACCACAGCCATGCCGAGCAAAGCAAGGCCATGACGGGTGATTTCCACGAAGCCTTCGCGCACGTCGCCACTCAATGTGGTGAAGCTCCGCCAGAATTCAGACAGATTCAGATGGGATTTCAAAAAGTTCCTCTCGTGTCAAGCATGGATTTGCCGCAGGCAAACGCTTGGTAGGGGCCGAGACTGCAGACCATCAGGGCGCAAGCAGTTTATCGACGTGAGACTCGGGTGATCCCTTGTGGGTCCGAAGCGAAATGAATTTTAAGAAATTTTAATAACCCGTCAAGTATTTTGATATTGTTTGATAGATTTAAATGTGTATATGAGTTGCTTTTAAACCTCAGAAAAGTGGCCAGTTTTACTGGGATTCACGTTTGGCTATCTGTCGCGTGCAAATCCCGGCGAAAATACGCGTTTGTGTTGCCGAGTTGGTCCGCAGGGGTCGAGTCTGTCGGCCCGACGCCGTCTTGGCACCCAACGTGTTTTAAAGTTTTTTACTGTGACCTCATCATCCAAGCCTTTTGACCTTGCCGCCCTCGATCCCATGACGGCTGGTATTTTCAATGCCGCCACATCCGGTGAACGCAGCGCCCGTTTGCGTGAGTGGCTTGCCTCTGAGCCCGCAGAGAGTTTGCTCAATGATGTTTACCGCGAACTGGCCAGCCGTGACAAAGGCGTGGCCAAGATCCTGAAGGAAAAACTCGAAGAGATCAAACGAGCCCACGGACAGGAGGCTTTGGCCAGCGATTGGGGTCAGAAAGCTGAACACATCTTGCAGGCGCCGCGTTTGCACATTGCCGATGCCTTGGCATGGCAGCGTGATGCAGCCAAGGCCGGTGCTCCGTTGTCGCGCGAACCTTTGGCCAGCCTTAAATTGCGTTTGGCCGAAGTGGTCAAAGGGGTCGAAGACTTGCAGCACCAAGTCATGGTTCAGCGCGAAGCGGCAGTTTTGTTGGCTCAGCGGGTGGAGGTGTTGTCCACCAAACCTTTGAGCGAAGCCCAAAGCGGTCATGCAGGTTTGCAATCGGACGTGGTGCAGTGGCAAGCCCAGGCTTTGGTGCTCACCCAAAACACGGTTTGGCCCAGCGTGGACCTGAAGTACCCCTCGCAACTGGAAGCGGCCGGCAATCAACTGCAAGCGGTCTGGGATGGTTTTTCGGCAGCTCTGGATTTGGCCGGCTTGGCCCAATCCGACCCCACCGCAGCATTGCCTTCGGTGCCTGTTTGGGCGGACGAAATTCGACGCTTGCGGGGTGATACGGGCAAAGAAACCGCGCCAGTGACAGAACAAGAAAAGGCAGAAAAAACTGACAAACCTGCCAAGCCCAAATTGGACCCAGCGCAGCGTCAAGCCCTGCGCGATGCCGCCAGCGACGCCGTCACACCTGTGCTTGAAGCTGTTGAAAAAGAAGCTTCTGAAGGCCAAGGCAAGGCCTCTGCTGAAGCCGCAGTGGCTTTGCGTGCGGTCCTCAAAGCACACGGAAAACATCTGAACACGGCCTTGGACGAGCGCGTGCATTTGGCCTTGACGGCGGCGGGCGAAACCGAAGGCTGGCAACGTTGGCGAGCCGACCAGATCCGTCAGGATCTGGTGATCCAAGCCGAAGGCTTGATCGGCGAGGACAAATTACCCACTGTGGGTGGTCGCAAAATGCAGGACAAGCTGCGCCAACTGCGCGAAAGCTGGAAGCAAACCGACCAAGGTGGACTGCCCAATCACGGTTTGTGGAAACGGTTTGACGCGGCCTGCAACGAAGCCTACAAAGCGGTGCTTTTGTGGCTGGAACAAATCAAAAAAGAATCGGCCGAACACCGTGCGCAGCGCGGGGCGCTGATGGAGGAAGTCAAAGCTTTCACCGCAGCCCATGCCGACAGCGAAGACTGGCGTGGCCAGTTGCGGGCTTTGCACCAGTTCGCGGACCGTTGGCGCAATGCCGGCCACTTGAGCGAAAAGTCTTTTGTTGAACTGCAATCCCAGTGGAAAACACTTTTCAAGGCCGCTGCAGCCCCACTGGAGGCCGCGCAAAAGGCAAGCATTGAGCGCCGCCAAGCCTTGATTCAAGAAGCCCGTGAATTGGGCTCGGCCCCGGCTTTGCGGGTGGATGCGGTGAAAGCCTTGCAAACTCGCTGGCAAACCGAGGCCCAAGCGGTGCCTTTGGACCGCAAAACCGAGCAAAAACTGTGGGAAATTTTCCGTGCTCCCCTGGACGATGCTTTCCAGCGCAAAGGGTCTGAACGCCAGCAAGTGTCTGCCAGCTTGAATGCGCATGACCGCATGGTGATCGACGCTTCTCAAGCGTTGGAAGCGGCCAATTCCAGTGGCGATGCCACCAAAATTCGTGCCGCCATGGCCGCACTCGACGCTGCTTTGCGAGGCCAAGCAGCAGCTGTCTTGGCTGAAAAAACAAGTCCAGCCCCCGAGGGTCGTGCCGACTTACCCGCATCGGGTGCTGCGCCTGTTGCAGATGTCGGTCCCTCTGACACCGAAGGCTCTCTAACGGCCAGCACGTCTGCTTCACCTGCTCCATCCTTGGAAGGCCAGGAAGCGCCTGCAGACACGCCTGCCCAGGATGACGCTGCCCTGCCACCTGTGGCCAAAGTGCAAGCGCCCAAACGGGTGGTCGCTGTTCGGGGCGATGACCGTCCCGGACAAAAGAAAACCGAAGCGCCAGCTGCCACGGGCCGACGCGATGCGCGTCCGGGCGAACGCCCAGGTCGCCCGGGCGAGCGCTCGGGCGAGCGTGGTCAGCCTCGAATGAGCGATCGCGATCGCTCTGGCAGAGGTGATTTTGAACAGCGGCCAGATCGAGGTCCACGTTTGGGTGATGCCGCATTCCGTGCTCAGCGCGAGGCCCTTGAACGGGCTGAGATGTCTTTGCGCAAACTCGCCGCCCAAGCGCATGGTGAAACCCTCACCCGGCTCATGGGAGCTTGGCAAGAGCGCCAAGCCGATGCCTTGCCCAGTTCGCAGGAATTGGGCCGTGCGGTCAATGCGACAGCCCGCCAGGCTTGGACTCAGGCACTGAGTGCACCGGCCAAAGAAAGTGCGGCCACAGCCTTGTTGCGCCTCGAAATGGCCGCCGACGTGCCGACCCCTGCCGAACAGTTGTCAGCGCGTCGAGCATTGCAATTGCAATTGCTCACGCAACGCAATCAACCCGGTCCCACAGAGACTTGGACCCAGGATGTGGCTCAGGTTTTGTCGGGTTCGCACGACGAGGTGTCGGCACGTCGATTGCAAAACGCCTTGAAAGGGCTGCTCCGCGCTTGATCAGACGCTCATGGGCTGGTGACCGGGCTTTTTTCCAAGAGGTCGGTTATCAAGTCACTGGTGAGAGTGACGGCGCTTTGGGGCCGATGTCAAGCCTCTCAGTTTGGCCATTTGACCTGAGCCTCAGTGCCTGCGCTCTGAGCGGCGTGTGGTCGAGCGACCAGTCGCTCAACACTTGGCGCAGCGCATGGGGCGTTTCCAACAAGCGATGGTCAGCGGGTTTGTGGGTATGGCCATGAATCAGATGGCGGCTGTTGGCTGCACTTAACCAAGCCAGGCTGGTTGGGGTGTCAGCATCGGCATAGACTGCATCGCTGAGCTTTTGCGATTCGCTTTGTGTGCGCATGGCACGGGCCAGGCGCAAACGCTCTTGCAGCGGTTGAGCCAAAAAGGCACGCTGCCAATCGGCGCTGCGCACTTGCAGGCGGAAACGTTGATAGTCCACATCGGCCACACACAAGGCGTCGCCGTGGCTGAGCAACAGTCGCAAATCGCCCCATTCCAGCACTGTGGGGTCGTTCAGGGCTTGTACACCGCAGCTTGACAAAAAGTTGTGTCCAAGCAAAAAGTCTCTGTTGCCCGGCATGAAGCCCACGGTGATGCGCTCAGCGGTTTGGCGCAAAATCTCCGCGCAGGCTTGCAAAAAGGGGTCGCTGGCCACCGCGTCATCACCTACCCACACTTCAAACAGGTCACCCAAAATCAGGACAGCCTGGGCTTCGGTCGTGCGCATGAAATGCCGCCAAGCCTCAAAGGTGGCCGTCTCGGCTGCCTGCAGGTGCAGGTCCGAGATCAGGTCCACACACTGCCAAGTCGCCGGTGCTGTCAAGTGCCCAAGGGGGGGCATGACGGTTGTTGTCCCGGCGAACATGGCCGCTTCAATCAGAGCGCGATCGCTTTTTCGATCACGACATCTTCTTTGGGCACATCGCCGTGACCGCCTTTGTTGCCGGTTTTCACGCCCTTGATTTGGTCCACCACCTCGGTGCCGCTGACCACTTTACCAAACACGGCATAGCCCCAGCCTTGCATGGAGGGGGCGGTGTGGTTCAAAAATCCGTTGTCCGCCACGTTGATGAAAAACTGTGACGAGGCAGAGTGAGGGGCCGAAGTTCGTGCCATGGCCACGGTGTACTCGTTGTTCTTCAGGCCGTTGTTGGCTTCGTTTTCGATGGTGGCATCGGTGGGTTTTTGGTTCATGCCGGGCTCAAAACCCCCACCTTGAATCATGAAGCCAGGAATCACGCGATGAAAAATCGTGTTGTTGTAATGCCCTTTGTTCACATAGGACAGGAAGTTTTCTGTGGATTTGGGGGCTTTTTCTGCGTCCAGTTCGATCGTGATGACGCCGTAGCCAGTGATGTGCAGTTCTACTTGGGGGTTGCTCATGGTGTTACTTCAACAAAGTGATGGATTGAATGAGGACCGGTGTCCGGGGGACATCGGAAGGAAAAGGACCACCCGCGCCAGTGGGGGCGGTCCTGATTTTTTGGACCACGTCCATGCCGGACGTAACTTTGCCAAAAACGGTGTAACCAAACAGTTGAGGGGAGCTCAGCAGCTGGGCGCGGGCCACGTTTTCGTAAACACGGCCCTGGTATTGGAACTTGGCCACGGGATCGCCATCGGGAATGGGCGTGGGGTCCAAAAACGCGTTGTCCACCACATTGATGAAAAACTGGGAGGTGGCCGATTGCGGGTCGTTGGTGCGCGCCATGGCCAGGGTGCCAGTGGTGTTTTTCAGGCCTGCTGCCAGTGCTTGGCGGCCTTCATGCTGGACTGGAGGTCGGGTTTTCTTTTCTTTGTACTGCGCGTCGTAGCCGCCACCTTGCACCATGAAGCCTGCAATCACGCGGTGAAAAATCGTGCCGTCGTAGTGCTTGTCATTCGCATACTGCAAAAAGTTGGCCACGGTTTTGGGGGCCTTGTCGGCGTAGAGCTCGGCTTCAATGTCACCCATGCTGGTGCTGATGCGGACTTTGGCGGTGTTGCCCGTGGGTGTTTGGGCCATGGCGGGCAAGGGCAATAGGCAAGACAAAGTCAAGGACAGGGCGGACAATGTGACCAGTCTGCGGTGGCGCAGATCTGAAAAAAGTGCAGTTGTGGTCATGTGAGGTGCAATGGGTCAAGGTGCTTTTCAGGGCGTTTTCAGGGTTTGCTCGGCGGCGAGTTGTTTGCTTTGCAGTCTGGCCGCAGGTGCTCCCGATTTCAAGGCTTGAGCATAGGCCTGGGCGGCCAGTGCCAAGTGGGTGTCGCCCAAGTTTTCAAGTGCCAAAGCATAGTCTGGGCGCGCCTTGATGGCCGCTTGCAAGGACTCAAGTGCCTCTTCGTGGCGATTTTCCTGAGCCAAAAGCACGGCCAGGTTGTTGTGGGGCTCGGCCAATTCAGGAAATGATTGGGTCAGTGCCTTGAGGGTCTGCATTGCCGCCTCGTTTTGCCCTAAACCAACCAGAATGTGACTTTGCAGCAAGCGCATTTGAGGGTCTGTGGGAACAGTCTGAAGCCGAAGATTGGCCAGCGCTTGGGCTTTTTGCCATTGTCCACTGCGCACCAAGGCGTCAACATCGCTGTACATGTCGGCGCGCAGTTGGGTGCTGAATGCCAGCAAGGCAACCATCCAGGTCAGTGTGAGCAAAGGTCGCATGCAAGCCCAAAAGAAAGCGGGTGAAGTGTTCGCGTCCGATGGCTGCAAAGTGCTGCAGGGGCCGCAGGTCGGGGATATACTGAAGGTTCATTGTAACGGAGCAGTGGGTCCCCCCCCACGCTCGTGACCTCACCGCCGCACAGCTTCGTGGTGGTCTTTTAGAACGCTTTTCCCGGTCCAATACGCCTTTGACAAAGGGCTTGGATTAGGTGTTCTCTTTTCCGATAATTTTTGTGGTTTGACATGAGTCTGCGCATTTTCAACACGCTGAGCCGTGCTGTTTCCGATTTCACGCCCGCCGAGCCCGGTCATGTGCGCATGTACGTCTGTGGCATGACGGTTTATGACCTGTGCCATTTGGGCCATGCCCGCTCCATGATCGCTTTTGACGTGGTGCAGCGCTGGCTCAAGGCCAGCGATTTCAAGGTCACTTACGTGCGCAACGTGACCGACATCGACGACAAGATCATCAGGCGTGCCCTCGAAAACGGCGAAACCATCCGCCACCTGACCGACCGCATGATCGACGCTTTGCACCAGGATGCAGACGCTTTGGGCATTGAGCGCCCTCAATACGAGCCCCGGGCCACTGACTTTGTGCCTCAGATGCTGAGCATGATTGGCACATTGGAGCAAAAAGGCTTGGCCTACCGCGCAGGCAATGGCGATGTGAATTATTCGGTCCGCAAGTTTGCGGGTTACGGCAAGTTGTCCGGCAAGTCGCTGGACGAATTGAACGCTGGCGAGCGCGTGGCCGTGGAGACTGACAAGCAAGATCCCCTTGATTTTGTGCTTTGGAAGAGCGCCAAACCCACCGAGCCGGAAGACGTGAAATGGGCCAGTCCCTTTGGCACGGGCCGCCCCGGCTGGCACATCGAGTGCTCGGCCATGGCTTGCGAGTTGCTGGGTCAGACCTTTGACATTCACGGCGGTGGGGCTGACCTGCAGTTTCCGCACCATGAAAACGAGATCGCCCAAAGCGAAGGTGCCAACGGCCTGCCCTTGGCGCGCTTTTGGATGCACAACGGCTTCATCAATGTGGACAACGAAAAGATGTCCAAGAGCTTGGGCAACTTTTTCACCATCCGCGATGTGCTCAAAGAATTTGACGCCGAGACGGTGCGTTTTTTCATCGTGCGCAGCCACTACCGCAGCTCGCTCAACTACAGCGACGTGCACCTGAACGACGCCAAAGGCGCTTTGAAGCGCTTGTACACCGCCCTGCAAGCTGTGCCTCCAGCAGAAGTGAACATCGACTGGGCTGATCCGCTGGCCGCTCGATTCAAGGCCGCTATGGACGAAGACTTTGGCACGCCAGAAGCCGTGGCCGTGTTGTTCGAGTTGGCCGGTGAAGTCAATCGCAGCGCTTCGGCCGAGCGTTCAGGTTTACTCAAGGCCTTGGGGGGCTTGTTGGGCCTGCTGCAAACCAATGCGACGGAGTACCTGCAGTCGGGTGCAGGCTTGGATGAAGCGGCCATTCAGGCGCAGATTCAGGCTCGCGCTGACGCCAAAAAGGGCAAAAACTTTGCCGAAGCCGACCGCATTCGCAACGATTTACTGGTCAAGGGCATTGTGCTGAAAGACTCGGCGACGGGCACGACATGGGAGTCGGCGCAGTGACGGTTTTGAGCGGCAAAGGCTCGGTACCCGTGACGCCCGCTTATTGGGCCGAGGCTTGTGCGCACCTGGCCGATAAAGACCGGGTCATGAAAAAACTGATTCCCCAGTTTGGCGATGCGATTTTGGAAACCCGTGGGGATGCGTTCGTCACTTTGACCCGTTCCATCGTGGGCCA
>JAIXOX010000121.1 GCA_027486555.1 Comamonadaceae bacterium
ACTGTTCCGAGATCCGCAAGCAAGGCGCTTTTTTCAAAGCATTCTCCAAATTGAGGATCTGTTCCTAGCGCGGTTGAAAGGCAATGATGCTCATACCCAGCAGGGCCACGGCAACACCCACGACATCCCAATTCGATGGTCGGATGCCGTCGACGGCCCATAGCCAAAGAATAGCTGCAAAGATGTAGACACCCCCGTAAGCAGCGTAGACGCGTCCGGTGGCAGCTTCGTGCAGTGTCAGTAGCCACGCGAAGGCCGCCAGACTGACTCCGGCGGGTATCAGCAACCATGGAGATCCGTTTTGCTTGAGCCAGAGCCAGGGCAGGTAGCACCCCACGATTTCAGCGATTGCGGTTGCGAAATAGAGCGTGATGGTCTTCATTTGATCTCCTGTGCCAGTGTTTTTATACAGGTTCATACCGGCTCGCTGAATTCTTCCAGCATGAACGGCAATGAGTTCTTTCACATTTGGAAATTTTTTTCGTCTTAGGCTCAGGCAGTATCTGGGCTGGTTCATCTCACGATAGGAAGGGGCAGTCATGCGGCGCGAAGCCATCGCCTACATGACCGCCCTGAACCACATTAACCAAGCAGCGGGGCGATGAAGGCGAAAAAGCCCCCGACAGTGAAGAAGGCTAGGCTCGCGAAGTAGAGGCGAAGTGAAGCCTTCCGAGTCCGCAGACACGCGTTACGAAGCATCGGATCCAGCGGACAGGGTGCCGTGCGATTTCGCCATTGCGCCCAACCCGAAAGCGTGAGTGCGAGACCTGAGGCGGCGAACAGCGCCTCTTTATGCTCGGAGAGCCACACGACCTGGGGAAAGACGGAGATCATAGAAGAGAGAACTGCGCCCGCCCCGATCGCCACCAGCGCGGCAGGGATAGCACAGCAAACGAGTGTGCTCGACGTGGTGAGCAGTGACACAACCGAACTCCAAAGCCCTCCGCGTGTTTGGGCGATCCCATCGTCCATCATTTGATCGCGCTCTTGGAAGCGGCTTTGATCTGGTCGACTGTCATGGTGGAAATCTCCACCTTCAAAACGTCGTAGCCAGCGTCGACGATGGCAGCAGTGATCGCCTTTTGGTCGAGCGCTGCACCATCTTTTGCCTCGACCAATACGAACCTACCCTTCAGGTCGACGAAAACTGCTTTGGTGGCATCCATTCTTGAGATGGTTTTCTCAATGCCCTGGGCACAGAACGCGCAGACCATACCGTTAACAGTTGCCTTTACGCTGTTGGCAGCCAGTGCAGGAAGAGCGGTCATGGCAATAACCAGCGTTGCGATGAAGTTGCGCATGGGAGTCTCCTTAGAATGTGTACATAAAGTTGAATCGAATCTGTTTGAAGTTATTCACTCCGGCCTCAACGAAGTAGCGGTTGTGAATCAGACGCAGCATGGGGGTCACCTCCGTCGTGTCGGAGAGACCTCGCATGCGGCGTACTTCGAGCACTGCCCAGGGCTGCACTTCGTCATAGTGGGCTTCAAAGAAAGAGAAGCCCAATCGTGCCGCTGCGTAGTCGTGGTTGATACCTTCCGCTCGGTAAAGCCGCCCGAAGGCTGAAATGTAGAAACGGGTGGTTTCGTAGTCGACCTGGACTCCGGGAGTGACCATGGTTCTGGTTCCAGAGAAATCATTGCCGCTTAGAGTTCCAACGCCGCCGATGAACCAAACGTTACCCTGAGCATGCGGTAGATTCCAACGTTTAATAAGGCGGGTGTAGGCGACCTCAGCAAGTTCGCGTGTCTTTGTTTTATCGTCGCTACGCATGTAGACAACAGATGGACCAACAGCTTCTTTGGCGGTTAAGGCGTAATTGACAAAGCCCTCGCGCCAGTTCGGCGAGAAGTCACCCATCGCCATCCAACTTCCCTTGAATCCCATTGGAGCAGCGATAGCGCCTACTGAAATACAGCATGCGAAGGCGGCAGAAAATGGACCGATGACCCGTCTCATTTCGCCATCTCCATAGCCTCGATGATCAAATGATCTACCTTCTTTACGACTCTGAAACGGACCTTGTCGCCTGCCTTAAAGCCCCTCAAATCCACGCTTTTCTCGGCTTTGAAGGGCATAACCATTGGCATCATGTTGACGCTCTTGATGAACTCGTGATCCAGGGTCACCCGAGATCGCTCAGGGTCCGCCGTAACCACCTTAGCGCCCACCCACTCCGCAGGGGTGGCATGCGCCGCTAAGCACAGCGCCAAAGTCGGCGCGAAAAAGAATACTCTCATCAAAATCTCCTGAAATGCGCTCGCGATTACGCTCGCGAAAGTGCTCGCTAATGGGCCCCCGCTTGATGGCGGGCATCAAACGGACTACGTTCAGGAGATAGGGGGGCGCAGGTCCAGCGCTATGCTAGTGTTAGCGTAAAGCCAAACAGGTACCGCAGTTAGTCGAGGGGGAACAGGGCAACTCGCAACGCTGAGTTCGGACTGCGCGGCCGTGGGTGCGCACAGCTGACAAGCCGTGCAATTGACTACGGATCTTCCGTCAGGATCATCGCCATGGTCTGCCTGGTTCATGGCCATCATCGGGCAGTCCTCGGGCATGTTTGAGGTATGCGACCGCAGTGGCTGAGCATCCTGCAAGACCGAAGCACCCGCCGCCATCTTGGCCATGCTGAAAGCCATGTCATCTGCTGCCCAGATCCGCACTGGCAGCAAGGCGAGCATCAGAAAGAGGGTGAAGGTCCGCATCGGTAACGTGTACAAAAGAGAATTTATTACTTAAATTTAAATGACAGAGATAGCTGGATAACCAAGAGTAGCGATAGTTTTTTCAAAGTGGTCCTGATATCTTGTAGTCATTTACAAGTCTCTTTAATGTCCCGATTATATTAGCAGGGCTTAGCCGATGACGCGGAATATGGTTTTTAAGATTGGCTTTTAGCTTGAAGGTTTGGCAATGGCGTGCCTTCAAAGTTCCATGAATTTGCTTCAGAATGTCTGCGCACCATTTTCGATGGCGGGCAGGCCTTGCACGCCGCTCACTTCGTGAAGGGTGCGCCAGTGCGCAACTCTGGGCTGCAGAGGACATGCAAAATCAAGGTGGGCGGTGATGCAGTCTAGGCTTATGTGAGCGCCTTGTCGAAGCAGCTTCACTGACCTGATCTGGCAGCCTCGCGGTCGACCATCATCTGCATCATCTGCTCCATCAAGTCCATGCGAAGCGCCATCTGCATGTGCATTTTCATCATCTCGTTCATGTTCGGGGTGCACACTGAAGGGTCGCCACGCATCTGGCCCATCATGGTCATGCCGGACTGCATAAGTTTCATGTGCTCGCTCATGAGCTTGTTCCTTCCGGCCGGGTCCTTGGCGACTTGCATCTTCTTGTGCATCTCTTGCATAGTCTTCAGCTGCTGATTAGAGGTTTCAGTAACAGGCGCTGCACTGGTTACCGGCACAGTGGTACTCGCGGCTGGTGCACCGGCTGACGGGTGATGCGCAGAGTGGTCCTCTTCGGTCTTGGGTATTTGCGCAAAGGTCAGCCCCGAGAAGACAGCGGTTGCCAACATGGTGGCATTCAGGATTCGTGTACGCATGATGGATTCCCCTTGAGTGACAACTACAGCATCCCTGCACAAGTACTGTGGGTCATTGATCTGCATCAAACGACTGAGTGCACTTGGCAACTGAAGTGCTGCAACCTTGATGGCCGTTGGCGTTGGGAAATGGGCCTCAGTGCGGGTGCGCCATGTCCGTATCTTATTTCTGCATGCGTTCCGAAGCCCGCGCTTCGGCGGCGCAACATAGGCGCTCGACGTAGTGCTCACACCACAACATGGCAGCAACCGATTAAGCTGATTTCATCAGCCTCAGGAAAATCTTGGGAAGTCACTTTTAAAAATTAGTACCAAGACGGAAAATTACAATAAGCTAATTGAGAAAAGCAAGTTCTTTTCCCCTTTGCTCATGCATCGACAAGGTCCAACCAAATCCCTGAAACCCGCATGAATACTGGGCTCGGCTTATGGACGCGTCCACAAGCCAGGAGAGAAATAAGAGAGAAATTCAGACTCAGAGGGCAAAAATAGGAAAAATGTGCCCTGCCGCGTCCACAAGGAAAAACGCGGAAGCCCGCAGATACAGGGCCTTCCGGGAAAGAAAAAGGGGGACAGAGAAAATCTGTCCCCCCGCATATGGTGGTGGATAGTTGACTACTTGCGAACTTGCTATTTCGACTACTTAGTAATTAAAAGTAAATGAGAGGGAATGCGCGGTAAGAACTTAACAGCTTAATTGCACCAATATGATGCA
>JAIXOX010000091.1 GCA_027486555.1 Comamonadaceae bacterium
AAAGACCCCCAATACAGCCGCAGTGCCAGCATCCCCCTGCCCAGCCCCACCAGCGACAGCGCCCACATCACCCAAACGGCCTGCGCCATCCTGAAACACATCTACCGCCCCGGCTACAAGTACGCCAAAGCCGGCGTGATGCTGATGGACCTGCAACCGGCCACCCGCCAACAACTGACGCTGGACCTGGATGCCGACATGCCCGAAAACCGCATCCGCCTGATGCAAGCCATGGACCAAATCAACCGCCGCTATGGACGCGGCAGCCTGGTGCTGGGCAGCGCGGGGGGCATTGGGGCACAGCCGGTTTGGGGGATGAAGCAGGAGCGCAAGACGTCGGCTTACACCACGGATTGGCTGGGCCTGCCTAATGCATGGTCATGAAGCTTGGTCCTGAAGCATGGTCATGAGGATGCCATGCCGCCGTGACCCTCTTGGGCCGAGATGGCGGCCTGCATGGCTCAGAGCTTTTTGACCAGCACCTGGCTCTTGCGGTCCCAGTTGTATTTGCGTTTGCGCGCTTCGGGCAGCCAGTCGGGGTCGACCTGGGCAAAGCCGCGCTTGATGAACCAGTGCATGGTGCGGGTGGTGAGCACAAAGATGCTTTTGACCCCCATGGCACGGGCGCGTTGTTCGATGCGCTTGAGCACCTTTTCGCCGTCGCCTTGGCCTTGTGACTGGGGCGACACGGTGAGCGCCGCCATCTCGGCCGTCTTGGCTTCGGGGTAGGGGTAGAGCGCCGCGCAGGCAAAGATCACGCCGTCGTGGTCGATGATGGTGTAGTGGTCAATGTCGCGTTCGATTTCGGTGCGGTCGCGTTTGACCAGCGTGCCGTCTTTTTCAAACGGCTCGATCAGCTGCAAGATGCCGCCCACGTCGTCGGCGGTGGCCTCGCGCAGTTCTTCGAGTTTTTCATCGATGACCATGGTGCCGATGCCGTCGTGCACATACACCTCGAGCAACAAAGCGCCATCGACTGCAAAGGGCAGGATGTGCGAGCGTTCCACGCCTTCTTCGCAAGCTTTGACGCAGTGCTGCAAATAAAAGCCAATGTCGGTCGGCTCGGTAGGCTGGGGCAGCGAAGCCAGCAACTGTTTGGCGGCGGCCAGTGGCAGTTCGGTATCGATGGGGTTGTCTTCACTGGCCGGAGCGTGTGGCTCGATGCGGATGCCCGGCACCTCGGTGACAAAAATCAATTTGTCGGCCTGCAACTCGGCGGCCACGCTGGTGGCCACCTCTTCCATGGAGAGGTTGAACGCCTCGCCGGTCGGCGAAAAGCCAAAAGGCGAGAGCAGCACCATCGCGCCCATGTCCAGTGTGCGCATGATGCCGTCCACATCGACCTTGCGCACCAGACCCGAATGGATGAAGTCCACGCCGTCCACAATGCCCACCGGCCGAGCCGTGATGAAGTTGCCCGAAATCACCCGCACCGTGGAGCCCGCCATGGGCGTGTTGGGCAGGCCCTGGCTGAAGGCTGCTTCGATCTCGTAGCGCAGCTGGCCGGCCGCTTCTTGTGCGCAGTCCAGGGCCACGCTGTCGGTGATGCGGATGCCGTGTGAGTATTTGGGCGTGTGGCCCTTGGCGGCCAGTTGTTCATTCACCTGCGGTCGAAAGCCGTGCACCAGCACGATCTTGACGCCCATGCTCTGAATCAAGGCCAGGTCTTGCGCCAGGTTTTGCAGCTTGCCTGCGGCAATGGCTTCGCCCGCGATGCCCACCACAAAGGTCTTGCCCCGGTGCATGTGGATGTAGGGTGCCACCGAGCGGAACCAGGGCACGAAGGTGAAATTGAAGACTGTGGACATGGACATGGGCATGGGCATGGGCAAGGGAGGGATGGGTTGTTCTTGAAGTTTTGGGCTCACCTGCCCGCAGCTCAGCGGCCTGACATGCCCGATGCAGGAGGGTCTGTGTTTGGCAAGCGCATGTCGGGCAGTGCCTCTTGCAGGTAGACGGTCAAACCTTCTTCAATCACTTGATCGAGAGAAGTGTTGTTTTGGGCCGCCTTCATTTGGGCGGCGTTCAACAGCGACTCGTCGATGTCAAAGGTCAGTTTGGTTTTTGAGAATTGAGGGTCAGGCATGCAATCGAGTGTAGCGCCTGAGCCCTGTCAAAAAGTCGGTGTCCAAAGCTGGGCCATGGGCTTGATTCCATACGGTAAAATTCGTACCAATTGACTCATAAGCCCTTCACACCCCGCTTCAAAGGACCGCACCATGACCGCTTCTGCTGCCCGACTGGACCTGAAAATGGACGCCGCTGAAAAAGACGTGGTCTCGCTTGCGGCGGCGCTCATGGGCACCACCATGTCGGCTTTCATGCGGGCGGCGGCCAAGGACAAGGCCTTGGAGTTGCTGGAGCGCGAGTCGCGCATCACCTTGAGCGACCGCGATTTTCAGGCTTTTGCGGCCGCACTCAATGCCGACTTCGCGCCCAATGCCGCCTTGCAGAGTGCACTGGCCGATGCGGCAAAGGTCAAGCGTGCTTGAAGAGCTACTGATTGAAACCCAGCGCCACAACCGTTCATCTTTTGACTGCGGCGTGCCACCGCTGAACGACTACTTGCACCGCTTGGCCGCGCAGCACCAGAAAAAAGGCATCAGCACCGTGCGCGTGCTGGTTGAGAGCGAAACACCGCAAACCATCTTGGGCTATTACAGCCTGAGCGCAGCCCATGTGGCCCATGAAGCGCTGCCCGCCGAAACCCGTAAAACCTTGCCCCAATGCCCCGTGCCCTGTTTCAGGCTGGGGCGGCTGGCGGTCGATCAGCGCTTTCGTGGGCAGGGATTGGGCCAGGTGCTGGTGGGCCTGGCGGTGCAGCGTTGCCTGCAAGCGCGCCAGCATGTGGCGGCCTTCGCCATGCTGGTGGACGCCAAAGACACCGCTGCTCAAAACTTCTGTCTGCATTTCGGCTTCACGCCCTGCGTCGACAAGCCCATGACCCTGTATCTGCCTTTGGGCCGGACAGCTTGAGCGCTGAATTGGCGCTGTTTTCCCATTTTGTGACTCATGTCTGAACTCCAAATCGACTTCCCCGAAGGCCTGCCGGTCTCTGCCCGCCGTGAAGAAATCATGGCCGCCATGGACCAGCACCAGGTCATCATCGTGTGCGGTGAAACCGGCTCGGGCAAGACCACGCAGCTGCCCAAAATCGCGCTGATGCTGGGGCGCGGCAAGCTGAATGCCAAGCCCGGTGAACGCGCCCGCATGATCGGCCACACCCAGCCCCGGCGCATTGCGGCCAGCTCGGTGGCCAAGCGCATTGCCGAAGAACTCAAGACCCCGCTGGGCGAGGTGGTGGGTTTCAAGGTGCGGTTTCAAGACCGTTTGAGCAAAAACGCCTCCGTCAAGCTCATGACCGACGGCATTTTGTTGGCCGAAACCCAGACCGACCCGCTGCTGCAGGCCTACGACACCATCATCATCGACGAGGCGCACGAACGCAGCCTGAACATCGACTTCTTGCTGGGCTACTTGCGCCAAATTTTGCCGCGCCGCCCGGACCTGAAAATTGTGGTCACCTCGGCCACCATCGACGCCGACCGCTTTGCCAAGCACTTTGCCTCGCGCAACGGCCCGGCGCCGGTCATCATGGTCTCTGGCCGCACCTTCCCGGTGGAGCAGCGTTACCGCCCGTTTGAAGAAACGCGTGACTATGGCCTGAACGAAGCCATGGCCGACGGTGTGGACGAACTCTGGCAGGGCGGGGCAGGGGGCGACATCCTGATCTTTTTGCCGGGCGAGCGCGAGATCCGCGAAGCCGCCGACCACTTGCGCAAACACCTGTCGCACCAACCGCTCACACGAGGGGCTGAAGTGCTGCCCCTGTTTGCCCGCTTGTCACAGGCCGAGCAAGACCAGATTTTTGAAGCGTCCAACGGCCGCCGCATTGTGCTCGCCACCAACGTGGCCGAAACCTCGCTCACGGTGCCCGGCATCCGCTACGTGATCGACGCAGGCACCGCCCGCGTCAAGCGCTACAGCCTGCGCAGCAAGGTTGAGCAGTTGATGGTCGAGCCGATCAGCCAAGCGGCGGCCAACCAGCGTGCGGGCCGGTGCGGGCGCGTGGCCAACGGCATTTGCATTCGCCTGTACGACGACAAAGACTTTGCGGGCCGCCCGCGCTTCACCGACCCTGAAATCTTGCGTTCGTCTTTGGCGGGCGTGATCTTGCGCATGAAGTCGCTGCACCTGGGTGTGGTGGAAGACTTCCCGTTCATCGAAGCGCCATCCAAACGTGCCATCACAGACGGCTACCAACTGCTGGCCGAGCTGGGCGCAGTGGACGACGACAACGAGCTGACTCCGATTGGCCAAGAGCTGGCCCGCCTGCCGCTGGACCCCCGCGTCGGCCGCATGATTTTGGAAGCCCGTGGCCGCGAAGCGCTGGACGAGGTGCTGGTGATCGCCAGCGCCATGAGCGTGCAAGACGTGCGCGACCGCCCCATGGACGCGCAAGCCCAGGCCGACCAGCAACACGCCAAGTTTGACGACGACAAGAGCGAATTCACCGGTTACCTGAAACTGTGGAAATGGATTCACGACGCCCGTGGCGGCCCATCTAAGTTAATTGGGGTCAGATCCCAATTAAATCCAGCTGCTTCTGCGGGTCAAAACAATCGGGATCTGACCCCAATTAACAATCGGGATCTGACCCCAATTCAAGGGCGGCAGATGGCGGCGCAAGAAGCGCCCCAGCACAAGCTGAGCAACCGCCAATACGAGCAGCTGCTGCGCCAGAACTTCATCAACATCCGGCGCGTGCGCGAGTGGCGCGACACGCACACCCAGCTGCTCACGGTGGTGGCCGAGCACAAGTGGCGCATCAACACGCAGCCCGCCAGTTACGAGCAATTGCACCTGTCCATGCTGGCGGGCCTGTTGGGCAACGTGGGTTACAAGCTCGAAGATCCCGCGTCAGGCGCGGGACAGGCTCCGGGGGAATACTTGGGCGCACGCGGCATCAAGTTCCACAAACACCCCGGCGCGCACCTGAGCAAAAAACCGGGCCGCTGGATCGTGGTGGCCGAACTGGTGGAGACTACGCGCCTGTTTGGCCGGGGTATTGCCGCCATCGAGCCGCAGTGGCTGGAGCAAGTCGGCGCACACTTGCTCAAGAAGCAACTGCTCGACCCGCATTGGGAAAAGAAATCCGCCGAAGTGGTGGCGCTGGAGCGGGCCACGCTCTATGGCTTGGTGGTCTACAGCGGCCGCCGCACGCCCTACAGCCGTGTAGACCTGCACGGCGCACGCGAGATTTTCATCCGCGAAGCGCTGGTGGGCGACCAGTGGGAAACCAAGCTGCCGTTTCTGGCTGCCAACCACAAGATGATCGCCAAGGTCGAAGAGCTGGAACACAAGTCGCGCCGCCAAGACGTATTGGTGGACGACGAGCTGATCTACGCTTTTTATGACCAGCAACTGCCTGCCGATGTGTGCAGCGGCCGCCTGCTGGAAAACTGGTACCGCACCGAAAGCGTCAAGCAGCCGCGCCTGTTGATGCTGAGCCGTGAAGAGCTGATGCGCCACGAAGCCGCTGGCATTACCACGCAGGCTTTCCCCAAACAGATCCGCCTGGGCGGCACCGATTGCCAGGCCACGTATCTGCACGAGCCGGGCGACGCCCGCGATGGCGTCACGGTGACGGTGCCGCTGTTTGTGCTGAACCAGGTGAGCGAAGACCGTTGTGAATGGCTGGTGCCCGGTTTGCTTAAAGACAAAATCCAGGCACTGCTCAAAAGCCTGCCGCAGCGCCCGCGCAGCCGCTTTGTGCCGCTGCCCGAATCGGCCACGCGCTTGGCCGCCGAGCTGTCGGCTCCTGAGTTGTTTGGTGCCGGGTCGCTGACCGACGTGCTGCTCAAAAAAGCCCGCGACGAAACCAGCCTGGACATCAAGCGCACCGACTTCAAACACGAGATGCTCAGCCCGCACCTGTTCATGAACCTGTGCGTGGTCGACGAACATGGCCGCCAGCTGGGCATGGGCCGCAACCTGGGCGCGCTCAAAGGCGAACTGGGTGCCAAAGCGCGTGGCGCGTTTCAGGCGTTGGCGCAGTTGAAGGTGGCTTCATCTGTCATACCTGCCTCTACTGTCATGCCCGCGAACGCGGGCATCCATGACCCCCATGGACACCCGATCAAGTCGGGTGTGACCAATCAATGGAGGTCGGGTGTGACAAAAGAAGATGTCATACCCGCGAATGCGGGTATCCATACCCGCTCAGGCACAGCACCCGCCAAAGCCACACCCGCCAAACAAGCCCCCATCGCCCCCCAGCGCTACACCGCCTGGAGCTTCGGCGAACTCCCCGAGCTGATGGAAATCAGCAAAGGCGGCCAGACCTTGATCGGCTTCCCCGCTCTGGTGGACATGCAAGACGCCGTGACCATCGAAGTGTTTGACGAGCCCGATGTGGCCGCCGCCAAAAACCGCGCGGGCCTGCGCCGCCTGTTTGCGCTGCAAATCAAAGACGCGCTCAAGTACCTTGAGAAAAACATCCCCGACCTGCAAAAAATGGCCGTGGCCTATATGCCGCTGGGCACGGCCGACGAGCTGAAAACCCAGATCATCGACGTGGCGCTCGACCGCGCCTTCTTGCTCGACCCGCTGCCCAATGATGAACTGACTTTCAAACGCCGCATCGAAGAAGGCCGAGGCCGCCTCACCCTGATTGCCAACGAAGTGGCCCGGCTGGCGGGCACCATCTTGCTGGAGTTTGGCGCGGCCACCCGCAAGATCAAGGACACCAAAAACGCCCCCGACGCGACGGCAGACTGCACAGCGCAACTGCAACGCCTGATGCCCAAAAACTTCATGGCCGCCACCCCGTGGCCGCAGCTGCAGCACTGCGCCCGTTACCTGAAAGCCATCACCCAGCGCCTGGACAAATACCGCGCTGACCCCGCCCGCGATGCCCTGCGCCTGACTGAGCTCAAACCGCAAGAGCAACGCTACTGGCGTCTGGTGGCTGAGCGCAAAGGCGCGCAAGACGCCCGCATGCTGGAGTTCCGCTGGCTATTGGAAGAACTGCGCGTGAGCTTCTTCGCCCAAGAGTTGCGCACCCCGCAACCCGTGAGCATCAAGCGGCTGGAGAAGGCTTGGGGGCAGTTGAATCATTGAAGGGGTGCGCCTCGGTGTCAGCGACCGTTGGCCTTTGTGCTTCAGGTTTGAGCATGGGCATGCGCGTGACGTTGAAATGGCGGACGACCACTGATTGGGCTCACCCCGTTCAGCGCAGCACCTTGAGCAGGGTGTAGGTGGTGTTGGGGGCATCGGCCGGTGGATTTTCCAAGCGGTCTTTGCGCACGCGCAGCTTGGCGCGCTGACCGGCAACGTGCGTAAAGCCTGCAATCTCAACAAACAGGGGCTCCCATTTTCCTAGCGCTTTTCCAGGCACGCTTTCGCGTACCAAAAGGCATTGCATCGGGATCATGCCGGTGCACGCGCGCCGTTTGGCGGCCACTTCAAGGGTGACGGCCTGGCTCATCCAGGGGCGCACGCATTGCTGGAGTTCTTCGTTCCATTGGTAGCCTGCAGAAGCTTTGCAACCGTGGGCGTCTTCGTCGCTGCCGACCAAGGGCTTGGCCTTGGCATTGGCATTGCATTCGCCTGGCGACACCCAGACGGCCTTGGCCGCGTCAAGCAAGCAGCGGTTGGCAAATGTTTGGGGGGCGGGTTCGGTGGCCAGCTGTCCGCACACCGGGGCATATTCCCGGGTGCAATTTTGTGCGTGAGCTGTGCTGCAATGGACCAAGGCCGTGAGGCTGAGGAGTGCAGCGCAGAGCGCTTTTTGGCGGAGCTTGTTGTTCATGACATTGACAAATAGTGGGTTCGGTAAAAGCACACCGGAATCGGTGACTGCATGCGCTTCAGTTGACGAAACTTGACCCTGCGAATCGGGCCATTCCATTGCTTCAGGCGTGATGGGCAAGTGGGTCGCTACGCCCACTCACACTTTGTTGGGTTGTCTGAGGGCGTTCACTTGGGCAGACAGGTCGCGCACAGCTTGGGTGAGCACCAGCAGTTCCTGGGCACGCATGAGGTCAATTTTTTGGTGCAAAAGTTCGATTTCAAGTTCTGCTTTGACGTTGATCTCGTAATCGCTTTGTGCGTGGCGACGGTCCAGTTCGGACTGGCGATTTTGGCTCATCATGATGGCGGGTGCCGTGTAGGCGGCCTGAAAGGAGAGCAACAAATTCAGCAAGATGAAGGGGTAGGGGTCCCAAGCGTTGGAGCCTGTCAGCACATTGCCGGTGATCCAGAAGACGATGGCCGTGCTTTGAACCATGATGAAACGCCACGATCCGATGGTGGCGGCCACTTTGTCGGCCAAGCGTTGTCCCCGAGTGGCTTGGGGGGGCAAGGCCATGGGGTCAATGGCCTGGGTTGGCAGCAGGGCCAGTTTTTGACGGTGTGCCTTGCGGTATTGGCGCAGCAGTTCGAGTTGTCGTGATTCGTCCGGGGTGTGGGGCGTGACGTGTGTTGCAGATGACATGAGGGGCTCCAAGGCTGTGCATGGGGAGGTTAACAGCCGGGAGTGTGCGCGGGACAACGCCCTGAGGTTCTCAACAAAAGACCAGGGCGAGCATGGCGGGGTCTTCCAGGAGGGTGGATCAAAGCAAGTGCGCCAAGCGTGGGCCGCGAACGTTAAATCGGCCATCCAATGGCTGTTGGTCATGGTGTCAGGGTGTCATGGTGTCGGGTCGGTGGGCTTATTTGGCGCGAAGTGCTGCGCCTTTTTGCAACTGCTGGTCTGGCCCAATCCTTTGCAGTTCTTCTTCGCCGTCCACAAGGACGCGTAAAAACCGGATGTGTCGCGCCTCATCTTGGGTCCAGTCGAGGACGTAAATGACGGCATCGTCGTCTTTTCCCAAGCCTCGTTCCACGTTCAGGTCGCCCACAATGCGCAGTCCATTGTTGATCATGCGGTAGCCCAGTTGATCGTCTCGCAGCTGAAGATGGATTTTTTTACCGTCGAGGATGCCCGCAAAGACGGGGCCGCTGAAGCGCGTGTCGGGCGCGTCGGTGTTGCTTTTGTCGCAAATTTTCCAGGCTTTTTCGTAGGCTCCCCCAGCGTCCATGCAGCGGTCGATGGCCATGAACTCCCGAGCCCGAAAGAAGAAAAGGCAGACCCCAAGAAGGGCGATGCACAGCACCACCAAAGGCCATTTGGGACGGCTGGAATTCATGGTGAAGTTTTCTGCAAACAGAGGCTGTACATGTTCTCCAGTTTACGAAAACCGACTTATTGAATTTAGCGATTTCAAAGGCTCGGACACCGTTTCTTTTGTTGCTGGTTTTTTAAGCTGAATATATGTGTAACGGTGTGCAAATCCTTGGCTCTTTTGCACATGAACAACCCAAATTTGGGTTGGGGCCCAAGGTCAGTGTCACCGGTCCGGGGCCTTGGTGACGCTGGCCTCAGGCCACCATCTGTTTCAGCGCAGAACGGCGCTTTGTTGGGCGGATTCCATCAAAGCTTGTGCATCTTCTTGGAGCAAAAAACCGGCCTGCATGGCGCGTTCAGTGGCTTTCTTGACCGTTTGCACATAAGCCTCATGGGTGCCATAACGCTCTTGCAATGACAGGCGTGTGTCGCCGTTGGCTTGCCGTTCGGCCGCCGTTTTGGCAAAGGGCACCATGCCGCCCACGTAGTTGCAAATTTCACCTTTGTGGAAGGGTCTGGCACCGTCGGCGGTGACGTTCCAGCCCAGGTAAGTGCCCAGCGGGGCGTCAAGCAGGACCACCGGGACGCCACCCAGTTCGTTGCCATCGGCATCTACTTTGGGTGCGTACATGGTCAGCACCTGCTTGATTTTGGGCGGGGCGTTGGTGGGCACGCCCGAGCCATCCACCGCCTTGAAGCCTGGCCCCCAGTCGTAGTCGTGCACGGGCATGATGAAGTCACGCTCGGGAACGGTGGGTCGCAGGCCCGGCAAGTTGGGGTAACCCAGAGCCGTTTTTTCGGCCACAGCCAGCTCGTTTTTGCTGAGCAAGGGGTAACGGCTGGCGGGTGGCTCGGTGCCTTTCATCACCCAGTTGCGAAAGTGCACACGCAGGGCGTTGACGGTCTCTTTGTGGGGCACCGGGTTGGCAGGCAAGATGCCTTGGCCAAAGTTGTTGCCGGGGCACATGGGGCCCGCTTTGGGCAGGGCCACACCGGGCAGGCTGGTGTCAAAGCCACCGGCACCGCCGCCATGATGACTGCTGGCAATGTAGTAACGCTTGACGTTGGGCGGCAGCGGCAGGTCTTGCTTGGCGTCGGTGCCGATCCACTCGGGGGTGAGCTTCAAAGCCCAGACTTCGGCCGAGCCAAAGTGCTCCATGATTTTGGGGCAGGTGCGCGTTTGGGTGCAGCGGTCCAGGATGCCGGCTGCGGGCGTGCCACGCACCGGGTCAGGGTGCGGCAACCACCACTGTGGGCCTTCGCTGCCAGCTTGGTACAGCTCCAGCACGCCATCGGGTTGCGCCCATCGGAAGTTCAGCGCAATGCGGCGGCCCGCAATGATGGGCCACAGGCCTTCGTGCACTTGTTGGCCCATTTCGTCCTGGTTAAAGCCCAGGTGCAGCCAGCCACGCAAATAGTTGCCCGATTGCGAGACCCCTCGTGCAATGCTGTGTGTGACCGCTTTGGCCACCGGGTTGGGGGTGCCCGCATCGTCGGCCTTGGCGTGTTTGAAGAATGCGCCCACATCGCGCCAGGCTGCAAAACCGATGCCCAGCACATAGGGGTCTTGCGCCTCAAAAACCACTTGGTACAGGCGCTTGGCGTCAAAGCCGTTTTTCAGGCAAACCTGTGTGGGGTCGGGTGTGCCCGGAAAGGGCGTTTGCGCATCGCACTTGGCCCAAGCCCAGTCGGTCGGGGCGATGGTCTGCTCGTCAAAGACTTCGCCGTTCATGTTTTCGCGACCGCGCGAGACCAAGGTGGCTTTGGCGGTGTCGAGGCTGGCGGGTTTGTAGGGCACGGGGTTGGTTTGCACCATGAGCGGCTGAGAGGCCGGGCCTGAGCGGTTGACGATGCGGGCGAACACCTGGCCTTTGACCGGGCTGCCGTCGGAGTTTTTGGCCACGGGCACTTGCAAAAATTGCAGGCCATCGATGCTGGCTTTGGGCTTGACCGTCGTGGCGCCTGCGTTGTCACCTTGCCAAGCGCTGGCCAGGCCAATGTCACCCGCTGCAAACTCTTGCTCGGCATAGGGAAACACCCGGCCCCGGTTGGGCACGTCGTGCCACATGAGGCCGTTGGCTTGTTGAAGGTTCACGGGTTTGTAGATCACAAACGAGGCCATGTAGCGGACCTTGCCATCGGCGTCCTTGGCCAGGTCAATGTCCTGGATGATCGCGTTTTGCGGGAGCTTGGGGTCGAGTTCGCCAAAGGCGCGGCCTGCGACTTGCTCGTAAGCAATGCCCGCCGGCTTGCCGGGGGCTGAAGCCACAGGTCGGGTGTCGTCGATCACGATGCGGGTGACGCGGGCTTGCGCGCTTTGGCTGGCCAAAGTGAGCAGGGCAGCGGCCCAAATGCCGTGTTGGAGGGTGAGTTGCATGGGTGTTCCAGTCGTGTGTACGGGCTTGGAGGCCAGTTCACAGATTCAACAGGAATGTGCATGGCGCTTCAAGGGTGAAGACCCGCAGTGGTCCGCCAGAACAGCCCTCTCAAGCCGCATGGGTGACAGCGGGCATTGGAGTCCGATGTGGTGGCCCTGAGCCAAAGTGACTCGGTCTGGGCCCAAGACGATTTAGCATGCTTTGCATTGAAAGGTTCTCGATGTCCCAAGCGCTCTCTGCCTCTTTTAGCCGTCTGGCCTGGTCCAACCTATTGGCCCAGTCTGCTGAGCAGCTGAGCTTGGCGGCCGTGCCCATCGTGGCGGTGTTGTTGCTCAAGGCGGGGCCGGGCGAAATCGGTTTGTTGGCCACCATCCAGTCTTTGCCGTTTTTGTTGTTGTCTATGCCGCTGGGCCTCCTGGCCGACCGCACCTCGCGCACGCGTTTGATGGCGCTGTCAGAGATGCTGCGGGCTTTGGCTTTGTTGTTGTTGCTGGCGCTGATCGTCACGGGGAACGTGTCAATTGCGGCTTTGGCCGTCATTGGCTTTATCGCGGCGGTGGGCACCGTGGCCTTCAGCGTGGCCGCGCCTTCGCTGGTGCCCGCGCTGGTGCAGGTGGAGGGCTTGGCGCAGGCCAATGGGCGCTTGGAATTGGCGCGCAGCGCGGCGTTTGCGGCAGGCCCGGCTTTGGCCGGGGCCTTGATTGCGTGGACCGGGGCGTCGGCAGCGTTTGTGTTGTCGGGCATGTTGTCGGTGGCGGCGGTGTTGTGCTTGCGCGGCATCACCGAACCCGCGCGGCCGAGCATGCCTGCGCGCCACCCTTTGCTGGAGTTGCAAGACGGGGCCAAGTGGGTGTGGCAGAGCGACTTGCTCAGGCCCATGGTGTTTTGCTCGGTTGCCTGGAACATTTCTTGGTTCATGCTGCAAGCGGCTTATGTGCCCTATGCCATCAACGACCTGGGGCTGGATGCGAGTGGTGTGGGCGTGACGCTGGCTTTGTATGGTGTGGGCATGATCTTGGGGGCATTGCTGGCGCCGCGTGTGGTGCGAGCGCTGCCGTTTGGGCAAGCGATTTTGCTGGGGCCTTATTTTTCAGTGCTGGCGGCGTTCACCATGGCGCTGACCTTGTATTGGCCACAGGGCTGGCTGGCAGCGTTGTCTTACTTTTTCTTTGGGGTGGGGCCGATCATCTGGACCATCACCTCAACCACCTTGCGCCAGACGGTGACGCCTCGCGCCATGATTGGGCGGGTCACGTCGATCAACATCGTGGCCAGCACGGGGGCGCGGCCTTTGGGTGCGGCGCTGGGCGGTGTGGTGGGGGTGAGCTTTCCGGTGTCGGTCAGCCTGTGGTGTGTGGTGCTGGGCTTTGGGTTGCAGGCCCTCATCATCAGCGCGTCCAAGGTGCGCACACTCCAGCGCTTGCCTGAGCCTTTGCCCGATTGATT
>JAIXOX010000138.1 GCA_027486555.1 Comamonadaceae bacterium
ATTGCCCCCGTAGGAGCGACCTCCTCGTCGCGATGGAGCCTTGCAGACCACCACCCATCGCCCCGAGGGCGGGGCTCCCACAAAATGCAAGGCATTGTCCCTGTAGGAGCGACGCCCTCGTCGCGATGGCGCCTTGCAGACCATTACCCTTCACCCCGAGGGCGGGGCTCCCAAACGCCAAACACCGGCTGTCGGATGCCGGATGCCGTCAAATCCCTCTGGGTCGTTTCAAAGCGGTTGCACGGTCGGTGCTCAGCAATTCCACCTCGCGGCTTTGGCCCTCGCTGCGCACCGTCAGGCTCAAGCGGCTGCCCGCAGGCCCCAAGGCGCGCAGGCGGCGGTAAAAGTCGGGCAGGTCTTGCAGCGTTTGACCTTGCAGAGCCAGCAAGGTGTCGCCCACAGCGATGCCCGCCAGCGCTGCGGGGCTGTCTGGCGACACACGCAATACGGCCAAACCGCCGCTGGGCAGGCGCTGGCTGGTGATGCCCAGCCAGGGCGTGGCCGGGCCAGTGCGTTTGCCGCTGCGCACCAAGTCAGGCAGAGGGTCTTTGAGCAGGTTCACCGGCACAAACAAATTGCCCGGCAGCGGCACTTGGTCGCCAAACACGTCTTGCACCAACAAGGAGCCGATGCCGACCAAGCGGCCTTGGTCGTCGAACAAGCCCGCGCCACTCCAGTTGTTCACGGCGGGCAGCGTCATCAGGGGGGATTCCAGCAGGTATTCCCAACTGCCTGCGAAGACCTTTCTCGAGACCAATTCGAGCGCGGTGGGTGCAGACTCGCTTTGACCCAGCGTCCAGAGTTTGCCCGGTGTGGGCAGGGTGTCCGAGTCGCCCAGCGGTACGGCATCCAGGCGCAAGGGGATCAGGGTGCGGATCAGCCCCAGACCACTGAGGTTGTCCACGGCCCGCACTTGACCTGGAATGCGACGGCCTTGGTGGTCGATCAGGTCCACGCTTTCGGCTTCAAGCAAGAGGTAACCGATGGTCAGCACCAGGTCGGGGCCAATCACCACGCCAGTGCCTTCGCGGCGTTGGCCCAAGGTGCGGCTGGTGCTGGCTTGCGCGTCGCTGCGGCTTTGCACCGTGACCACGGACTGCATGACCCGTTGCAAAGGTTCGGGATCCAAGGCTTGCTGTGTGTTTGGGGGGGTGACTTGCGCAGTGGCGGGTTGCCCGGCAGCTGGCCCCCAGGCCAGAGTGCAAGTCAAAAGGCCAACGTACAAAGTACAGACAAACGGGTTGCGCATGGTCGTCCCCTTGAAAAATTGCGCTCAAACAGAGCCATCTGATTGTGGGCCGTGCCCCTTAACCCCATGCCCACAGAGCCTACTCTTGAGCCTGCCCAATGCTGTTGGCATGAACGCATTTTTGCAGGAGCGACGCCCTCGTCGCGATAACCCTCGCAGACCACGACCCATCGCCCCGAGGGCGGGGCTCCCGCAAAGGCCACCGCTGGCCCACAGGGGCGGTATCTGTAGGAGCGACGCCCTCGTCGCGATAAGCCTTGCAGACCACAACTCATCGCCCCGAGGGCGGGGCTCCCACAAAGGCAATGGCATCGGGCCATATCTGTAGGAGCGACGCCCTCGTCGCGATATCAATGGCATCAAGACTGTGCAGTCCGCTGTCGGTCGCCTCAAGCCGGAAAGCGCTCGCGCAGCTTGAGTTTGTAGAACTTGCCCGTGGAGGTGCGGGGCACGGCGTCGATGAATTCGTAGCGGTCGGGCACCTGCCATTTGGCAAAACCGTGCTGCATCAAGTGCGCGGCAAAGTCTTCGGGCCGGGGTGCTTTGCCGGGTTTGAGCACGATGCAGGCCAGCGGCCGCTCGCTCCATTTGGGGTCGGGGATGGCGATCACGGCCGCTTCGGCCACATCGGGGTGGGCCATCAGGGCGTTTTCCAGATCCACCGAACTGATCCACTCGCCGCCGGACTTGATCAGGTCTTTGGTGCGGTCGGTGATGCGCACAAAGCCCAGGGCGTCCACGCTGGCCACATCGCCCGTGCGCAGCCAGCCGTCGGCGCTGAACTTGTCTTCGCTCACTGGCACCTGGTGGTAGCTGCCGGTGATGAAGGGGCCGCGCACCTGGATTTCCCCGACATGTTGGCCGTCCCATGGCGCGTCTTGGCCGTCTTCGCCCCGGATGCGCAATTCGGTCAAGGGCACGGGTACGCCCGCCATGGCGGCGCGGCGGTAACGCTCGTCCATGGGCGCATCTTTCAGCTCCGACTTGGGGTAGGACACGGTGCACAAAGGCGAGGTTTCGGTCATGCCCCAGCCTTGCAAAATCCAGATGCCGTGCCGGTCAAAGGCGCGAATCAGCGCCTCGGGCACGGCCGCACCACCCACCAAAGAGCGCATGCCAGCGGGCAGTTTCCAGCGGCCCGGTTGGGTGGTTTGTGCGGCTTCGAAAGCCTGGATCAAGCCCATCCAGATGGTGGGCACGCCCAGCGACAGCGTGGGCGGCTCGGCTGTCATCAGGTCCAGCAGGTCTTCCGGATGCAGGTGTGGGCCAGGAAACACCAGCTTGACCCCCATCATCACCGCGCCGTAGGGAATGCCCCAGCTGTTGGCATGGAACATGGGGGTGACGGGCAAGATCACATCGCTGCCTTTGAGGCCCCAAAAGTCGCCCAAGCAGCCCACCAGCGTGTGCAAGATGGTGGAGCGGTGCGAGTACACCACCCCCTTGGGGCGGCCCGTGGTGCCCGAGGTGTAGCACATGGACACGGCGTCGTCTTCGGCATGCGGGGCGTATTGAAAGCCCTGTGTGTCGGTGCTGGCCAGCAGCTGCTCGTAGTCGGTGAAGGGCGCGGGCACAGCAGCACCTGAGAAGGGGAACACGATCACCTTTTCAAAGTGGTAGAGGTGCGCAAACTGCTGGTACAGCGGCAGCAAGACATCGTCGATGATCAGCACCTTGTCTTGCGCGTCGTTGGCGATCCAGGCGATCTCTTCGGGCGACAGGCGCAGGTTGAGGGTGTGCATCACCCCGCCTGCGGCCGGGATGCCGAAATAACACTCCAGGTGTGCGTGGTGGTTCCAGCACAGCGTGGCCACACGCTCGCCTTTTTGCAGTCCCAGGTTTTGCAGTGCCTGAGCCAATTGGCGCGTGCGCTGGTAAAACGCGCCGTAGCTGTGCCTGCGCAGCGACTTGTCGGGCAGGCGCGAAACGATCTCGTTGCTGGCAAACAAAGTGCCCGCACGTTCGAGCAAATGGTTCAGCGACAAGGGCATCTGCATCATGGTGCTGCAGATGGGGGACTGGGCGGGGGATGCAGAAGAAGGTGTGGTCATGAAGGGTGTGGGTTGAAAGTGTCTGCCCAAATCATGCGGCCCTTAGTGCTCAGACCGGGCTAGGGAAAACCCAAGGGCTATGTCACTTGTTGATGTAGGAGCGACGCCCTGGTCGCGAAAAGCCTTGCAGACCACGACCCATCGCCCCGAGGGCGGGGCTCCCACGAAGGCAAAAAAGCATCGCCCACAGAGGGGTGTTTGTAGGAGCGACGCCCTCGTCGCGAAAAGCCTTGCAGACCACGACCCATCGCCCCGAGGGCGGGGCTCCCACAGGGATTGCTGTGCCCAAGACCAGCCTCTCACTTCAAAATTCACAGGGGTGGATCAACTGCGCAATTCACTTGGGCAAGTCACGCGCGCCGCTTTCGGGCCGGTACATCTTGAACAGCTGCTCTGGACCAATGGTGAAGTAATCGGCCGGGCCGCCGCCGCGCAGAATGTGCCCCGCGTTGGCCGTGTCGTAGACCCCGTTGGCAATCAGGCGCTCGTCGATGTGCACGCCAATCACTTGGCCAAAGACCATCCAGGTGTCCACTTTGTCGCCCTGCAGGTTTTGCATTTGCAAAATTTGGGTGCAGCGGCACTCAAAGCTGACCGGGCTTTCCAACACCCGGGGTACGCTCAGCAGGCGCGAGGGGGCGGGGGTCAAGCCGGCCAGGGCAAATTCGTCGACCTCAGGGGGCACCGCTTCACAGGTCTGGTTCATGACTTCGGCCAAGGGGCGCGTGACCAGGTTCCAGACAAATTCGCCGTTGGCCTCGATGTTGTTCAGCGAGTCCTTGCGCCCGATGCTGGAAAAACCAATCAGCGGCGGCACATAGTTGAAGGCGTTGAAAAAACTGTAGGGGGCCAGATTGAGCACGCCGCTGTTGCTGCGGCTGGACACCCAACCAATGGGGCGGGGCCCCACGATGGCGTTGAAGGGGTCGTGCTTGAGGCCGTGGCCCAGGTGGGGTTCGTAAAAATGGGTCATTGGACAACTATAAGCAAGCCGTGCAGGCGGCGCTGTCTTGCGCCGGACAAGGCCCCAAGGCCCAAAGGGGCCAGGCGGCAAGGGCTCAGTTCTCGGCCGCCTTGGCCAGTTAAGTTCTTGCGCAGGACAGGCTTTTGGGGTGAAACTCAGCTGCGTTTGGGCGTTTCCAGCCCGCCGGTGTAAAACCGGTTGAAGGTGGGCGAGATGACGAGTTCGTTGATGCAGGTGCGGGCCGGCATTTGGGCCAGAAACAAAATGGCCTGCCCCATGTCTTCGGCTTGCACCATGAGATCGCGCTGCGCTTGTGAAGGGGGCACGGGGCGTTTGTCCAGGATGGGGGTGGCCACCTCGCCGGGCAGCAGCGAACTGGCCCGGATGCCGTGTGTGCACTCTTCCATGTTGATGGATTCGGTCAAGGCCAGAACCGCGCGTTTGGTGGCGTTGTAGGCCGGCCCCGTGAGCTTGGAGGCATACAAGCCCGCCCACGACGAGACGTTGATGATCAAGCCCCCTTGTTGCTGGCGCATGGCAGGTAGAACCGCGTGCACGCAATAAAAAAGTCCCGACAGGTTGATGGCCACCACGTCGTCCCAAGCTTCAGGCGTGACAACGTCGAAATTGCGCTGCGTGGCATTGGTGCCCGCGCTGGTCACCAAGATGTCGATGCGACCATGCCGGGCCAGAATGTCTTGCGCCGCTGCCTTGACCGCATGTTTGTCGGCCACGTCGAGCAAAATCGCCTCGGCACTGCCCAGGCCTTGCAAGGTGGCCAAAGCGCTGGCGTTGGTGCTGGCCGTGCGGCCAGAAATCACCACATGGGCCCCGGCTTTGACGAGTGCGATGGCACCCGCCAAACCGATGCCGCTGCCTCCGCCGGTGATCCAGGCAATCTGGCCTTGGAGAGAAGAGGTCATGGTGGGCTCCTGTGAAGTGGGTTGACTGTGCAGGCCAATCGAGCGGCCTTGCAATGGGTGGTTGAATTTAAGCAGTGTTTGGCAGCTTGGCTGCTCCTTAAGCGACAGGCCTTTACGCATCGCCCAGGGTGCGCGTCTTGTGCGAGTTGCGCTGAGCTTTGACCCAAGGGCTAGCCCTTATTGCCCGTGGGCAGGCCTGTGATCACAATGAAAATTCATTTGGAGCAACTCTATGGACTGGTTAGACCAATCGATCATGCGACTGCGCGGCGTGGCCCAGGGCCGCACACCCGAGACCCATTCGCTCACGGAAGCCCTGCAGGGCAAGTACCACTACACCATCGGGCCTTATTCAGACCCGGTGTTGAAGGTGCGACCCGGCGACTGCGTGGTGGTGGAAACCCGAGACGCTTTTGAAGGGGCCATCAAGACCGAGCAAGACCTGCCTTCTCGCGTGCTGACCATGCCCTTTGTTAACCCGCAAAACGGCCCGATCATGGTGGAAGGGGCCGAAAAAGGCGATGTCATCGCGGTGCACATCAAGTCCATCCGCCCACGCGGCCCCAACCCCCGAGGCACCTGCTGCATGATCCCGCAGTTTGGCGCGCTCAGTGGCACCTCCTTGACCGCTTTGCTGTCCGACTCATTGCCCGAAATCGTTCGCAAAATCGATGTCGACGAAGACGGTGTGTACTGGAGCCGACGCGTCACGCTGCCTTACAAGCCGCACATCGGCACCTTGAGTTGCTCCCCCGAGATCGACTCCATCAACACCCTCACACCCGATGCCCACGGCGGCAACATGGACCTGCCCGACATGGGGCCGGGCAGCATCACTTATTTGCCGGTGCAAACGGCGGGCGGCAGGCTTTTTATTGGCGATGCCCATGCCTGTCAGGGCGATGGTGAGGTGTGTGGTACTGCCGTGGAGTTTGCCAGCACCACCACCATCGAGGTGGACCTGATCAAGGGCTGGCAAATCGATTGGCCCCGGCTGGAAAACGAAGCCGTCATCATGGCCATTGGCAGTGCACGCCCGCTTGAAGACGCTACGCGCATTGCTTACCGCGAGTTGGTGTTGTGGATGGAGGCCGAGTATGGCTACGACCGCTGGGACGCCTACATGATGCTCAGCCAGTGTGGCCAGGTTCGGCTGGGCAATTTTGTCGATCCCAAATACACGGTGGGGGCGGCCATTACCAAAAAATACCTCGGGCCTGAGGGCGTTTGAGCGCCAGTTTGAGCGCCTTCAAAACAGCGCCTTGCACTGCCAATTTTTCAACTGAAAGGGGAACCCCATGGATTTAGGACTCAAAAACCGCACCGCATTGATCACGGGTGGCACCAAAGGCATTGGCCAAGCCATTGCGCGAACTCTGGCCGCCGATGGTGCGCATGTGGCCATTTGTGCCCGCAATGCGGCTGAGGTCGAGCAAAGCGTTCAAGAGCTGGCCCGTCATGGTGTCAAGGCCTTTGGCCGTGCTGTGGACGTGGGCGATGCCGCTGGTTTGCAAGCTTGGGTGAGCGATGCAGCGGCCGCTTTGGGCGGCATCGACATTGTGGTGGCCAACGTCAGTGCGCTGGCCATCAGCAACGATGAGAACGGCTGGCAACAAGGCTTTCAGGTGGACATGATGGGCACCGTGCGCCTGGTCAATGCCGCCATGCCTTTTTTGGAGAAAAGCAGCCACGCCTCGATCGTCACCATCTCCAGTGTTTCAGGCCGTGAGATCGATTTTGCGGCGGGTCCTTACGGGGCTTTCAAGGCGGCCATCGTGCACTACACCCAAGGCCTGGCTTACCACTTGGCGGGCAAGCACATCCGCGCCAACAGCGTATCGCCGGGCAACACCTATTTCGCGGGCGGTGTGTGGAACCAGATCGAGGTGGGCAACCCTGAGCTGTACAAGCAGGCTTTGGCCATGAACCCCACAGGCCGCATGGCCACGCCCCAGGAAATTGCCAATGCCGTGGCTTTCCTCGCTAGCCCGGCCGCTAGCTTTGTGACGGGCACCAACTTGGTGGTGGACGGTGCCTTGACCAAAGGCGTTCAGTTTTGATGGCAGGCTTGGGCTGCTGAGCGGCCCAAGCCTTTCAGGCCTCGTCCTCATTGCCTATGGGGTGAGGGCCTGCATCATCTACGCTGCGAGGGCGCGCTGTTTCATTGACGCCTTCAGTGACGCCCCTCATTTTGGTTGTAGCGCATGATGCGCCCGTGACGGCCTTCCTTGTCGCGCTCGATGTCGTAGCAGTCACCTGCAGGGCCGGTGCGCCGTGCCAGCAAGGGCGCTAAAAGGGCGTGGTCTTGAGCGTCCAGGCGCAAGGCCTCAATGCCTTGCGTGGCCGGCAGGTAGCGCGTCGAGGTGAAGCCCATGATGGCGCTGGCCACTTGCGGGCGGTCAATCACCCAGCGCGTGGCCACATCGCCCAGGCCCACGCCATGGCGCGTGGCAATGGCCTGCAAGGCGTGCAGCAGTTCCTGAAACAGGTCCCAGCCGCCAAAATCTTCGATGATGAGTTTGTACTTGGTGTGTGAGCGGTTGGCCAGCGGCTCGGTGGGCTCGGCTTGGCCCAGCCAGGCGTCGCTCAGCAGGCCCCCAGCCAAGGTGCCGTAGCACAGGAGTTGCACACCGCGCTCTTGGCACAGTGCGATGAGGCCTTGGTCGGGGCGGCTGTCCAGCAGGGAGTACTGCACCTGCGTGCTGACCAGCGGAATGCCCGCGTCCAGGATTTCCCGGGTCACGGCGGTGTTGAAGTTGGTCAACCCCAGGTGCGCGATTTTGCCTTCGCGGCGCAGATCGCTCAGGATGCCCAACGCCTCGACATAGCCCGGTTGGGCCAGGTTCCACCAGTGAAACTGCACCAGGTCCAGCTGCGCCACGCCCAGTCGTTCCAGCGAGCGGTCGATGATCCCGGTGAGGTAGGCGCGGTCGCAAGACGTCAGCCGGTCGTAGTCGGGCACGCATTTGGTGTGCACCTGCAGCTTGGGGGCCAGCTCAGGGTATTCACGCCGAAACTGGCCAATCAAGGCCTCCACGCCGATGTAGTGGTCAGCGCAGTCAAAGGTCGTGAGTCCGGCCTCCACGAAGGCGGCCATGTCTTGTATGGCTTGCGCTTGGTTGACCTCACCGTGACCGCCTGCCAGGTGCCAGCAGCCTTTGATCAGTCGTGACGCGCGGTAAGTCGGTGCCAGCTCGGTGGTGGAAATGCTCATGGTTTTTTGGGAGGGTCTTGTGGAGATGTGGCCAAAGGCTCTGCGGTGACGGCCGAGTGGCTGAACTGCCGTGTGCCGCAGCGCTTGATGACAAAGCGGGCCTTGCAATTCGGATCGGGGCAGGCCACGCGGGCGTCGGTGCTCATCCAGTCGTTGGGGTGGCAGGGGCGCTGCTTGGCGGGCAAGATGGGCAGCAGCGCCGCCAGGGTGTAGATGGACCAGCTTTGCCCCGGCGGAAAATGCAGCTGCTCACCATGCAGCTCGAAGTGGTCGCCGGCTTTGGCCTTGCACCAGCAAGGACCATCGCCTTCCCACTCCACCCGCAGGTCGAACAATTCAAATGTGTCGTCGCCTGCGGGCTGGCTCATTTGCTCACGCCCAACTCACGCGACACGCTGGTGATGAGGCCACGGTATTCGTCCAGCGCTTGTTTGGCAGCAGGCGATTTCTTGCTCGCGTCTGCCAGCCACTCTTCTTGCACAAAAGCCAGCTTGCCGCGCAGCTCTTGCAGCAGAGGTCCTTGCACATCGGTGACCTTCACACCGGCAGCGGCCAATTGGCGGTCGGCGTCATCTTCCTTGGCCTGCCAGACGGCGGCAAAGCGGCGCACCATGACTTCACCCGAGAGTTTTTCGATGGCAGCGCGGTCGCGCGCCTCCAGTGCCGCCCACTTGGCGGCGTTCACCACCACGAACTGGCTGGAATGCGCAAAGCCACCCGGCACATAAGACGCCGTGGGCATGTGCTGGGTCATCTTGAAGGCGACCACGGTTTCCTTTTGCTGGAACATGCCCTGGATCACGCCCCGCGAAATTTGCTCGTAGGCTTCGGACAGTGGCGAGGAGATGGGCGTCATGCCCAGCGAGCGGGTGATTTTTTCAACCGTGGTGCCGGGCACACGGATCTTGATGCCGCTGACCGCGTTCATGGAGGTCAAGGCATTGGCCTTGGTGAACAGCTGGTAGGAGCCGTTGGTCCACAGGCCGAGCAAGACGGTGCCTTCGTGCTCGTTGGCTTGTGCAAAGTGTTTTTGGTAGGTGCGCCAGTAAGCCAGCGAGTTCACCACCGCGTGGTCGGTGGTGAAGGGCAACTCGCCCATTTCGGTGAACTTGAAGCGGTTGGGCGTGTAGGCGTGCACGCTGAAAGCGATGTCGGCCACGCCGTTTTTGACCAGGTCAAAGTGGGCTGGCGGTGCACCGAGTGCGGGCAGCACCTGGATCTTGACGCGGCCCTCGGTGGCTTTTTCGACATCGGCGGCCCAGGGCTGGATCATTTCGGTGACCACATGGTGCGTGGGTGGCAGCCAATTGGAAAAGCGCCAGACGGTTTGGGCTTGCGCAGCGAGCGCGAAACTGCCCAGTGCAGTGATCAGCAGGGATTGACGCAGAAAACGGGGGGTGATCATGGGAAAGCTCCTTGGGTGAGGTGGACGGAGGGGAGAAGGACTCTGGGGATAAGGATTCGGGGTTGGATCAGGTGATAGAGGGCAGCCACAGCGCAATGGCTGGCACAGCCAGCAAAATGCCCAGGCGGATCACGTCGGCCGCCACAAAGGCGCTGGCCCCGCGAAACACCACATTCAGCGGAACCGATGGAATCTGGCTGGCCAGCATGTACACGTTCATGCCCACGGGCGGGGTGATCAGGGCGACTTCGATGAGGGTGACGATCAGCACACCGAACCAGATCGGGTCGATGCCGTAGCTGACCACCAGGGGGAACACAATGGGCAGCGTCAGCAAAAGCATGGACATGCTTTCCAAAAAGCAGCCCAGCACCAGGTACATGGCACAAATGATGAGCAAAAATTGCATGGCCGACAGGTCCAGCCCCTGAAACACACCGCCCAACCAAGGCGTGAAGCCCGAGATCGTGATGTACTTGGACAGGACCAGTGCGCCGATCAGGATGAAAAACAAGCTGGTGGTGGTAACGACGGATTCGCGCAGGACCTTGGCCAGCATCTTGCGGGTCAGTCGCCCGCGTGCGATCACCATGGCGAAAGCGCCTGCAGCGCCGATGCCCGCCGCTTCGGTCGGGGTGAACCAGCCGCCATAAAGCCCGCCAATCACCAAGCCGAACAAAAAGACCACGCTGCCAATGCCGCGCAAAGAGTGCAGGCGTTCTTGCCATGTGCTGCGCTCGCCTGCCGGACCCGATGCAGGGTGACGCCATGTGTACACCATGACCGCGCCCACATACAACAAGGCCCCCAACAGGCCCGGCAGTACTCCGGCAATGAACAGCTTGCCGATGTCGGTCTGGGTCATGATGCCGTAAACCATGAGGGCCACGCTGGGCGGAATCATGATGCCCAAAGTGCCGGCCGATGCGATGCAACCGGTGGCCAGCGCATCGCTGTAGCCGTAGCGTTTCATCTCTGGGTAGGCCACCCGCGTCATGGCGGCCGATGTGGCCAGGCTGCTGCCACAAATGGCAGCGAAACCCGCGCAGGCCAGCACGGTGGCAATAGCCAAGCCACCCCGCAGATGCCCCACAAAACGGTAGGTGGCGCGGTACAGCTCGCGCGAGATGTCCGCCTCGTTGATCAGGTTGCCCATCAGGATGAACAATGGCACCACCGTGAGCGAATAGTTGTTGACGGTGCTGAAGGCGGTTTCACCCACCATGAACAAGGTGGGGCTCCAGCCCAAGACACTCAGGCACCCGACCACGCCCGTGACCAGCATGGCCACGGCAATGGGCACTTCCAAGGCAATCAAGGCCAGCATCACGGCCATGGCGATCAAGGTGGCGCTCATGCAGCCGCCCCGACACGGCGCTTGGACCACAAGGCCATCACCGCAGAAAGCGCCATGCTCATGGCCCCAAAACCTGCCACCCACGACAGGGGCACTTCAATGTAGGGTGCCCGGTCACCTGCTGCGCCGACCCGCAGCATGTACTGAAACAGCGCCCAGGCCAGATAAGCCAAGGCCATGCAGGACAAGATTTTGCGCAGTTCGCGCAGCAGGCTCTCCAGGCCCTTTGGCGCACTTCGCCACATTTGCAAAATGCCTGCGCGCACATGCTCGTCTTGGGCGGTCACCAAAGGCAAGGTGGCATACACCAGCAAGCCCATGAGCAAGGCCGTCAACTCATAGGCCCCGGTGATGGGGCGGCCTGCGATGCGCAGAACCACATCCAGAAAGGCCACAGCAGCCATGGCCGCGAGCACCCATGAGGCCACATGGACAAACCACAAAGCGGGTCGCGGTGCTGCTGCGGGCAGGGGTTCGGAGGGGTCTGATTTCATGCGTTCACCATAATGTGATCACATAATACGGCATCCCTCATGAACAAATCAAGCGTGGATATACTGCCCCATGGCCCGACCCCGACGTGATGCCCCCAGCCCAGAATCCTTGCGATCCCCGTTGCCGGTGTTGCGGCCGGTCTCGCGCGATTCGGTGCAGGACCGCATTTATGCCGAACTCTCCGACGCCTTGATTTGCGGTCGCCTGCAGGGCGGGCAAACCCTTCAGATCAGGGACTTGGCCGACGCGTTTCACACCAGTGTGATGCCCGTGCGCGAGGCTTTGCGGCGTTTGGTGGCCGAGGGAGCGCTGGAGTCGGCCACGCAGCGACCCGTGCGCGTGCCGCACCTGTCGGTGCAGCGGCTGGACGACATTCACCAGACCCGTCTTTTGGTGGAGGGGCATGCGGCCGAGCGGGCTGCCGAACGCGCAGATGCGCATTTGTTGGCCGCATTGGAGGTGGCCGATGCCGAGTTTTCGCACGCATTGCAAACCGGGGATGTGGAGGCCGAATTGCAGGCCAATCGGCGCTTCCATTTCACGCTGTACGAGGCCGCTCAATCGCCCACCTTGCTGTCCATGATCCGCAGCCTGTGGCTGCAAAGCGGCCCTTACGTGCGTGTGGCCGTGGCCCATCACCAGCCCGAACAGGGGGCACCACGCACCTTGCACCACCACGGCCTGATGCAGGCCTTGGCGCAACGCGATGCAAAAGCCGCTCGTCGGGAACTCGAAGCTGATCTGGACTGGGCCTGGCGCTTGATGCAGGGCAAGGTGTGCACGCCTGCTGAGGGTTCTGCGAAGGGTTGACACGCAAAAAAAAGCCCACCTTGTGGGTGGGCTTTTTTGGAAGCGCTTGGCTCCTCGACCTGGGCTCGAACCAGGGACCTACGGATTAACAGTCCGGCGCTCTACCGACTGAGCTATCGAGGAACAGCCTTAAATTATAGAGTGCTTTTGGACAGGTTTTGGGTCTGTGGTGCAGTTTTTAAATTTTTTTGAAGCCGCTGTTAAAAACTGGTTTTCAGGGCGACGCGCAGCGTTCGAGGGGCGCCTGCGTACAGGTAATAGTGGCCAAACTGCTTGGGCGATTCGCGCCAATAGTGGCGATCGGCCAGGTTGTCGACGGCCACGGTCCATTGGGTGCGGGTGCCCTGGGTGAGGTTGTCGTAATGCCATGCCCAGTCCAGCGTGGTCCAGCCGGGCAACTTCACGCTGCCGTCTTCGGTGGCGTGGCGTTCGGCTTCGCGGCTCAGGCGCAGGCTGGTGCGCAGTCCGGGCACACCGGCGAAATGGTATTGCGCCAGGCCGCGCAGGGTCATGCGGGGCACGTTCAGGGCGCGTTGGCCGTTGACGCTGGGCTTGATCACGGCGTTCTGGCGCAGGGCTTCGATCCATGCCGCGCCCATGTCCAGCGACCAAGGGCCTTGTTTGGTGCCTGCAGCCAGCTCCAGCCCACGGTGGCGGGCTTCGCCATCGATTTGGCGTGTGCAGGTGTTGTCTTCATCGCACAGGCCTGCATCACCGGATTGGGGACGCGTGATGTCAAACAGACTCGCTTGCCAGCGGGTGTGTGTCCACTGTCCTTTGATGCCAACTTCGAACTGTTCGCTGCGCAGTGCGGGCAGAGCTTGTCCGGCGTTGGTGTAACGGCTGCGGTTGGGCGCGATGTCGGTTTCAATGCCTTCGCCGTAGCTGCCGTATACCAAATAAGCGGGCGTGATTTGTTGGGTGATGGCCAGCCACGGTGTGTTGAAACTGCGCGCGTCCTGCTCGGGTCGGCTGCCGTCGGTGCGCACGCTGGCCCGGTGGAGCCGGGTGTGGCGCAGGCCCAGCCAAAGTGCTGTGTCGGAGTTCAGTTCGATGCGGTCTTTCAGAGCGATTTCGGTGGTGTATTCACTGCGGTTGGTGTTCAATTCGCCCGGCGTGGGCTGGGCCTGCGGGCTGTCTGACGTGCCGTCGATGTTGCCGGTGCCAGCCCAGTTGTAGGCTTGCTTGTCGGACAGGCGGTCGAGCAGGCGGCTGCGCATCACGCTCACGCCCACGTCATGGCGCAGGCCCGCCAGGCGCATCTGAGCGCTGAGTTCTGTTTGCAGCGCATCGCTGCTGCGACGTTCCTTGTCGCTGCGGTAGTCGTACAGGTCAAAACCGCCGTTGCTGCAGTATTTGTCACCCAGCCAGTCGCCGCTTTGCAAGGTGCAGCCAAATGCATAGCTCAAGCGGTCGTCGGTGCGCAGACGTTGTGCGCCGTATTGCGTGGTCCACAGCCAGCCACCGTCGAGGTTTTGCTTGAAGCGCAAGGTGCCGGTGGTGCCTGCAAAAACGCCAGGCACCGACCAGGCTTGGCGCGTGATGTTGCGTGTGCCGTCCACGGTGGCGGGCACCGTGGGCACGCCGTTCAAGGGATCGGTGGCGTTGGCCAGCAGGCTGTAGGCGTTCACGCCCATTTGCTGGCGTTCGCTGCGCTCGATTTCCCACTCTAGGCGGCTGTCGGGCGTGAGGCGCCAGTCCATGGCCAAGGCCAGCAGGTGGCGGTGGCCTTCGGTGTTCTTGATGTACGGGTTCAGGTTTTCGTAGGCCGCATTCAAGCGGTAGCCCAGCACTTGGTCCTGACCAAAGCGGCCGCCCAAGTCCAGCCCGATGCTGCTGCTGCGCCCGGGGCCGTAGCTGGCGTTGGCCGAGCGGAGGGTCTCGTCCTGGGCTGTGGGCGGACGTTTGACCACGTAGTTGACCAGACCGCCGGGTGCACTGGTGCCAGCCTGGATGCCGCTGGTGCCCTTGAAAAGTTCAATGCGCTCTTTGTTGTCCATGCCGATCATGGTTTCGGCCGAAATGGGCAGACCTTCGCGTCGGTAGTTGTAGCGGTTGTTCAGGGTGTAGCCGCGAACGCTCAGGCTGTCCCAATAGGCGGGCGAGTTGTAGCTGTCGGCCACGCTGGCGTCCAGGCGCAAGGCGTCGGACACACGTTGTGCACCGATGTCTTGCAGGGTTTGCTGGTCGATGGTCACCGCGCTGAAAGGCGCTTTGCGCAAAGGCACATCGCCAAAGCCGCTGACCTGCGAGGGGGCTGAGCCGGTGATGGTGATTTCACTCACCGCTGGTGTTTGGGCTTGCGTTTGAGCTTGGGCGAAGCCCCAAGCCAGACAAGCCACGGCGCTGGCGATGTGGGTGACGCGGCAAGTCAAACGCTCAGAAGAGCGGCGCGAACTGGACGAAAAAAATGGCGAAAAAAATGCCATGACGTTTTTCCTTCAACGTTATGGCAGGTCGGCTGGCTGGGAACAGGAAGCGTCCAGACTTGGACGCCGTTCTTTTGACAAGCTTCCCTGCGCGAGGATTACCTCAATCAGGTTCAAAGGGACTTTCTCAGTCGAAGGCCTCACGGCTTTCAACACCCCTAGCGAATGCGCCGCAAGATTGCGGCGCGGTGTGGATTCTAGGTCAAGGCGCTCACCATTACGTGGGCATGGGATTTACCTGCGCTGGGGACCCACACAATGAGGTGCATCCCACTGCGCTGGGGGTCCACAAAATGCGGGACGTCCCACTGCGCTGGGGGCTCCTACAAAATGCGGGGCGTCCCACTGCGCTGGGCTCCCACACAATGCGGGGCGTCTCCCTGTAGGAGCGACGCCCTCGTCGCGATAGAGCCTCGCAGACCACTGCCCATCGCCCCGAGGGCGGGGCTCCTACAAAATGCGGGGCCTCCCACTGTGCTGGGGCCCCACAAAATGCGGGGCGTCCCACTGCGCTGGGGGCATCAACAAAATGCGGGGTGTCTCCCTGTAGACATGATGGATGACCTGCCCACCTGACAAACGTGGGTTAAGTTAATGGGTGTGAAACCTTTATCAACCCAGTGCCACAACTCAGGAGGCAGGTCATGAAACAGTTTAACG